>JAYVCF010000059.1:0-43594 GCA_043750095.1 Deltaproteobacteria bacterium
GGCCGGCCAGATGGGCGGAACGCACGTGCTGGTGGAGTCGCGCCAACGCCGAGACGACGGCGGCGGGAGCGTGCACTGGACCGGCAGGGGACGCGCCTATCGATGTGATCCGAGCCTCGCTACGCCGCGGACCGAGCCCGCAGCGACCGACACCGAGGCCGCGCCTAGCTCCAGCTGAGTGCGTCAAATCCCAGCCGGGGCGGGCGCCCACGGGCAGTCGCCCTCGCCTTGGAAGTGCCCGACCGTGGTCATCTGTGCGCGGACGAAGTCCCATGCGGTCCGGATTCCGTGTCCGTCGACCGTCGGGCCGCCCGCGAGATCGTAGTGCCTCGTCGTCGTGAACACGGCGGCGGCGGGGGTCGCGCGGAGCTCGGCTTCGGTCACGTGGCCGTCGTGATCGGCGTCGCAGTCGAACATCCACTGTGCGCGACGCTCGACCGTGGCCTCGGCGCCCGAAGGAAACGAGTTGAACCAGAGGTGGTCGCCGTGAACCGTGACGTGCGCGGGCGTCGTCGCGGACGAGACGACAGCGAGGCCCGACATTCCATCGGGCGTCGAGCAGGGCCCGTAGCTCGTGAGGGCCGGAATGCAGAGTCGGAAGTCCACCGCGCGCCCGCTCGCGTCGGTGAGCGTGCCCGCGATCAAGAACGTGCAGCCTCCGGAGATCATCTCGGCGAAGTCGGCGTCGGAGACGCTGCGATCTCGCATCGCCGACGCGCTCGTCGCGCGCGTCGAGAAGCCGAAGACATCCCATCGCGCGGCCTCCAACGCCGAGAAGCGCGCGAGCGTGAAGCCCGAGCTCGGCAGCGATCGCAGGTCGACGGTGGTGAGCGCGGGGCTCACGCGCATCGCGCCCGTCGCCGATCGCGCGACGTGCACGTCGCCCAGGGTCGCGACGAACTGCGTGTAGGCGATCGACCATCCGTCGATCACGTCTTGTTCGGTCGCGCCTGCCGCGAGGCCACCCGTGATGGTGTCCTCCGCCTCGAGCGCGATCAGCACGTCGCCCGTCGAGCCCGACGCTCCGCAGCCGGAGAGGGCGACGAGGAGCACCGCGAGAGATCGCGTCATGGTGTGGCCCACTCGAGCGTCGGGTGCGCGCTCGACGAGAGACCGATGACGACGGCCTGGTAGATGACGCTCGACTCGGGGATCACGACGGGGTCGCCACCGATCGAGGCGAGCCCGCTGAAGTCGGCGTCGGCCAGGATCGCGCTCGGATCGAAGCGCACGACGAGCGCGTCCGGGCCCTCCCTCAGCGTGTGCATCGTGGGAACGCCGTGCGCGGCGCTCACTCCGCTGTGCAGCGGCATCATGTCCACCTCGAGGACGAAGCGCGTGATCAGGCCTGCGCTCTCGGCCGATCCCGTGAAGCGCGCCGAGTGCGCTCCGTCGACGGCCCCCTGATCGGCGTGCGCCGAAGTGCTCGGCAGGAGCCACGTGATCCCGTAGTCGTACATCGCCGAGCGAACGGTGCCGCTGATTCCGTTCAGCTCACCGATGAACTGGGGAGTCTCGTCGAGCGCATCGATCGTCGCGGCGCTGCGCACTTCGGCGAGCGCGGTGGGACAGAGATCGACGTCGGCGAACGCCGTGGTGCAGAAGTAGGCCGGGCCCCACGCGATGCGGGCCTCCTCCAGCGTGATCGTGAAGTCACCCACTGCAAACGTACGCACGCCGGTCCCGGCCCCGTGCACGGGGATCGAGACGCGCGTGCGCCCGCTCGTGACGCAGCTCGGCGCGAGCACGGCGCAGAGGGCGAGGATGCACGCGAGCGAGGCGAGGCGCGTCATTCGATCCTCACTCCGAGCGTGCCCATCACGGTGAAAGGCCCACCCGCCGAGAACGCGCGCGCCGGAACACGCGACGGAATCTCCGTCGGGCTCCAGTTCGACGCGAACGAGTACGCGGTCGCCTGGTAGCGCTGATCGAGCAGGTTGAACACGTCGAGCGAGAGATCGATCGGGCCCCAGTTCGCGCCGACGGACAGGTCGAGGAGCGCGAACGGGGGCGCTTGGTCTCCGTAGGGAAGCGGGCGCGCACCGAGCATCGAGAAGCCGACTCCGCCTCGAAGTCGAAGCGCTTGGTCGGCCAGCGTCCCGATCTGCTCGTTGGCCGACACGTCGGCGCGGAGCACCAGCGGCGGCACGTAGGGCAGTGCCTGACCGGACACGTAGGGCGGCGCCGGATCCATCGCCGTCGCGAGCGGCGGTCCGTCGAGCGTCGCGCGCACGTAGGTGAGCGAGAAGGCACCGAGCAGCCACGAGAGCGGCCGCGTGACGAGGTAGAGCGTGCCTCCGAGGCGCGTGCTCGGCCCCAGCGACTCGAGCCGACCTTGCTGCGGATCGAACGCGACGTCGTTCGAGAGCGCCGTGAGATAGCCAGACAAGCTGAGCTCGAGCTCGCGGTGGTCGCCAGCAGCGAAGCGCATCCCGAGATCACCGGAGCGCACCTTGGCGAACGGAGCGCTCTCGCCATCGGTCAGCGTGCGCGCCTGCGGCGATCGATAGCCCTCCCCATAGGAGATCGAGAACGTGAGCCCGTGCATCGGCGTGACCTCGATGCTCGCTCGAGGCCCGGCGGCGACACCGAGCGCCGTGCGTCGGAAGCCGTCGATGAACGTGGGCGGTCGAAACGCGGGCGCGAAGTTTCCGAGCCGATCGTCGACGTCGTAGAGCAGCACGTCCGCTCGCGCGCCGCCGCGCACGCGCACGTACTCCGTGAGATGCACGTCGAGATCGAGGAACCCACCGACGTCGCCGCCGCGAATGTCCGCGTCCACCCGCTGGTCCCAGGTCTGGTTGTTCACCGCATCCAGCAGGTTCTGCTGCTGCGAGGTGAGATCCAGTCGACCCGTCGCACCGACCTCGATGAACGCCGACGCCCAGTCGAAGGGCGTGTAGCGCTCGCTGCGCCAGCGCCCCCGCAGCCCCATCGAGACGACCGAGTTGCGCTGCTCGATCAGATCGCCGCGCCCGCGCCAGCTCGGATCGACGCGCGAGATCTGCGTGTAGCCGGTGTAGTTCGCTTGAAGGCGAAAGTCGGTGTACCCGAGCCAGGCGCCCAGCTCACCGAACGAGCCGCGCTCCCCGAGGATGTCGACCGAGCCCGCGAGCAACGCGCGGATGGCGAACGAGCTCTGCGCCGCCGCGCTGGGATCGGGATACGCGCCGTAGAAGTCGACGCGTCCAGCCGCGACGTCGTCCTGTCGAAGGATGCCCGCGAGGCCGTAGCGTGCACCGTAGAGCGTGGCCGTCACGCGCGCGCGCACGTTGCCCGAGCCGCCCGCTTCGTACTGGAACATCGCCGAGCCCGACTCGCCGCCGCGGTGCACGCCGAAGCCGCTCGTGCGTCGATAGCTGACGGCGCCGAACGTTCCATTGCGCTCGCCGACCGGCGCCCACAGGAGCAACTGGCGAAACGTGTCGAACGATCCGTAGCTCGTGCGCGAGACGAGCCCGCGCCGCTCGACGCCGAGATCGAACGCGACGGTGCCCGCCGTGGCGAAGTCGCCTTGGTGCGGGTCGTACACGCCCTCGGTCACGCGGATCGACTGCACGACCTCGGGAATGAGAAAGCCGAGATCGGCATAGCCCTGTCCGTGCAAGTGCGAGGGCTGGTTGAGCGGAACGCCGCCCATCGTGAGCTCGAGGTCCTGGCCGTGCTCGGCGTCGAACCCGCGGAGAAAAATGGAGTGAGCGACGCCATCCCCCTCGCCGCGCGCGACGTAGACCCCGGGCGCGGAGGCGAGCAGGTCACCCGCGTCGCGGTGGGGCGCGGCGCCGATCACGTCGGAGGGAAGCGCGTAATCGCTCGCCGCGCGAGGTGCCGCCGCATCGGCGATGGGATCGACGGTGCCGGTCGCGGAGAAGACGGTCTCGCTCGCGCTCGCGCTCGCGCTCATGCTCTCGCTCTCGCTCTCGCTCTCGCTCTCGCTCTCGCTCCCGCTCCCGCTCCCGCTCTCGCTCTCGTCTTCGTCCTCGCTGTCGCTCTCGCCGTCCCGAAAATGCACCGCGACGCGCACGCGTGCGCGAACGGGGATCCCATCGCGCGTCGCGGGCTCGAATCGCCACGCGTGAACGGCCTCGATCGCCGCGCGCTCGAGCGCTGGATCGTGCTCGCCGTCGGCGTGCGCGTCCGCGACCGTCCCGTCCGCATCGACCGTGACGTGCAGGACGACGGTCGTCTCATCGCCGCCCGCGCTGCCCAGAGGAAGCGTGGGCTCGACCCCGTCGATGACGTGAGGCGGCGTCCGTGCCTCCTGGGCCTGCGCCATTGCCGCCGCGAGCGACATCGCGCTGAAGAGCACGGCGACGATCGCACTCGTGGATCCGGCCGACACGCGCGCGATTGTTATCGCATGCGTGTTGCATCTGCAAGCTGGCCGCGCTTCGTGTGTTCAGCGGCGCGAGAGATCGATGATTCCGGGCTCGCGCATGCCCGTGCTCGACACATCCTGGTACGTGAGCGAGTTGCCCGCGACGCAGTAGGCCCAGTGCTTGCCGCTGGACGATCCGATGATCTCGTTGCCCGAGGTCGTGTACTCGTCGGTGTCGTTGATCACCGTCGTGACGCGCACCTGACAGAGGCAGCTCATGTCGGTCTCGGTGGCGCACGCGGCATCGGGCGTCTGCATTCGGATCATGCTCTCGATCGCCGAACACCCCCCCGCGAAGCTCGCGCAGATGCTGGGAATGGTGATCTGCACGTCGACCTCCGACTGCGCGACGCGATGCGCGAGGATGCCATCGAAGGTGACGCGTCCGCGCGAGCGGCCTGATCCGGAGGTGGTCGCGCCCGGGCAGCGCATCACGTCGCCGAGAGGCACCTCGAAGCATCCGCCGCCGACGTCCCACGTGCCCGTGATGACGCCGCCGCAAGGTGTGAGCGGCGTGCAGTGCGAGCCGTCGGTGAGCACGTTGAGCGGCACCCAGACCGGATCGCCGAGCGTTCCTGAGTCACCGAAAGGGCTGCTCGCGTCGGTCGGCGGCAGCACGGTGCCCGCATCGTGAGGCGCATCGGCGCGTGCGGCGTCGCGGGGCCCGGTGTCGGTGGGGAGCGGGACGAACGCGTCGGTGGGCACGAACGCGTCGATGCGCACGAACGCGTCGATCGCGGGCCCGGTGTCGGGATCGCCGCCGCCCGAGTCGACCTCCAGCGTCGTGCTGCTGCTGCAGCCCGCACCCGCTAGGCCACAGAGCACCGAGAAACCAAGCCATCGCCTCATGAGAACCTCCACGCAAGCGTCTGTGGAGGGTGCATCAGGATCTTTTGATCGCCAACGCCTCGAGCGCTAAATATCCAGCTCTTTGACGTCGAGCGCGTGGCTCTCGATGAACTCGCGGCGCGGCTCGACCTCGTCGCCCATCAGGAGCGAGAACAAGCGATCCGTCTCGATCGCGTCGTCGATCTTGACCTGCAAGAGGACGCGCGTCTCGGGGTTCATCGTGGTCTCCCAGAGCTGCTCCGGGTTCATCTCGCCCAGGCCCTTGTAGCGCTGGATGCCGAGGCCCTTCTTGCCGCGCACGTCCACGAACGCGACCAGCTCGTCGATGCGGCCGACCTCTTCGGAGGCTTCTTCCTTGCCGTGCTCGTCGAGGCTGAGCGCGAGAAACGGCGGCTGACCGAGCGAGAGCACGCCCTGATGAATCGCGCGGAGCTGGGTCACGTCCGGCCCGTTGACGAGATCGTGATCGATCGTGGTGACCTTGACCGACACGCCCGAGCGTGTGCGCACGCGGATGCGATGCGACGAGTGCTCGACATCCGCCTCGATCGAGAACACGAGCGGCAAGAGATCGGGCTCGCGCTCGTGCACGTAGGCTTCCATCGCCTTGTGCGCGGCATCGACCGCCGCGCGATCCGTGAGCGACTTCGCATCGAGCGTGGTCGCGCGCACGAGCGCCTCGATCAGCACGGGCTCGGCACGCCGCTCCACGCCGCGCAGGATCTTGTTCCAGCGTCCCATGTCGTCGAGGAGGCGGCGCAGAGGATCGCCCGTGAGCGGCACGCCGTTCTTCGTCCGGATCACCAGATCGCGCACGCCCTCGTCGAACACGTAGCGAGCGAGCGCGTCCTCGTCCTTGAGGAACTGCTCCTTCTTGCCCTTCTTGACCTTGTAGAGCGGAGGCTGCGCGATGTAGACGAACCCGCGCCGGATGGCCTCCGACATCTGACGATAGAAGAACGTCAGAAGGAGCGTGCGGATGTGGGAACCGTCCACGTCCGCGTCCGTCATGATGATGATGTGGTGGTAGCGCATCTTCTCGACGTCGAAGGTGCCGCCCTCCGCGCCCGTGCCGATGCCCGCGCCGAGCGCCGTGATCAGCGTTCCGATCTCGGCGTTGCCGAGCATCTTCTCGAAGCGCGCGCGCTCCACGTTCAGGATCTTGCCGCGGAGCGGAAGGATCGCCTGCGTCTTGCGGTCGCGGCCCTGCTTGGCGGAGCCGCCCGCCGAGTCACCCTCGACGATGTAGAGCTCGCTCTTCTGCGGATCCTTCTCCTGACAGTCGGCGAGCTTGCCGGGCAGGTGCGAGGGATCGAGCATGCCCTTGCGCTGCACCGCCTCGCGCGCCGTGCGAGCAGCCTCGCGTGCACGCGCGGCCATCACGCACTTCTCGACGATCCTGCGGGCCTCGTTGGGGTGCTCCTCGAAGTAGCTGCCGAGCCGATCGTTGACGACGTTCTCGACGATGCCCTTCACCTCACCCGAGACGAGCTTGTCTTTCGTCTGTGACGAATAGCTGGCGTTGGGATGCTTGATGCTGACGATCGCGGTCAGGCCCTCGCGCACGTCTTCGCCGGCGAGCGACTCGCCCTTCATCTCCTTGAGGAGGTTGTGGCTCGAGCCGTACGAGTTGAGCGTCTTGGTGAGCGCACCGCGTAGGCCGGTGAGGTGCGTGCCGCCGTCACGGTTGAAGACGTTGTTCGTGTAGCAGCTGATCTGCTCTTGGAACGCCTCGCTCCACTGGAGTGCGATCTCGACCTGCACGCGTTCGCGTTCGTCGATGATGGTGATGACGTCGGGGTGGAGGGGCGTCTTGCTCTTGTTGAGCAGGTGCACGAACTCCACGATGCCGCCGGCGAACTGGTAGGTGATCGCGCGATTCTCGCCGCCCTCTTCGGTCAGCTCGATCACGAGGCCCGCGTTCAAGAACGCGATCTCGCGGATGCGGTTGTTCAGGATGTCCCAGCTGAACTCGGTGACGTTCGAGAAGATCTGAGGGTCCGGCTTGAAGCTGACCTTGGTGCCCGTCTTGTCGGTCGTCCCGGTGGGCGCGATGGGCGCGACGGGGACGCCGCGACGGTACTCCTGGTACCAGACCTTTCCCTCGCGACGAATCTCGAGCTTGAGCCACTCGCTCACCGCGTTGACGGCGGAGACACCGACACCGTGCGTGCCGGCCGACACCTTGTAGCTGTCGTTGTCGAACTTGCCGCCCGCGTGCAGGACGGTCATCACGACCTCGGCCGCGCTCACGCCTCGGTCGTGCATCCCGACCGGGATGCCGCGACCGTCGTCGGTGATCGTCACCGAGTGATCGGTGTGCATCGTGACGGTGATGCGCTTGCAGTGACCCGCGAGGTGCTCGTCGACCGCGTTGTCGACGGCTTCCCAGACGAGGTGATGCAGAGCGCTCCCGTCTTGGACGTTGCCCAAGTACATGCCGGGTCGCATGCGGACGGCTTCGAGACCTTCCAGCGCCTTGATCGATCCGGCGCCGTAGTCGTCCTTGTCCTGCTTGGTCGTGGGGGTGATCAATGCTGCGACTCCGAGGCCCGGAAAGCGGGGGCCGAAAGGGAGCGGCAGCATAGCCGCGTGGATCTCGTGCGGCAAGACGTTAACGCGCTAGAATCGCCCTGTTTTGTAGGCGAATTCTGCGTTCCGATCCCCCTCCGAATTGGCCTGTTTCAGGGGTGTCCTTCGAGCAGCCCGAAGTCGCAGCTGGGATCGAGTTGGGGGACTCCGTTCGAGTCGAGCACGAGCGTCGAGCAGTCCACTCCATCGGCCCATGGAATGCACTGATGCACGATCTGATTGGGGTTGTTGATGCGCGTCACGTGACCGCAGTCGGTCGCCGTCGCGCCGCCGTCGAACGAGAGCCGCACGTGCACCGCGTACCCGCAACGCACGTACATGTGATCGATCGAGTCGACCATGTGCTGACAGACGCTGCCCGGCGACTGCGGACAGCCGCTCAGCAGCGTGGCCATCGACAACGAGATCGCGAGCACGGTGTGACGCAGCGTGAGTGTCATGGGGGCCCCTCGGGCGTGACGATGTCCGTGTTCTGCGCGGTTCGCAAGCGTGTCGTGCGCGCGTGTTAGGGTTCGCGCGTGCCCGCCTGGCTCGAGCGACTGATCCCGATCGCGCTGCTGCTCGTGGTCGTCTCCATCGTGCTGACGCGCCTGCCCAGAGTGGACGTCGGTCACGACCGCGCGTTCATGCGGCGCCGCTTCATGAACTGGTTCCCGCTGGGGATGACCTACGCGTTCCTTTACATGGGCCGCTACAACCTCACGCAGGCGGCGAGCGTCCTCTCCGACCTGATCGACAACCACGACTTCGGGACGATCAAGGCCACGGGCACGATCGTCTACGGCGTCTCGTTCCTCCTGAACGGGCCGCTCACCGATCGCTTCGGCGGACGGGCCACCATGATCGTGGCGGCCACGGGCTCCTCGCTCGCCAACCTCGCGATGGGCCTCTTG
Source organism: Deltaproteobacteria bacterium (assembly GCA_043750095.1). Lineage (GTDB taxonomy): Bacteria > Myxococcota_A > Polyangia > Polyangiales > Sandaracinaceae > JBBSAT01. Next base: position 8,713 of record JAYVCF010000059.1, read on the forward strand.
ATCGCCAGCGGTCACACCGACGACATCGTTCGCAACTTTGCGGTGCTCTACGGCATCAACATGTACTTCCAGAGCTTCGGCGCCGTCTCGATCGTGAAGGTCAACGCGTCGTGGTTCCACCTCCGCGAGCGCGGCACGTTCGGCGGCATCTTCGGGATTCTCATCTCGCTCGGCCTCTACTTCGCGTACGACTGGTGCGGCTTCCTCGCGCACAACGTGCCGGTGCCGTGGGTGTTCTGGGTGCCGGCCTCGATCCTCGCGGTCTTCGTGATCGCGAACGTGATCTTCGTGCGCGACACGCCGGGCCAGGCGGGCCTGAAAGACTTCGACACCGGCGATGCGGACTGGGGAGAGCCGGACTCGAAGGGCGGCGTCGCCGAGGCGCTCGCGCGGGTCGTTCGCGTGGGACGCATGATGCTCGGTCAGCCGGCGATCCTCGTCATCGCAGGCATCGAGCTCTGCAGCGGCTTCGTGCGCAGCTCGCTCATGGACTGGTACGTGCGCTTCTCCGATCAGACGGGGACGGCCACCAACTACATCGCGGCGAACTGGGGCATGGCCCAGTGCATCGCGGGCATCACGGGCGGTGTGCTCGCGGGCGTCATCTCGGACCGCGTGTTCGGTTCGCGACGCGGCCCCGTCGCGGGCCTGCTCTACGGCGTGCTCTTGGTGGGCGCGATCTCGATGGGCCTGACGATCACCAACGTGTACGCGCTCGGCGCCGTGGTGATCGCGATGATGCTCTCCGTGATCGGCGTGCACGGCATGCTGAGCGGCGCCGCGAGCATGGACTTCGGCGGCAAGAGGAACGTCGGCATCGTCGTGGGCATCATCGACGGCTTCGTCTACCTCGGTCAGGGCGCGCAGTACCTCACCGTCAGCCGCATCGTCCCCGAGGGCGAGGCCGCGACGCACATGGGCAACTGGTGGACCTGGCCCGCCGCGATGATCCCGTTCGCGCTCTTGGGCCTCTTGCTCTCGTCGCGAATCTGGAACTCGAAGCCGCAGCGATCGGCCGCAGCGCACTGATCTCGACCGGAGTGAGATGAGGAGCGGGCTGCAGTTCTAAGGAATTCCGGAAGCCGAGGAATTCCGTAAGTCTTCTCTTTCACGGTGGACGGCTCATCAGCGTCTCTTCCTGAAACGCTCGTCCGATCACGCAGTGATCGGAGCGCGAGCGCAGCTATGAGAGAAGGATTGTTCGTTGCGATCTCGAGCAACGAAGTCGGTGCATCGACGACGACCCTTCCCGAATTCCTGGCCGTCCCGAATTCCTGAGAAATGCAGCCCATTCTCCTTTTCTCCTTCGGCGCTCTTGTCCGTATCGCTAGCCTCGCCGCTTCTTCTTTCGGCGCGGCTGCGTGCGCGGCGCCGGCGGCTTGTTCGACTTCGGCGGCACGGGGCTCGCGCGCGCGGGTGGAGCCGCGGGCGGCAGCGTGATCGCGGGGTTGCTGCGCTCGACGCCGATCGCGCCGAGCTTGAGACGGCGCACGACGGCTTGTTTCTGCCGATCCTTGTAGGCCTCGTGGCTCGCGTCACCGAGCTCGTTCGATTGCTCCGTCTCGCGATCGACGAGCTGGAACTCGGCCTGCGCGAACACCACGCGACCGAGGCCGAGCGCAGCGGGTGGCGCGAGATCGAGGATGTCGTCGGGCAAACGCACCGGTAGATCCACGACGAAGTGAACGATGCGATAGCTCTGCGAGCTGAACACGTTGTCGTTCACGACGTCGGGCGCGTCGTCTTCCGGCAGCGGCGCGATCTCTTTGCCGACCTCGGAGAGCGAGTGGTGCTTTCGCACGTAGCCCATGAAGTCGAACATCGTGTTCGTGCTCTCGCCGGGCACGATGTAGTTGAACGGGAACAAGAGCCGCTCGAGGTACGCGAGCACGGGGAACACGTCGTTCTGCGAGCGCGTGACGATGCGGAAGCGGAGCTTGTCGTAAATCTGCGCGGCGTGCGTCTCCTTCTTCGAGAGCAGCTTCGAGTAGAGCGAGTCCTTGTTCTTTCGACCGCCGATGAACTCGAGGATCGGCAGGCCGCGCGCGAGCATGCTTCCGATGACGCGATAGACCTTCTGCTCGACCAAGTGAAAGACGTCTTGGTCGGAGATGGGGAGCATGTAGAGCAGCTCGCGCGCTTCGAGGTGATGGATGATGTGCATCACCTTCAAGATCGTGCAGGCGCAGAGCTGGCGATGGCCGCGGCCCGAGGCGACGAGCATCAGCTCCGCCACGCTCGCGTCGGACACGGGCTTCGGAATCGGAAAGTCGAAGTTGCGGCGCAGGTACTGGATGGCCGCGTTCTTGATGGCCTCGCTGCGCGCGCGGCTCGCGGGATCGGCGAGATCGAACTCGTGCGCGCCGAGGAACTCGTCGACGTCGGTCTCGGTGCGGAACGCGAGCCGGGCCCAGTCGATCACGGAGCCCCCGCGCAGGAGCAGGCGGATGCTCTCGAGGTCCGCGAGGGTCAGCTCCGAGAGCGTTCGGTACGCGCGCGTCGCGAGGAGGGCATCGCTCACGAGCGCGATGGTAGCCCCCCGCAGAGCCTACGAGCTGGATTCAGTCGCGGAGCTGCCCTTGGCCGGCGTCCGCGGGGCGCCTCCGCCAAGACGATCAGGCGAGAATCGGCCGAGGTTCAGCGTGCCGAAGAAGATCCCGACCGAGACGAACAGCACGAAGAAGTTGCCGACGAACGCGCCGTTGCAGCCGCCGAGCGGAAGCGCGAGCAGCGCCAGAGCGAACAGAGAGAGGGTCTTCGGAGACTTGGTCACGGGATCACCTCGGGAAAATCTGAGGAGCCGAACAGGTACGAAGGTCTTGGCGAGAGTGCGTCCATGGACGCCAATGTAAGCAAGTGTCCGACATCAGGCCGAGGCGGTCCAGTTTCTATCAACGCCGCGGCGGGGTGCCAACCCCCAAATGAGCACGGGGCGGACCAGGGTCGATCGGCCGTTCTTCCGGGTTTTTCGGGGGCCGAGCGTGGGACGCGAGCCACGCGCGCGTGGTAAGGGATCTCGGGTGACGAGCCCGTCCATTCCTCCGCCGGAGGGCCCCGAGCTCCTCCCCATCCTGCCGCTGCGCAACTCCGTCCTCTTTCCGACGGCGGTGGTGCCGGTGAACGTCGGGCGCGCGCGCTCGGTTCGGCTCATCGAAGAGTCGTTCGGGCGCGATCGGCCGACCATCGGCGTCGTCGCGCAGCGCGAGTCCGAGGTCGAAGATCCCGAGTTTGCCGAGGTGTACGAGCTCGGCACCGTCGCCCGCGTGCTCAAGGTGATCCGGCTCAGCTCTGGCAACTACTCGGTCGTGCTCCAGGGCATCGCGCGGATGCGGATCCTCGAGCCGGTGGGCCGGCAGCCCTACATGCGCGCGCGCGTCGAGCGCATCGCGGAGCTGCCCGTGCGCGACGTGGAGATCGACGCGCTCGCCGTGTCGCTCAAGACCCAAGCGCGCAAGCTGCTCGAGCTCTTGCCGACGCTCCCGCGTGAAGCGGCCGCCGGGCTCGACAACGTGCACGACCCTGGCGCTCTCGCCGATCACGTGGCCGCGAACCTGCCCGTGGCGACGCCGCAGAAGCAGGCCGTGCTCGCGATCCTCGACGTGCGCGATCGCTTGCGTCGCGTGCTCGAGCTCGTGGGCCGCCAGTCGCAGGTGTACAAGGTGAAGAAGGAGATCTCCACGATGGTGCAGGAGGAGATGTCGCGCACGCAGCGCGAGATCTTGCTGCGCCAGCAGATGAAGACGATCAAGAAGGAGCTGGGCGAGGCCGAGGACGACGACGAGGTCGAGCTCTTGCGTGAGCGGATCGCGCGCGCCGAGATGCCCGCCGACGCCGAGAAAGCCGCGCGCAAGCAGCTGAGCCGCATGCGCTCGATGAGCCCGAACGGCGCCGAGTACCAGGTCTGTCGCAACTACGTGGAGTGGCTCGCCGACCTCCCGTGGGGTCGCACGACGGCCGATCGCATGGACGTGGGCGAGGCCAAGCGCGTGCTCGACGAGGACCACCACGGCCTCGAGAAGATCAAGCGACGCATCGTCGAGTACATCGCGGTGCGCCGGCTCAAGAGCGACATCAAGGGACCGATCCTGTGCTTCGTCGGACCGCCCGGCGTGGGCAAGACCTCGCTCGCGAAGTCCATCGCGCGCGCGACCGGCCGCAACTTCGTGCGTGTCGCGCTCGGCGGCGTGCAAGACGAGGCCGAGATCCGCGGGCATCGCCGCACCTACGTCGGCGCGTACCCAGGTCGGTTCGTCTCGGGCATGAAGCAGGCGGGCTCGCGCAACCCCGTGATGCTGCTCGACGAGGTCGACAAGCTCGCGAGCGACGGCCGCGGCGATCCCGGCTCGGCGCTGCTCGAGGTGCTCGACCCCGAGCAGAACTCGACCTTCGTCGATCACTACCTCGAGGTGCAGCTCGATCTCTCGCAGGTGCTCTTCATCGCCACGGCGAACCGCAAGGACACGATCCCGCGACCGCTCCTCGATCGCATGGAGGTCATCGACCTCTCGGGCTACACGCGCGAAGAGAAGCTGGCCATCGCGAAGGGCTTCTTGATCCCGCGACAGCTGAGCGAGCACGGTCTCTCGCCGGGGCGCCTGGACTTCACCGACGAGGCGGTCGATACGCTCGTCGACAGCTACACGCGCGAGGCAGGCGTCCGCAACCTCGAGCAGAAGATCGCCGCCGTGTGTCGCGCGGTCGCCGTGCGCTTGGCCGAGGGCGAGGACGTGCGTCAGCTCGCGACGCCGGAGTACGTCGCGCTGGTGCTCGGACCCGCGCGCTTCGATCGCACGGACGCCGAGAAGCTCTCGCACCCCGGCGTGGCGACCGGCCTCGTCTGGACGCCCGCGGGCGGCGAGCTGATGTTCATCGAGGCGCAGCAGATGCCCGGCAGCGGCCAGATGCACCTCACGGGCAAGGTCGGCGACGTGATGAAGGAGTCCGTCGCGGCCGCCTTCACGTACATCCGCGCGCACACCGAGCAACTGGGCCTGCCGCGCGACTTCGTCAGCAAGATGGACATCCACGTGCACGTGCCGGGCGGCGTCATCGGGCGCGACACGCCCTCGGCGGGCATCACGATCTTCGTCGCGCTCGCGTCCATGCTCACCAAGCTGCGGGTCCGACCCGACGTGGCGATGGCGGGCGAGATCACGCTGCGCGGCAACGTGCTGTCCATCACCGGCATCAAAGAGAAGTGCCTCGCCGCGCATCGCGCAGGCATCAAGCGCGTCGTTCTGCCCAAGCGGAACGAGGCGGATCTCGACGACGTGCCCGCGATCATCAAGAAGGATCTCGAGATCATGCTCGTGAGCCGAATCGACGAGATCCTGCCTCTCGTGCTCGATCTCGAGTCGGGTCCGGGTGGACGCACGTCGGTGCCGCCGCCGCCGGTCGCTGCCGCACCGCCTTCGTGACGACACGAGAGCGTCCCACTGGATGATCATCGCGTCTTCGACGCCTCCTGCCGAGATCCCGAGCATCGAAGCTTGGCGCGACGCGGGAGTGACTTTCGACTTCCGCGGCCACCACGTGTTCTACCGGCGTGAGGGCCAGGGGCCGCCGCTCGTGCTCGTGCACGGCTATCCGACCTCGAGCTGGGACTGGGCCAAGATCTGGAGCGGCCTGACCTCGCGCTTCGACGTGATCGCGCCCGACATGCTCGGGTTCGGCTACTCGGACAAGCCGCGTGGGCATCGCTACACCATCGCCGAGCAGGCCGAGCTGCACGTCGCGCTGCTCGATCGGCTCGGCCTGCGCTCGTACCACGCGCTCGTTCACGACTACGGAGTGAGCGTCGGGCAGGAGCTGCTGGCGCGCGAGCGCGAGGGGCGATCGAGCGGTCTACGATCGATGGCGTTCCTGAACGGCGGCCTCTTCCCCGAGACGCACCGGCCGCGTCCGATCCAGCGCCTGCTCGCCTCGCCCCTCGGGTCCTGGGTGGCGCGTCTGTCGACGGAGCGCTCGTTCTCGCGATCGTTCGCGGCGATCTTCGGCCCGCGCACCAAGCCGACGCGCGACGAGATGCACGCGTTCTGGCAGCTCGCCTCGCGCGACGAGGGGATGCGCGCGCTCGCGGGCTTGATCGCGTACATGCGCGAGCGCGTCGAGCATCGCGAGCGCTGGGTGGGCGCGCTCGTCGAGACGACGATCCCCATCGTCGCCATCAACGGCCTGCTCGATCCCGTGAGCGGCGCGCACATGATCGCGCGCCTCTCGGAGCTGCGTCCGAGCACGCGCGTGGTGCGACTCGACGTGGGCCACTATCCGCAGGTCGAAGCGCCCGCCGAAGTGCTGGCCGCCTATCTCGACTTCGTCTCGCCGCTTCTCGTCGAGGCCGCGTGAGAGCGCTGCTCTCGCGTCGCGCCGTTCTCGTGTCGATGGCGATCGCGACCCTCGCGACGATCGGCTGCCTGTTCTCGCCGCTCTTCGCCGTGCACGGGATCGAGAGCGCGCTCGTGCTCGGCCTCGCATTGCCGCCCTTCGTCGCCGCGATGGCCTGCCGCATCGTCCTCGGACGCGGAGATCGCACGCTCGGTCACGCGACGCGCGAGGCCGTCGAGGCGGCGGCGATCACGCTGACGATCCCCTTCGTCGGCTTGATGTTCGGTGCGCTCCGCACCCGCTGGTGCGCACCGCTCGAAGGGCTCGCCTTCTTCGCGCTCGGGCCGCTCATGGGAGCGATGCTCGCCGTCGCATCGGGCGCGCTGGTGGGCGCGATGCCTGGGCGGCCGCGCGTGCTCACCGTGATCGCGTTTCTCGTTCCGATCGTCGTCGCGCTCCTCGGCTTGATGCGCTTCTACTCGACGCCCGCGATCTTCGCGTACTCGCACTTCGTCGGGTATTTCGCCGGCTCGCTCTACGATCCCGACATCGAGATCACCGGGACCTACGTCTCGTTCCGCGCGCTCAGCGCGTGCTGGCTCGGCGCGCTGCTCACCGTGCTCGTGGCGTGGCGAGACGAGACCAAGCCGACCTTCGCCGCACTGCGCGCGCATCCCGCGACGATTCCCGTCGCGCTCGTGTTGGTGGGCTTCGGCGTCGTGGGCGAGGCGTACGGACCCGAGCTCGGCCATCGCAGCACGTCCGAGTCGATCCGCTTGGCGCTCGGCGAGACGCTCGAGGGCGAGCGCTGCATCGTGGTGGTTCCGCGCGAGCTTCCGCGCGAGCAGGCCGAGCGCCTCCGCGACGAGTGCGACTTCCGCGTCGACCGCGCCGAGCACGTGCTGGGGGTGACGCATCCCGCGCGCATCACCGCTTTCTTCTTTCGGAGCGCGAGCGAGAAGCGCGAGCTGATGGGCGCGTCCGGCACATACATCGCCAAGCCATGGCGCGACGAGGTGTACCTACAGCTCGGGCTCGATCCGCATCCGGTCCTCTTTCACGAGCTCGTGCACGTCGTCGCGGCCACGATCGGCGTCGGACCCTTCCGCATCTCGGGGAGCCTCGGTGGCTTGCTCCCGTCGCCGGGGATCGTCGAAGGCGTCGCGGTCGCCGTCGCCTGGGACAGTCGCGAGGGCCTCACGCCGCACCAGTGGGCGCGCGCGATGAGCGAGATCGATCGCACGCCCGAGCTCGAAGACGCCTCCGGCCTCGGGTTCCTGCTGCAGCCTGCGGGTCGCGCGTACACGGCCAACGGCTCGTTCATCCGCTGGGTGCTGGACACACACGGCTCTGCCGCCGTGCGCGCGCTCTATCGCACCGGTGACTACGAAGAGGCACTCGGCGAGCCGCTCGCGCAGGCGGAGGCGGAGTGGCGCGCGTTCCTCTCGACGGTCCCGCTGCCTCCGCAGGCCGTCCCGCTCGCGCGTCTTCGCTTCGCGCGCTCGGCGATCTTCTCGCAGGTGTGCCCGCACGCGATCGCAGCGCTGGAGGCGAGCCTCGAGACCGACGAAGAGTCCGGAGACGACCGCGGCGCGCTCGAAGCGTGCGACGGGATCTTCGCGATCGATCCCTCCTACCTCGTCATCACGCCGCATCGCATCGGCGCGCTCGCACGTCTCGGTCGGCTCGATGCCGCACGCGCAGCCTTGCACGAGCTCGAGACCGAGGACGAGCTTCCGGCGGCGCTGCTCACCAGTGCCCGGACCGAGCTCGCGGATGCGCTGCTCTCGCGCGGCGATCTCACCGAAGCGCGCGCGCTCTACGAGGCCGGCACCGATCAGCCGCTCTCGGATGATCAAGCGCGCCAGCTCGAAGTGAAGCTGCTCGCGATCGATCGCGGTCCCGCGGTGATCGGCCCCTTGAGCGAGGTGCTCGTCCCTAGCGGACGGCGTCAGCACGACGGCGCGACGACGATCGAAGCCCTGGCGCGCCTCGGTGAGCTGGGTGGCGACGGCCTCGCGAACTACCTCATCGCGCGGCAGATGATCTTTCGTCAGCGCTACGATCTCGCGGGGCCGCGCCTCGAACGCGCACGCGCAGCGGGGCTGCCTGGCGAGCGCATCCAGCGAGAAGCGCTCCGCCTCGCCGCGATCATCCGCGCACGCACCGGTGATCTCGAGGGCGCGCGAGCGATGTTCGAGGGCATCTCGTCCGACGCGGACGAAGGCGCGCGCGTCGAAGCCGAGGACTGGCTCGCGCGGATCCGCTGGCTACGAGCCCACGCGTCCCATGCGCACTAAGAGCCGCGCGATCGCGCTGAGTGCGCTCCTCGTCGCGTGTGGATCGCACGCCGTCCATCCGAGCCGACCCGATCACGCGGAGGCAATCACGGACGAGCGGGCGTGGACCTCGCTCGCTGCCACGCTCCAAGCGCGAACCGTCGCGAACGTCGAGGAGGTGAAGTTCGTCATCGACCTCTCCGATCGCGACGCGAGCGGCGCGCCACACGTCTATTTTCTGGACTCGAATCGCTACGACTCGCACTACGACTTCGCCTCGGCGCACCTGGACCGCGAGGGCGGCCGCATCTCGGGCCCCATGAACTTCTACGTCTCGGAGTATCGCCGCCCCGAGCGCCGCTTCTGGCTCGGCTCGCTGGTGCGCTATCGCGACGCCGATCGCTTCGTGCTCGAGATCCTCGCGGGCGACACCATGAGCGGCACGGCGCTCACCGACTGCTTTGCGCTCGTCCGTGCGCGCGTGTTCTTCGGCGAGGTGCTCGCGTTCCATCCGATCTCGGATCTGCACGAGCGCACCCTCGCGACGCTCGCGGAAGGGACGCTGCCGATCGTGCGCGACGCCGCGCTGCACGAGAGCTGGAGCTACGAGCCGTTGGAGATGGGGATGGCGTACGGCTACGTGCGCCTCGTGCATGGTCACCTCGATCCCGCGAGCGTGCGGCCCAACCAAATCCTCGTCATGGAGGAGGTACCCGACGACGTCCCCGTCTGCGCGGCGATGATCACCTCACGCTTCCAGGCGCCGCTCGCGCACATCGCGCTCTTGAGCGCCAACCGCGGCTCGCCCGACGCGGCCGTGCGCGACGCCATCACCGACGCACGCTTCACGTCGCTCGAGGGAAGGCTCGCGCGCCTGGTGGTGAGCGAGACGGAGCTGCGCATCGAAGAAGCGCCGCTCGCCGAGGCCGAGTCGTTCTGGTCGGGCATTCGGCCGTCCGAGCCGTTCTCGCCTCGCATCGACGCGGAGGAAGCGCGGCTCGTCGCGCTCTCCGATCTGCGGATCGACGACGTGGACTTCGCCGGCGCGAAGGCGGCGAACCTCGGTGAAGCGACGCAGCTGCCGGGCGTGGAGGTCCCACGCGGGTTCGTGGTCCCGGTGCGGTATTTCATGGAGCACCTCGCGCGAAACGGGATCCGCGCAGAGGTCCTCTTGATGCTCGCGGACCCGGCGTTCGCGAGCGATGCCGGCGTACGCGCGACGCGCCTCGAAGCGCTCCGTGCGCGGATCGCATCGGCGCCGGTGGATCCCACGCTGGTCACGCGCGTGCGCGAGTCGATCGCGACGCTCGCTGCGACGGGCAGGCTCCGATTTCGATCGAGCACGAACGCGGAAGACCTCCCAGGCTTCAACGGGGCGGGCCTCTACTCGTCGGCGATCGTCGCGCACGATCCTACCGACGCCGAGATCGCGAGCGCGCTCGCACGGATCTGGGCGAGCGTGTTCAACCTCGGCGCGCACGAGGAGCGAGAGTGGTATCGCATCGATCACGCGCGCGTCGCGATGGCGGTGCTCGTGCAAGCGTCGGTCGACGACGGCATCGCCAACGGCGTCGCCCTCACCGCGAACCCCTTCGACGAGCGGCGGCCCGGCGTGTTGATCGATGCCCAGACCATGGACGGTTCCGTCACGGGGGCCGGCAGCGACGAGGTCCCCGAGCAGTTCCTCGTGCTCACCTATCTACCGGAGCGCGAGCCCGAGGTTCTCTCGCGCAGCTCGCGCACGCATGGCGCGCCCATCCTGAGCGACGCGGAGGTGCTGCGGCTCACCGACGTGCTGGTCACGCTCCACGCGCACTTCGAGCCTCACTTTCCCGAGGGCAGCAACGCCGTCGACGTCGAGTTCCTCATCGCAGGGCCCGAGCACCGGCCCATCATCGTGCAGGCTCGGCCCTTCACGGTGACGTACTCGCATTAGCCGCGGGCCACGATCCACGCGCTAGGCTCGCGCCACATGTCGAACGCAGATCGCTGGGACTTCGTGATCGTGGGCTCGGGCTTCGGCGGGAGCGTCTCGGCGCTGAGGCTGGTCGAGAAGGGCTATCGCGTGCTCGTGCTCGAAAAGGGCCGACGCTTCGCGAAGGAAGACTTTCCGAAGACGAACTGGGACGTGAAGCGCTGGCTCTGGGAGCCGGCTCTCGGCCTGCGCGGGATCTTTCAGATGTCGTTCTTCGAGCACGTCACGATCCTGCACGGCGTGGGCGTCGGCGGCGGCTCGCTCGTGTACGCGAACACGCTGCCGCTGCCGAAGGATGCGTTCTTCACCAGCGGGAGCTGGGCCTCGCTCGCCGACTGGAAGAAAGAGCTCGCGCGCCACTACGCGACCGCCAAGACGATGCTGGGGGCGGCGCCGAATCCCACCCTCACACGCGGCGATCGCGTGCTCAAAGAGATCGCCAAGGAGATCGGTCGCGAGGAGCACTTCGAGCCGACGGAGGTCGCCGTGTTCTTCGGCACGCCCGACGTCGAGGTCGACGACCCCTACTTCGCGGGCGAGGGTCCGCGACGCTCTGGTTGCAACTCCTGCGGCGCGTGCATGACGGGCTGCCGCGTGGGCGCGAAGAACACGCTCGATCGAAACTACCTCTACCTCGCCGAGAAGCGCGGCGTCGAGGTCCGCCCCGAGACGGAAGTGCTCGCGGTGCGCGCGCTCGAGAGCGGTGGCTACACGATCGAGACCAAGAGCGCGTCCGGTGCGAGCTCGATCGAGGCCGAGCGCGTGATCTTCTCGGGCGGCGTGATGGGCACGATCCCTTTGCTCCTCAAGATGAAGCGCGACCCGAAGGGCCTGCCCAGGCTCTCCGACAAGGTCGGCCGCATGGTGCGCACCAACAACGAGGCGCTCATCGGCGTCGTCTCTCCCAATACGAACGAGGACTTCAGCAAGGGCGTGGCCATCACCTCGATCCTGCACACGGACGAGCACAGCCACATCGAGCCGGTGCGCTACGGCGCGGGGTCGGGCTTCTTCCGACTGCTCTCGCTGCCACACGCACCGGGCAGCAACGTGCTCGTGCGCCTCGGCGGGACCGTGCGTGGCTTCCTCCGTCAGCCCATCACGTGGCTCAAGGCGCTGACGGTGCGCGACTTCGCCAAGCAGGGGCAGATCTTGCTTTACATGCGCACGCTCGAGGGCACGCTCTCGCTCGAGCTCGGTCGCTCGATGTACACGGGCATGCGCGAGGGCCTCGTCACCGCGCTCGATCCGGGCACCAAGGCGCCTGCGGCGTTCATCGAGGAGGCGACGGATCTGGCCAAGCGCTTCGCGAAGAAGGTGGGCGGCGTCTCCATGACGATCCTGACCGAGACGCTCGCCGGCACGCCGACCACCGCGCACATCCTCGGCGGTGCGTGCATGGGAAGCGACCCGCACCACGGCGTGATCGACGCGCAGCACCGCGTGTTCGGCTACGACGGGCTCTACGTGATCGACGGATCGGCGGTGAGCGCGAATCCAGGCGTGAATCCCTCGCTCACGATCACGGCGCTCGCCGAGCGGGCGATGACGTTCATCGCGTCGAAGGGCGCCGCGTGAGCGTGCCCTCGTCGCTCATCACGTAGACCTCGTCGGCCAGCGCGGCGACGTCCACCTCGTCGTGGCTCGCGAGGATCAGGATCGCGCTCCGCGCCACGCGTTCCGTCGCGATCAGGATGGCCATCTCACGGCGTGCATCACGATCGAGCGCGGAGAGCGGCTCGTCGAGCAAGAGGACGCGAGGCCCACGCGCGAGCGCACGACCGATCGCGACCCGCTGACGCTCTCCGCCGGAGAGCGCACCGACGTCCCGATCGAGAAGCGCGCTCACGCCGACCTTCTCTGCGATCCGTGACACCTGCTCGCGCGCGCCGAACGCGAGGTTCGCCCGCACCGTGAGGTGCGGAAACAGGGCCGCGTCTTGCGGCACCCAGCCGATGTCTCGCGCCTCGACCGCGAGCGCATCGAGGCGCACGCCCGCGACCTCGACGATCCCGGTCGCCTCCGCGTCGAGGCCGAGCATGGCGCGAAGCAGGCTCGTCTTGCCGATGCCCGAGGGCCCGACGAGCGCGACGCGCACCGCGTCGGTCTCGAGCACCGCGTGGTGTGTGCGAGCTCCCGCGCGATAGCGGAGATCGATCCGCAGCGCGCTCATCGCGTGCGGCCCTTTCGTGTGGCGAGCTCGTGCACGACGAGCGCGGCGATCGAGAGCGCGATGCTGATGGCAGCGAGCGAGGCCGCGGTGGTCTCCCCGCCCGGACGCGCGAGCGCGGCGTAGACGGCGAGCGGAATCGTTCGTGTCCGTCCGGCAACGTCGCCCGCCAGGACGATCGTCGCGCCGAACTCGCCGAGCGCGCGCGCGAACGCGAGGAGCGCTCCGACCGCGAGGCCGCGTCGCGCCAGCGGAAGCTCGATCTCCCGAAACACGCGCGCCGGGGACGCACCGAGCGTTCGCGCGAGATCGACCAAGCGCGGGTCGACCTCTTCGAAGGCGCGTCTTGCCGCGAGGATGTAGAGGGGAAGCCCCACGACGAGCGCGGCGATCACGGCGCCGAGGGTCGAGAACACGACGTGGATCCCGAGAGCGTCGAGCGGGCCGCCGAGCACGCCGCGCCGACCGAGCAAGAGCAAGAGCAGATATCCCGTCACGACAGGCGGCAGCGCGAGCGGCAAGAGCGCAAGGGTCGCGAGCGCGACGCGAAACGGGCCACGTGAGTGTGCGAGCCGATGACCGACGAAGATCGCGATGGGCAGGCCGAGGATCGCGCCGAGTCCCGCGACGACGAACGAGAGCAGCGTCGGCAGGAGCAGTTCGCTCACGGAGGCGGACCGAACCCTGCTTCGGCGAGCGCAGCTCGGCTCGCCGGAGAGCGAAGGCCTTCGACGAACGCGCGTGCAGCAGCGTAGTGATCACCGTGAAGCGCGACGGCGACGTCCACGGCCGAGGGCGCCGCGCCTTCGGCGATCTCGAACGCGACGGTGACCTGGGGCTCGACGCGGGCGTCCGTCGCGTACACGATCGCGGCCTCGGCCTCGCCGCGCACGACCCACGCGAGAGCCCCGCGCACGTTGGGCGAATCGACCAGGCGAGGTGCGACCGCATCGAGCGCGCCCTCGTGTGCGAGGGCTGCGCGCGCGAGGCGACCCGCAGGAACCTCGGCGGCGGCGACGGCGACGTGCTCGTAGGTCGCGAGGTCGGAGAGCGTCGTCGGACGCGTCGTGGCCGTCGTCGGCACCACCACCACCAGGTGGTTCGTCGCGAACGCGACGCGATCGCTCGGCCCCGCGAAGCCCGCGGCGATGACGTGGTCTGCCCACGCCTCGTCGGCGCTGAGAAAGACGTCGACGGGCGAGCCCGCTTCGATCTGACGAGCGAGCGAGGAGCTCGCATCGAAGTGCGGCTCGATCGTCACCTGGAGCGCACCCGCGATGCGCGGCAGCACGTCCGTCAGGCTCGAGGCGGCCGCGATGCTGAGCTCGGCGGGTGGTGGTGGCGGCGGAGCGCAGCCCATCGACAAGAGCACGAGCCATACGCTTGGGCGCATCACGCGCGGAGTCTAGAGCATCGGCACACGTTCTCGCGGTCAGGTCCGAAAATGGCCAGACGGGCCCTCTGACGCACGCTACGAAGGGCAGGTGCAACGACGAAGGACGAGCCTCGACGCGCGCGCTTGCCACCGCGCGTTGACCTCGCGCGACGCGCGATTCGACGGTGTGTTCTTCGTGGGCGTCTCGACGACGGGCATCTACTGCCGCCCGGTCTGCCCGGCGCGAACGCCGCGCGCCGATCGTTGCGCGTTCTTCGAGCACGCGGCCGAGGCAGAGCACGCCGGCTTCCGCGCCTGCTTCCGATGTCGGCCCGAGCTCGCACCGGGCAGCGCGTCGGTCGATGCGCGCCCCCGCCTCGTGAGCGCGGCGCTCGATGCGATCGCGCGTGGCGCGCTCGCACGCGGAGGCCTCGAGCCGCTCGCCGCGAGGCTCGGCGTGACCTCGCGTCATCTGCGGCGCACGATCGAGACCGAGCTGGGCGTCACGCCCATCGAGATCGAGACGACGCGACGGCTCGGGATCGCCAAGCAGCTCCTCACCGACACCGCGCTGCCGCTGGCGCAGGTCGCGTTCGGCTCAGGCTTCGGGAGCGTGCGGCGCTTCAACGACGCCTTCTTCGTGCGCTTCGCGCGCAAGCCCTCCGAGGTGCGTCGTGCAATCGATCGCGGTGCGGCGGGCGGGCCCGATCTCGACCGGAGTGCCCGGCTCGCCGGGCCGACACAATTGTGTCGCGCCCGCTCCGCGGACGACTCCGGTCGAGATCTGCGCTTGCGTCTCGATCATCGCGATCCCTTCGACTGGCCCTCGCTGCTCGCGTTCGTCGCCCCGCGCGCGATTCCAGGCGTCGAGCGGGCCCTCGATGGCGTGTACGAGCGCGCCGTGATCGTCGACGGCGCCACGGGCTGGCTCCGTGTTCGGCCGATCGCCGATCGAAGCGCGCTCGCGCTCGAGCTCTCGATGTCGCTCGCGCCACACGCAGCTCGGCTCGCGCGCGCCGTTCGAGATCTCTTCGATCTCGATGCGCGCCCCGATCGCGTCGCCGCGGCGCTCGGCGCGGAGCGCACCATGGCTGCCCTCGTGAAGAAGCGGCCCGGGCTGCGCGTCCCGGGCGCCATCGAGCCATTCGAGATCGCCGTGCGCGCGGTTCTCGCTCAGCAGGTGTCGGTGGCCGCGGCCACGACGTTGATCGGTCGGCTCGCGGAGCGCTTCGGCCGCGCCATCGACAGCGGTCGGCCCGGTCTCGATCGTGCATTCCCCGACGCCGATGCGTTGGCTGCCGCATCTGCGGCGAGCATCGCGGCGATCGGCCTTCCTGGTACGCGCGCGCGTGCGCTTGCCTCGCTCTCACGTGGGGTCGCGCGCGGCGAGGTGGATCTCTCCGGGACGATGGCGCCGCGCGAGGTCGTGGCCCGACTCGTGGAGCTGCCCGGCATCGGGCCGTTCACGGCGGAGGTGATCGCGATGCGCGCGCTCCGAGACGCCGACGCGTTCCCCGCCGGTGATCTCGTGCTCGCGCGTCGGCTCGGCAAGCGCGCCATGGTGCGGGCCGATGCGTGGCGACCCTTTCGCGCGTACGCGGCGATGCACCTCTGGACGGACGAAGGAGCGAAGCGATGACCCTCACGATCGATCGAGACATGTCTCTGGTTGCGCGCGTCGTCGCATCGCCTCTGGGCGCGCTCACGCTGATCGCGAGCGCCGACGCGCTCGTCGGCGTGTACTTCGAGGACCATCGGCCCGCGCCTCGCGTTCGAGCCGATCGCACCGGACCGAGCGCGGCGCTCGACGTCGCCGAGGCGCAGCTCGCGTCGTATTTCGCGCACGCGTCCCATCGCCCCCAGCTTCCGCTCGCCCCGCGCGGCAGTGCGCTCGAGCTCGCCGTCTGGTCGGAGCTCGCACGCATTCCGTCGGGAGAGACTCGGACCTACGGCGCCATCGCGCGCGCGCTGGGTCGTCCGACCGCAGCACGGGCCATCGGATCGGCGGTCGCGCGCAACCCGCTCTCGATCGTCGTGCCCTGTCACCGCGTGATCGGCGCAGACGGATCACTCGCCGGCTTCGCGGGCGGCGTCGAGCGCAAGGCCTGGCTGCTCGCGCACGAAGGCGTCGCTCAGAGAGGAGTGCCCGGCGGCATCGTGGCGTCGCCGTACTGATCGGCGAGGACGGGGAGCGCGGAGAGAAGCGTTCGCGGGCCCGTGTTCTGGAAGTGCCAGCGCCGCGCGGCGTCGGTCACGTCCATCGGGCCGACGTCGGGATAGCCCAGCTGACTCGTCTGCGTGTCCGTCGGGCTTCGCAGCGTGAGGAAGATCGTGCCCTGGTTGCGGGACTGTGCGAGGAGCGCGCTCTGCGCCATGGTGATCTCGAGCGTCACGTTCGAGGCCTGCCCCATGCGCACGCTCCGGTCCTGCGCCTCGGCCACCGTGCGCGGCTGGTCGGGACCCTCGACGTGAACCTCTTGGCCGACCGCGAGCACGGTCACGTTCTCGAGCACGACCGCCGTGCGGCCCATGTGCGGAATCGCCGGGTCGCCGACGGTCACGATCACGTCGACGTGGTCGCCCGGGCGCAGCATGCCGCCGAAGAGCGCGGTCTGGAACGCCTGGATCGTCATCGCGCGCAGGCCGGTGGGGATGCTTCCCGAGAGCGTGCGCCGCGCGTCCGAGAGCGGCGAGAGATCCGTGCTCAGGATGCACTCGCCGGCGTGCACCGACTGCGCGAGCGGCAGGCCGATCAGCTCGCGGAGCGTGGCCGCCGTCAGGTGCCGGTCCTCGACGTACGTCTGAGGCAGCTCGCGCGTGGTCACCCACTCGGCGCGCACGGGCTCGCCCAGCGGAATGTCCTCGAGCGCGACCAGCACCTCGATCGGCGCGCCGCCGGTCTCCGTCTCTTGGTACGCCTGCGTGTAGACGTAGAAGAAGAGGAAGAGGCCGCCGAGGGTCAGCGCACCGGAAGCGGCGAGCAAGTTTCTGTTCATCGGCGACTGGGCGTCAGCCTACCAGAGCCGGCGACCAGATCGGAAGACTGGATCGATTCGGAGGACTAAGCTCCGGCACGTCATGCGTCTCGCGACCCTGTTCGGCCCGGACTTTCGCCAGATCTTGCGCGAAGAGCCCGAGGCGCTGCGCGAAGCGATCGACGAGCTGCACGAAGAAGACGTCGCCGAGATCTGCCAAGAGCTGACGCAAGAAGAGGTGGTCAACCTCTTGCGCGCGCTCCCGGACGAGTTCGCCGGTGGCGTGCTCGAGCGCTTGCCGGACGAGGTGCGCAATGCGGCGCTGCAGCAGCTGAAGCCGGCCGAGGCCGCGACGCTGCTCGCGGAGATGGCGCCCGACGACCGCGCCGACGCGCTGCAGTCGCTCGAGATGCCCCTGCAGGAGCAGCTGCTCGCCGAGCTCCAGTCGGTCGAGCCGGAGGCTGCCGACGAAGTGCGCGAGCTCGTCGCGTATCCCGAAGACAGCGCGGGCGCGATCATGACGACGGCCTTCGTGGGCATCCCGCCCGAGCGCAAGGTCTGGCAGGCGATCGACGAGGTGCGAAAGTCCTCGAACGCCGGTGACGTCGAGACGGTCTATTACGTCTACGCGCTCGCGTACGGCGACAAGCTCGTCGGCGTCGTCTCGCTGCGCGAGCTGATCCTCGCCGAGCCGGCGCAGACGCTGGCCGACATCATGACGCAGAACGTGGTGCGTCTCGACATCGCCGATGGACGCGAAGAGGTCGCGCGCACCATGGCGAAGTACGACTTCACCGCGATGCCGGTCGTGGACGCCGCGGGCAAGATGGTGGGCGTCGTGACCGTCGACGACGTCGTCGACGTGGTCATCGAAGAGGCCACCGAGGACGCGCACAAGATGGGCGCCGTCTCACCGATGGAGGCCACGTACTTTCAGATCTCGTTCTGGCAGTACTGGCGCAGCCGGGTGACGTGGCTCGTCGTCCTCTTCCTCGGCGGCTTTCTCACCGCGAGCGTGATGGAGCACTTCCAAGGCGCGATCCGCGAGCTCGCCGTGCTCGCGGTGTTCTTGCCCCTCATCATCTCGACGGGTGGCAACGCGGGATCGCAGTCGGCCTCGCTCGTCATCCGCGCGCTCGCGACCGATCAGGTGCACCCGCGCGACTGGGTCCGCGTGCTGAAGCGCGAGCTGGTGGTGGGGATCACGCTCGGCCTCGTGGTCGGCGTGCTCGGATTTATTCGCGCCATGTTCACCGCCGACAACGCCGATGGGGCCGCGTTCGCCGCGGTCGTCTCGATCAGCATCATCGGCGTCGTGACGGTGGGCTCGCTCGTCGGCGCGCTCTTGCCTCTCGTCATTCAGCGCGTCGGGCTCGATCCCGCGGTGAGCTCGACTCCGTTCATCGCGTCGCTCTCGGACGTCGTCGGGCTGCTCATCTATCTCGGCATCGCGCGAACACTCTTGGGTCTGGAGTAATCGATCATGGCGAACGTCCCCATGCGATGTCGGTGCGGACGCGTGAAGGGCGTCGTCACGGATCTCGCGCCCGACACCGCGAACCGCTGCATCTGCTACTGCCACGACTGTCGCGCCTTCGCGCACTTCCTCGAGCGTGACGACATGCTCGACGCACACGGCGGCGTGGACATCATCCAGGTCGCGCGCGCGCGCCTGTCCATCGACGAGGGCCTCGACCAGCTGCGCTGCTTACGTCTCACGGGCAGGGGCCTGCACCGCTGGTACGTCGAGTGCTGCAAGACGGCCATCGTCAACACGATGCCGCGCGTCCCCTTCGCGGGTCTCTCGAGGACTTGTCTCGAGCTCAGCGACGTCAGCGTGCTTCCCGATCCGGATCGGATCCACGGACGCTCCGCGGTCGGCGGGCTTGCTCCCGGTGCGAGCGCAGGCTTGAGCCTCCGCGGCGTCGCGCGCCCCGCACGCCTGTTTGCGATCTGGATGGCACGCGGCCTGGGCCAGCCGACACCGCTCTTCGATCGCCACGAGAAGCCACGCGTCGAGCCGCGCGTGCTCACCTCGGCCGAGCGACAGAAGCTCCGCGAGCACCCTCGCGCGTGAAGATCAGCGCCCGCGCACGTCGAGCTCGACCTTCCAGCGCTCGCCGCCCGCGCGCGGAAATGCCTCGAGCCGCAGCGTGCCGACCTCGGTGACGGCGGCGCCGAGTCGAACCGGAACCACCTCGCCCGCCACACGCCCCTCGGCCGGCATGGTCGCACCGATCGCGGGCAGCTCTCGCAGATCGTCGCCGATGCGATCGAGCATGGTGCCGACGGTGTCGTCGCGTCGCGTCGCGCTCTCGAAGAAACGAAACTGCACCGGCTCGCCGACGACAAGACCGAGCTCTTGCTTGGCGGGCCGCGCCTCGCTGCCCTCCTCCATGCCGAAGGGCGCGACGCAGAGGGCGCTCAGCGGTGGCTCCAGCCCCGGCACCGCGGGCGTCGCGCTCTCGACACCGACGTAATAGCTCTTCGCGGTGCCGCCACGGATGCGCACGCCCTTGCCGCGTCGAACGTACGCGTAGTAGGCGGCGCCGCGCGCCACGGCGAGATCGAGATCGGCGCCCTCGAGCACGCGCGCCGGAGGAGCGCCGTCGGCCTTCAACCATCCGTTCAGCGCGTCCATGAGCCGCGTCCGCAGCAGGCTCGATCGGAGCACGCCTCCGTTGAAGAGCACCGCGGTCGGGTGCAGAAACGTCGCGCCCGCTCTCTCTGCGAAGCCGGCGAGATCGACGGTCGCTTCGATCTGACGCGAGAGGAACGCCGCGAGATGCCGCGTCACGGCTGCGTCTTGCGCGTACGGAAGGCCCATCTCGGTGAGCGCCGCGCGGGGGCGCGCGATCGGGCGCGCGCCGATCTCCACGCTGGGGAAAAATCCTTCGACCAGGAGCTTGGTCACGTCGAGGCGGCGGACGTCCGTGCGGATCGTGCCGGCGACGAGCTTGCTGCCACGCGTGGGCACCACGACGGGAACCGACTCGGGCGCACCGTCGGCGAGCAGCGCCTCTTTCGCGCCGCGACACGCGTGCACGAGCACCGCGCTCTGGAACGCGTCGAGGACCTTGCCTTCGGTCTCGAGGCGCTGCTTCACGGTCGCCGCGAGCGCGAGGTCCATGTTGTCGCCGCCGAGCAAGATGTGATCGCCGACCGCGACGCGACGCAGCTCGAGGCTTCCGTTCACGTCGTGCACGGCGATGAGCGAAAAGTCGGTCGTGCCGCCGCCGAGATCGACGACCAGGATCACGTCGCCGACCTTGGCGTCCTCACGCCAGTGCCCGTGAGAGCGCTCGATCCACGAGTAGAGCGCCGCCTGCGGCTCTTCGAGGAGTACCGCGTGTCCGAGGCCCGCCTCTCGCGCCGCCTCGGCCGTGAGCTCGCGTGCGGCGGGATCGAACGAGGCCGGCACGGTGAGCACCAGGTCTTGCTCTTCGATCGGCGCGTCTTCGTGTTCCTCGTTCCACGCGGCGCGTAGGTGCGCGAGATACGCCACCTGTGCCGCGAGCGGCGAGATGCGCTCGACGTCGGCCTCACCCTCCGTGCTCGAGGATCGGAGAACCGGGAGAATGGGCGCGCGGCGATCGGCGCCCGCATGACCGAGCCAGCTCTTGGCGCTCGACACGAGTCGGAGTGGCGTCTTCTGCCCGAGCACGCGCGCGAGCTCGCCGACGGCGAACGAGGGCGCGGCATCCCAGGGGAGCGCGAGCGATCCGACCGGAAGCTCCCCGCCGTGCGGAAGATAGAGAAACGAAGGCAGGAGCTTCTTGCTCTCGATCTGGCCTGGGCTCGTGCTCTGGGGGATCTCCAGCACCGAGAGCGCGATCTCGTCGCCCTCGGTGAGGTCGAGATCGACCGCCGCGAGCGCGCAGTGCGTCGTCCCGAGATCGATCCCGATCGCGTAGGCCATCAGAGCTCCACTTCCGCAGGCGCGATGATCTTCGCATCGTGGCCCTCGACCATCTTCGGAAGGCGAACCTCGGTCACACGCCAGCCGCGATGCGCGAGCGAGCCGCGATACGGCGGATCGCCCGTGACGTTGCCGGTGACGCGCACGCGCGACGCGTCGAAGCCCTTCTCGAGCGTGATGGAGGCGCCCTCATTCTCGGTGCGCACCGGCTCGAGCGGCATGTGCTCGGCGAGGGCCTTCTTGCATCCGTCGTGGACGACGCGCGCCGCGCCGCCGATCTCGGCGTCGGAGAAGCTCGACATGTCCTCCTCGATGAAGTCGACGAAGCGGCCTTCGCGCTGGAGCAACGCGAGGAGCTGCAGCGCCGGCTCGGGACCGGCCTCGCGAAGAACGACGTCCCTCTTCTTCTCGGTCTTCGTGTCGGTCTTCTTGTCGGGCTTGGTCTGCTTGGCCTTCGGCTCGTCGCGTGGCGGAGGCAGCGCGGACAGCCCCGCGCGAAGGCGCACGACTCCCGCGGCGAACTCGCCGTCGAAGAGGGTGCGGAAGAACGCCACCCACGACAGAAGGAAGAGGCGGGTGATGAAGCCGGGCGCTGCGGTCTCGCTCATGGCGGCGCAGGGATAGCACCGCGAGGGCCCGCGAGCCGAACGGCTTACATCTCGCTCGTGCGCGGTCGATTCACGCTCACCGCCGCCAGCACCGCTTCCACGTCGCCATGCGACTGAGGACGCCCGAACAGGAAGCCCTGAAGGTAGTCGTATCCGGCCTCCCGCAAGAAATCGCGCTGCGCTTCCGTCTCCACGCCTTCGGCCACCGAGTGCATCGAGAGGCCGCCCGCGAGGGATGCGATCGAGCGAACCAGGTTTCTGCTTCGCACGTCCTCCAGCGCTCGTGCCACGAACGCGCGATCGACCTTGAGCCCGTCGAAGGGCAGCGCCTGGAGATGATTCAGCGACGAGTAGCCCGTGCCGAAGTCGTCGAGCACCAGCTGCACTCCGATCTTCCGAAGCGCCTCGACCGACTCGGCGATCTCACGCGTCAGATCGACGAACACGCTCTCGGTGATCTCGACCTTCACCCGCCCTGGCGGCACGTTGGACGCGATGATCGCCTTGCCGAACAGCTCCATGTGCCCTTGGTCGCGCACCTGCAGCGGCGAGAGGTTGATCGACATCGTGAGCGACTCGGCCGCCTCGGGGTACTTGGCGCGCCAGCCCGCGAGCGCCGCGAGGGCCTGCTCGAGCACGTGGGCGCCGATGAGCTGGATCAGACCGCGCTCCTCCGCGACGGGAACGAACTCCGTCGGCGGAACCGTTCCGAGCGTCCCGCGTCGCCAGCGCACGAGCGCCTCGTAGCCAGACAGGCCGCGATCGCGCGCGCGATGGATCGGCTGGTAGTCGACCTCGATCTCGCCGCGCATGATCGCGTCGCGCAGCTGTCGCGCGATCTCGGCCGTGCGCGAGGCGCGGCCGCGCAGGCCCGGCTCGTAGACCACCGTGCGGTTGCGGCCGAGGGTCTTGGCGCGCTGGAGCGCGAGGAGCGCATCGCTCAAGACCAGCTCGGGCGCTTCGAGCCCCGAGAGGGTGCGCACGCCGACGCTGACCGTCGTCGAGAGATCGCGGTGGTCTTGCGTGACGACCGCGCGACCCGCATGGCCGACACTCTCGAGCGCGGCCTCGTCGTAGCCGTGTGTCATCAGCACCGCGAACTCGTCACCGCCGATGCGGCCCACGGTGCCCTCGCGCCCGGCGGCGGCGAGCAAGCGTCGCGACACCTCGACGACGAGTCGGTCACCGACGGAGTGCCCGAACGCTTCGTTGATCGCGCGCATGCGATCGAGGCCGACGACCACCACCGCGCCCGGCGCGTCTCGGATCAGCGCCTGCCCGACGCGATCGAGAAAGAGCGCGCGGTTCGGCAGGCCCGTCATGCGGTCGTGAAAGGCCTCGTAGCGAAGGCGCCGCTCGACTTCTTTGCGCTCGGTGTCGTCGATGATCACGCCGAGCATCAGCTCTTCGCCGCGCTCGCCGAGCAGGCGCCGCACGAACATGCGAGCCGAGACGATCCGTCCATCGCCACGCATCATGCGTCGCTCGACGAGGCCGGAGTCGGCCGAGCCTGCCAGCAAGCCGGGCGTCGAGGGGCGTTCCACGTCCTCGGGAACCGTCAGCTCTCCGAGGTTTCGTCCGATGAGCTCATGCGACTCGTAGCCGAGCAGCGCCAGGAGCGCGTTGTTCGCGCGAAGCATGGTCGCGCTCCCATCGAGGAGGATCATGCCGATGGGCGCCTCCGCGAACAGAACGCGAAACTGATCGGCGTACACGGGCTTGGCTTCGTCGGGTCGGTCCGGCTCCGACATGCGCCTGCAGGGTACCCCGCCGCGGCACAATTCGGAGATCTTTCCGGTCTGCGCGGGTCACTCCTCGATGAAGTCGAGATCCTTGCCGTACGTCTCTTCGATGCCGAGCACCGCGACCAGCCCGAGGACTCCGACCGTCGCACCGATGATCACGCCTGCCCCGACCGCACCGGCCCCCGCGTTGCGGACGGTGATGAACGCCAGCGACACCAGCGTGAGCGAGCCGCGGACGAAGTTCGGAGCCGTGGTGGTCGCGGTCGCGCGGACGTTGGTCCCGAACTGCTCGGCGGCCACCGTGACGAAGACCGCCCAGTACCCGTTGGCGATGCCGAGCAGCACGCACGTCGCGTAGAACACGTTCAGCGACGTGGACCCCACCGTGAAGTAGAGCGCGAGCGCGAGCAGGTTGAGCAAGAGCGAGGCGGAGATCGCGCGCCGACGGCTGCGAAGCACCTGACTCAGGATGCCGCTGCCGAAGCTGCCGATCGCGAGGCCGGAGTAGGCCGAGAGCACGGCGGTCGCGGGGCTCGGCACCGGGTCCATGCCCATCGCGGCTCCGAAGTCGTTCGCGAGCGTGATGGGGATGCCGATCGCGAACCAGATGGGCACGCCGACGAGGATGATCGCCACGTACTTCATGGCACGCGCGCGCGTCGCGAAGAGCGCGAAGAAGTTTCCGCGCGCGACCTTTACGTCGGCGCGCACGCGATGGAAGATGCCCGACTCGAGCACGCCCACGCGCAGCGCGAGCAACGCGAGGCCCATGGCGCCACCAAGCCAGTACGCGACCTGCCAGCTCGCGACGCGGGACACGCCGACGGCGATGAGCGCGCCGAAGACGCCGATGCCCGCGACGAGCGTGGTCGCATAGCCGCGCCGTTCCTTGCCGACGAGCTCGCTGACGAGCGTGATGCCCGCGCCGAGCTCCCCTGCGAGGCCGATGCCCGCGACGAAGCGCAGCACTGCGTATGTCTGCACCGCGTAGCCGAGAGGCGCCTGGTCGACGAAGCCGTTCGCGATGTTCGCGAGCGAGTACATCGTGATCGAGCCGAAGAGCACCGCGAGTCGCCCGCGCTTGTCGCCGAGCACGCCCCAGACGATCCCGCCGAGCAGCATGCCCAGCATTTGTACGTTCAAGAGGAGCAGGCCGACGTCCGTGCGCTCCGCCTCTGCGACCCCGAGCGTGGCGAGGCTCGGAAGCCGCACGACGCTGAACAAGATCAGGTCGTAGATGTCGACGAGATACCCGAGCGCGGCCACGACGACCGCGAGCGTCAGCGCGCGCGAGGGCTTGGCGTCCGTCTCGGCAGTCTCCATGCGCCGCGTTTCTACTCTGCCGGCGCCCAAAACGAAACGAGCCCCGCGATCGCTCGCGAGGCTCGGTCCGTTTCCCGGCTCTGCTTCTCTCCCGAAGAAGAGCAAGCGGAGCCGTTTCAGCTCATGGCGTCGACGAGGTCGGCAGGCCGTTCACGACGCTCTCTGCGCCGCGCGTCTTGGTCTTCACCGTGTTGCCGAACTTCTGCCAGATGGCGAAGCCGACGACGGCGATGAGGCAGAGGATGATGATGTACTCGACGGTCGAGAGGCCGCGGGTGTCAGCGAGGAGCGAGCGAATCCGGCGGGTCTTCATCATGGTGCGTGTTCCTTCGTTCGACGTTTTTGGGGAGAACCGCGATGCGGGGCATCGCATCGTCTGCCCACCGCTATTGCGATGTGCGTGCCAGGCGCAGATTGCCGTAGTTTATCGGCGAATCGCAAGATCGAAGCTCGGCTGGGAACGAGAGGCCCCATCGATCACGCCACGATGGCGCAGTCGCGCTGGGGTCTACCGTTCTACGTCTTGAGTTCTACGTCTTCAGATCTACGCGTAGAGCTTCTCGAGGTCGGCGCCGTACTTGGCGAGGACCACGCGGCGCTTGAGGCTGAGCTTGGGCGTGAGCATCCCGTTCTCGACGGTGAAGTCCTCGGGGATGAGCAGCATCTTCTTGATCTTCTCGAACTGCTTGAAGTCGGACGAGTGCTTGTCGACCTGCTCGCGATAGAGCGCGGCGACCTTGTCGTTGCGGAGGAGCGCCTCGCCCTCGCCGCTCACGCCGTTCTCCTGTGCCCACTTCTTCAGCACGGACATCTCGGGGACGATGAGCGCGACGTTGTAGAGCTTGTTGTCGCCGAACACGAAGGAGTTGGCGATGAAGGGCGAGAGCTTGAGCTGATCTTCGAGCGGCGAGGGCACCACGTACTTGCCGTTCTCGAGCTTGTACTGCTCCTTGATGCGGCCCGTGATGTAGAGGAACCCGTCCTCGTCGAGGTGGCCCATGTCGCCGGTGCGAAAGCCTCCGTCCTTGGTGAAGACCTTCTCGTTCTCTTCGTCGTGCCCGTGATAGCCGAGCATCACGTTGTGGCCGTGGACGATGATCTCGCCGTTCTTCGGATCGTTGGTCTCGGTGCGATCGATCTCGATGCGCACGCCCGGGATGGGCTTGCCGACCGAGCCGATCTTGCGCGCGCCCGGCCAGTTCGCCGTGGCGATCGGTGACGTCTCGGTGAGGCCGTAGCCCTCGTAGACGGTGATGCCGAGGTTGTCGATGAACTCGGCCACCTCTTTGCTGATCGCCGCACCGCCCGAGAACGCGTAGCGCAGCTTGCCGCCGAAGCGATCGCGGATCTTCTGGAAGACGACGCGATCGAAGATCTTCTGCTTGAGCTCGGCGAAGCCGCTGGTGCGCTTTCGCTCCGCGAGCTTCTTGCGCGCGGCGGAATTGGCGATCGCGGCGCGGAACACGCGACGGCGGAAGGGCGTGCCTTCCTCGACCTGCTTGTTCACGCGGTCGTAGAGACGATTGAAGATGCGCGGCACGCTGAAGAGCAGCGTCGGATGCACTTCGCTCATGTTGTCGATGATCTTGTCGACGCTCTCCGCGATGGCCATCGAGGCGCCCATCGAGAGAAGCCCGTGCAGCTCGACCGACTGGCCGAAGCTGTGCGCCCAGGGAAGGAAGGAGAGCGAGCGGTCTTCCGTGCTCATCGGGAAGACCTCGTGCATCGCGCTCACGTTGCACGCGATGTTGCGGTGCGTGAGCTTGACGCCCTTCGGGTTGCCCGTGGTGCCCGAGGTGTAGATGAAGCCCGCGATGTCGGTGGGCTTGGGACGCAGCGACGCGATCGGCTTCTCGCGGCCCATCTGCTTGAGATCGGCCCAGGTGATCGCGATGCCCTTGCCCGTTCCGTTGAGGACGACCACGTGCTCGAGGCTCGGGAGGCCCTTGCCCTCTTCGTCCTTCTCTTTGCTCGAGAGGATCGCGTCGCGCGCCTTCTCGTTGGCGACGATGACGACCTTCGCGCCGCAGTCGCGCAGGATGTACGCCCACTCCTTGGGCGTCTGCGACTCGTACATCGGAACGTACGCGCCGTTGCGTCCGTAGGTGGCGTAGGCTGCGATGGCCCACTCGGATCGGTTGTTCGCGATGATGGCCACGCGATCCGTCTCGCCGATGCCGATCGCCGCGAGCCCGCCTCGCACCTCGGCCGTGTCGCGCGCGAACTCGGCGAACGTCATCCAGTTCCACTGGCCTTCGCGCTTCTCGCCGAAGAGCGGGCGATCGCGATAGCGCGCGGTCGCACTGTCGAAGACGTCGACGAGGGTCTCGAATTTCGGAGTGAACGACGTGTCGGTCATGAGGGGCGCGGACGTTAACACGCCGCTCGCGAGGGGTGCAGCGTTGACCTGTCCCGAGGACTGGTGTCGCATGCGCTGATGGATGCGCTCTCGGGGATCTCGCCGTGGATGTTCTGCGTCGGCGGCTTTTCGTTCGTGGTCGTCGTCACCGTGATGATCGCCTGGCAGGTGATCCAGGGACGCATGGAGCGCGAGCTCGAGTCGAACGTGCGCGCCGGCAAAGGCATGGCGCCGATCCAACATCCCGAGCCGCTGCACGCGTGGGTGCGCGCCGCGTGTCAGCACATGGACCGCGGCGCGAGCTGGGTGAACGAGCCGCGCGACAAGGCCACGCAGATGCTGAACCGCGACTGGCAGATCTTCGACGCGAGCCTGATGCGTCAGTGTCTCGATCAGCTCTCGCGCGATCAGCCCAGCGCGTGGAACGCCGTGCGCTTGTTTCGTGTCGCGCTCGCCGGAGTCACGGCCGGCTACATCGACGTGGGCTCCGCGTGGAACGGGATTCGACCGGTCGCGCAGCGCTTGCAGCAGGCTTACCCGAGCTTCGATGCGATCTGGATCGACTACGTCGTGGCGTACCGCGCGTGGCGGCAGCTTCCGCCCGACGGCTCGGCCGACGACCCGCAGACGGTCGAGCGCCTGCAGTACATCGCCCAAGCGCGGATGCAGCCACCACCCATCGCGTACCGCGCGGGGATCTGATCTCGGCCGGAGTCGTCGGCGGAGCGGTCAATGAAGATTCAGCGACCAGGTCAGGCTGCGATCGCCATCGGCGAGCACGAGCGTGACGCTCTCGGGATCTCCTTCGACGCAGAGCTCGAGATAGCCGGAGGTCTCGATCACCCGCCCAACGAGGGGCACGTCGATCGACGTGAGCGCGACGGTCATCGACGACTCGGCGTAGATGGCGATCACGCCGCCCTCGAACGCATGAGCCTCGAGCGATCCTCCGCTGCGGAGAATCAGAGTCCCGAGCGAGCGACCGAGAGAGGGGTCGCGAACACCCGGCGCGGAGTCGGCTGCGAGACGAACGCGCGTGTCGAGGGGGCGCTCCGGCAAGAACGCGGCGTAGCGATCGTGGCGAGAGTCGCCGACGGCGCGTGGATCGCGCGCGCCCGATCGATGCAGCCGCAAGGCGACGTCGGCCGACGCATGGCCGTCGAGCTCGCCCCGCAAGAGCCGCGAGAGATCGCGCGGCGTGGGCTCGTGCGTGGGGGCCCCATCGAGCGCGCTGATCGAGCCGCCCGAGAGGAGCGCCAGACCACGCCGCGCCTGATCGATCGCGAGCTCGAGCGCGTCACGCGCATCTTCCTCGTCCGCGACAGAAGCGTCCGGGGCAGAAGCGTCCGGGGCAGAAGCGTCGCCCACAGCAGACCGGAGCGCGCCCGCTCCGAGCAACACCTTTCGCGCGCGCGAGGCCACGCGATCGCGATCGAGGGCGCGCTCCACGAGGCCGAGCTCGGCCAGCGCGACGCCCATCGCCGCGGCCTCGAGAACACGCTCCGGCGAGGCGTCCGGCGCACACGCGTCGGCCGCGAGCCGCTCGAACGCGCGGATCACCAACGAGCCGTCCCATCCGTCGACGTGATCTGCGGTCACTGACGCTCCATTTCCATCGTCGTTGCTCCCCAGACGACGGGCCCTTCCGAGAACTGACGGTACCGCCTCATCCCTCTTCCTCTTCGGTGCGCTTTCGACGGTCCGGGCGCGCCAGGCCCGCATCCACGCGACGCGCCAGCGCCGCCTCGCGCAGCGCCGTGAAGACGCCGCGCGCCGCGCCCTCGTGATCCCAGGCGAGCGCGTCGAGCACCGCGACGAGCAGCGGTCGACCTCGCTCGACCCACTTGTGCAGGCGATCGTCCGCGAAGGTGGGCGGCAGGGCGAGCACGCCTCGAAGGTGTGCAGTGCTCTGGCCGAGAACGCGATGAAGCGTGGCGCGCGCCTGCATGCGCTTGAGCTGTCGATCCGCAGCGGACGCGATGCCCAGCGACTCGACACGCGCCGCGATGCCCTCCTCGACCACCTCGATCAAGACGGCCAGCGCGCGATCGTCGATCGGCGTCCCGTCGTCGCGCTCGAGCTGATCGACTGCGCTCGCGTCTCCGTCTCGCGCTTCGGCGCGCTTGCCCTCACGCGCGCGTGCCCGCGCGAGATCGATCTTCTTGTGACGCACGATGCGGGTGGCCCAGGCGATGGCGCTCGCCGCGTCGCGCGCGTCGAGATCGGCGACGTGACGCGCCATCGCGATGAGCGTCTCTTGCACGACGTCGTCTCCGTCTTGGCCGTAGGTCGCGCGGCTGTGTCGGACGAACGCCTCGACGGCGCGCCAGTCGCTCTGCTCGCGAGCCCGAGCGCGCGGCACGCTGCCTCGCGCCGCATCGCGTAGCCGCGAGAGCGCCAGCAAGAGCTCGTCGCCCGTGGTCACGATCGGCCTCGTAGCACGGTCGGAAGGAGGTGTAGCGTCACCGGGATGCGCTCCGCCGACGCCCACCACTTCCTGATCGACCCCACGCTGGTGTTCTTGAACCATGGCAGCTTCGGGGCCTGTCCGAGGAGCGTGCTCGACGCGCAGACGGCGATCCGCGCGGAGCTCGAGGCCGATCCGCTCGGCTTCTTCGATGCGCTGCCCGAGAAGATCGACGCGGCGCGGATCGAAGCGGCGGCGCTCGTCGGTGCGGATCCGGCGGGCTTTGCGTTCGTGCGCAACGCCTCGATGGGGGTGAGCGCCGTCCTTCAGTCGTTTCCACTTCGCCCAGGCGATGCGGTGCTCACCACCGATCACGCGTACGCCGCGTGCAAGAACGCGCTGACGCACTGGGCCGGGCGCGCGGGCGCGGAGGTCGTGGTGGCGCGCGTGCCGTTTCCGCTCGCGCACGAGGACGAGGTCGTGTCGGCGATCGAAGCAGCGCTCACGCCGCGCGTTCGTCTCGCGATGATCGATCACGTGACGAGCCCGACGGGGATCGTGCTGCCGATCGAGCGGATCGTGCGATCGCTCGAGGGGCGCGGAGTCGCGGTGCTCGTCGATGGCGCGCATGCGCCGGGGATGGTGCCGCTCGCGATCGATCGCATGGCGCCCTCCTTCTACACGGGCAACTTCCACAAGTGGATCTGCGCGCCCAAGGGCGCGGCGATGCTCTGGGTGCGCGAAGATCGACGCGCGATGATGCATCCGACGACGATCAGCCACGGCTACACGGCGCGCACGTCACGCGGTGCGTTCCACGACGAGTTCGACTGGACGGGCACCGACGATCCGAGCCCCTGGCTGCTCGTGGGTCGAGCGGCGCGCACGATCTCGGAGATGGCCGGCTCGATGGAGGCGCTCATGCAGAGCAACCGCGCGCTCGCCCTCGAGGCGCGTCGCATCCTCACGACGAAGCTCGGCATCACCGCGCCCGCGCCCGAGAGCATGATCGGAAGCCTGGTCGCCGTGCCGCTCGCACCGCGATCGGACGATGGTGGCGAGCGCGATCCGCTCTACGAGGCGCTCACGGCGCAGCGCTTTCGCGTCCCGGTGATGCCCTGGCCTGGACTGCGCGATCGCATTCTCCGCGTGTCCGCACAGCGATACAACGACGCCTCTCAGTACGAAGCGCTTGCGGATGCGGTGATTGCGCTGCGCGCATCGGAATGAAGCTGTGACGCGGCTTTGACGCGGTGTGGCGACGGATCGTCCTCGATCCCTTCGTGGTGCGTTGATATCCTGCGCCCCGATGCCGTCGATGCGTAGGCAAGTGTTCGAAGCCGCGGGCGACTATCTTCGTCGTCGTCCGCAAGAAGTGACCCGTGCGATCTGGAACCTGATCGGTCTGCGCGTCGGCGTGCCGCTCGATGCGCTGCGCTGGTTGCTCGATCGCGCGGCCAAGAGCGGCAAGCTGAAGGACCCGGTGCTGACCGAGGTGCCACCGGGCATCCGCTTCACGGCGACCGTGGACGCGATGAAGACGCCGCTGCGCGCGTCGGCCGTCATCTACATCGATCGCATGGTGATCACGCCCGATCAGATCCGCATCGAGCTGCGGCTCGAAGAGATCTGGGCCGAGGTGATCGGCGACGCGGTCGGTCCGGTCGCCGCGCTGATCAAGTCGGGCGCGCTCGATCTCAGCAAGCCCGGCAACCTCGCCAAGTACCTGCCGCTGCCGCCCACGGTGATCGAGACGCGCGACAACAAGATCGTGCTCGACCTGATGAAAGACCCGAACATCGCCAAGAACAGGATGCTGCGTCGCGCGCTCTCGCTCATCACCCCGGTGGTGACGGCCTACGGGCTCGAGACGGATGACGATCACCTCGAGGTGATGTTCCGGCCGCTGCCCGAGGGCTTGCTGCCCGCGGCGAGCGCCGTGCGCCGCCATCTCTTGTCGCCCGGGCTGCGGCGCATGCGCGCGTTGCTGCCGCAGTTCGGTACGTGAAGGCAGGAACAGCGATGAAGAGGGTCCTCTGAGGAAGGCAGGAAAGCAGGAACGGACTCTTTTCCTGCCTTCCTCAGCGATCCAATCTTCGCTTCTTCCTCACTCCACTTCGACGTCGGGACCCGGCCGCGCTTCCAGCACGCGCAACACTCCCGCCGTCTCCTCGAGCGCCTTCTTCACGCGCGGCGCGTCTTCTGCGGCGGAGATCGCCTTCACGTGCGGCCCAGCGTCCATCGTCGCGAACACGGGCACCCCATCGGCCCGCAGCTTTCGCACCGTCGCGAGCGCGGCGAGGCTGCCCGGCTGGAAGTAGAGGGTGGGCGGGCTCGTCGAGAGCGCGAGCGCGTGCATCGATGCGAACGAGTGCTCGGCGAGCGGACCGAGGACGGAGAGATCGCGCGCCGCGATCGCATCCTTGATCGCGATGGCCATCGCCGGTGTCGCCTCGAGCCAGGCGCGGTAGTACGGAGACGTCTCCAACGAGCGCGCCATCCCGTCCGTCGATCCCACGTCCTTGCGCGCCTCGGTGATCACCGCGACGGTGAGCCGCAGATCCCAGAACGAGGCGGGATGCAGCTGCGTGGCGGCGAGCCCATCGTCTCCTTCGACTCCGGCGGGCAGCTCCACGAAGCCGCCGAAGATCGAGCGCGCGGCCGACGCGCTGCACCAGCGGGCGAGCGCGCTCTCTCTCGTCGGATCGCGCGGCAGGCCATACGCGCGCCGGGCCGCGACCACGAGCGCCGCGAACCCCGACGCGCTCGATGCGAGCCCCGACGCGGTCGGGAAGTGGTTCACGCTCTGGACGCGCGCCTTGTCCTTGGCACCGACCTCGCCGCGGATGCGCTCGAGCACGCGCGCCGCGCGCCTCGTCTCGTGCTCGCTCGCCACGCTGCCGCCGAGCAGGAGCACGTCGCGCTCGGCCTTGGCGTCGAGCGTCACGCGCGTCTCGGTGATCATCGGCTCGAGCGTCACGCTCACGCTGGGCACGGCCGGGAGGTTGAGCGCGAGGTCGCTCTTTCCCCAGTACTTGGCGAGCGCGATGTTGGCGCGCGCGCGCGCGAGTGCTTTGCTCATGTGATCTCCCGAGCGGCGCCGGCCGTCACGACCCACGCCTCTTTCTTTCCATGCTCGAGGAGCGCCGCGCGGATCGGCTCGGCGGCCTGCGGCGAAGGTGCGAGCGCGATCATGCAGCCTCCGCCTCCACCGCCCGTGAGCTTGGCGCCCAGCGCGCCCGCCTTGCGCGCGGCCGCGCACATCTCTTCGAGCGTTCCCGTCGAGACCATCCACGCCGCGAGCAACGACTGGTTCATGTCGAAGAGCTGTCCGAGCGCGCGCAGATCGCCCGCCTCCAGCGCCGAGCGCGCGTTCGTCACCAGCGCCTCGATCGCGGCCAGCGACTTCTCGAAGCGTGCGCCGTCGCGATCGCGCTGGCGTGCGACCGACTCCACCATCGCGCGTGTGCTCGCGCCCTCGCCGCTGTGCGCGACCACGAGCGTGATCGGCGAGCGCGGCAACACGCGCTCGAGCGAGCGCTGCCCGTCTCTGGGGGTGCGACGATAGAGCGCCACGCCGCCCGCGATCGCCATCGCCGTGTCGATGCCCGAGGGATTCCCGTGGAAGATGCGCTCCCACGCGAGCGCGATCCGCTGCGTGTCGTCGTCGTCGCGCGTGATTCCTTCGAGCGCATCGATGGCGCGAATGACGGCGACACCGAGCGCGGCCGAGGATCCGAGGCCCGCCCCACCCGGCAGCGCGACGTCCGCTTCGACGTCGACCTTCGTGCGCACACCGCCGCGTGCTTCGAGGGCTGCCGCGAACGCGCGAGCGAGCGGGACGTCGTCTCCGGGCCGCACGTCCACACCCCAGGGCGCGACACGCATGCGATCGACCTCGCCCGCCCTCGCCGTCGCGGACGCGCCACCCTCGAGCGCCGCGGCGAGCGCGGGCACGCCGTGCACCACGGCATGCTCACCCAGAAGGATGACCTTGCCTCGTCCGCTCCCTATCCCGTCCATGATGGTCGCTGGCTCAGCTGCGACGGAACGTCAGCGCGCCGGCGAGCTCGGCGAGCATCGAGACACCCGGCTCGGAGAGCTCGGCATCGTCGAGGGCATCGCACGCTTGATCGAGCAAGGACTCCAGGCGCGCTTCCACGCGCGCGCGCACGCCCGTACTGATCAAGGTGCGGCGCGCGGCCTCGACCTCGACGTCGCTCGCGGCGCGGCCGAGCACGCGCATCACGGGCGCTCGCTCGTCGGTGGGAACGCTCTCTTCGAGCTCACGCACCAGCGCGGTTCGCTTGCCCACGCGGAGATCGCCCCCGATCGTCTTTCCGACCTCGCGTGGATCGCCGAACGTGCCGAGCAGATCGTCGCGAATCTGGAACGCCTCGCCGAGCGGAACGCCGAAGCGCTCGAGGGCGCGCAGCTGCGCTTCGCTCGCATCACCGAGCAGCGCGCCGAGGCGGAGCGGCCCCGCGACGGAGTAGCTCCCCGTCTTGAGACGGTGCATGCGCGACACGTCGATCGAGCCCACGAGATCCATCTCTTGGCCGAGCACGACCTCTTGGTGGATGCGCGCGAACGTCGCGGTCACCTCGCGTCCCCGTGCCGACGACCAGGCCGCATCGAGCATGAGCTCCCAGGCGAGCGCGGAGCCGAGATCGCCGGCGAGGATGGCGAGCGCGTCGCCGTTCGCGCCCTGGCTCTCGCGCAGGCGTGCGTGCACGGCCGGTCCGCCGCGGCGGTGCAGATCGCCGTCCATCCAGTCGTCGTGGATGAGGAGATAGCTCTGCAAGAGCTCGAGCGAGGCGCACGCAGAGAGCACGTCGTGCATGCGAGACGCAGGCTTCACGGCCGAGAGCGCCGCCACCAAGACGGCGGGTCGCAGGCGCTTGCCGCCGCGCATCGTGAGCTCGGCGATCGCGTCGACGAGCACCGACTCGTGATCGTTGCGACCCACGAGACCACTGACGTTCGCACGGCGCTCGTCGAAGAAGCGCGCGAGGTGCGCGTCGACCTCGGAGCGAACGTCCTCGAGCCAGCCGGCCGGACCTTCCCCCTCGATCGACGGGCGCCGCCCGAGTTTTGCGTCCAGCGCGCTCGCTTCCTGCGCCATGTCTCGTGCCGAGCGTGGGTTGGCCTCGAAAACCGGTCAAGGGGTCGATTTCGCTCGGCCGGAGTGCTCGTCGCGCAGGGCCTGGACGCTAGCGCGCGTCGAGCGCGCCGACGGGAAGGACCGGAGGGTTTTCGCTCGGGCTCGACCTGCGCCGGAGCACACTGTATTTCCCCGACGTGAGCGACGACGACATCGCGCGCCGAAAAGACGAGCACCTCGCGCTCGCCGCGACGGATGCGGTCGCGTTTCGGTCGCGGACGACGCTCCTCGAGGACGTCGCCCTCGTTCACTCGGCGCT
>JAYVCF010000060.1:0-5096 GCA_043750095.1 Deltaproteobacteria bacterium
AGGGCCTCCGTGAGTTGGCCCGAGCGTTGCTCAAGCATGTCCTCGGAGGTTCCGATGAGACACGCGGCGGCCATCATCAGCGAGACCGACTCCGAGCGCAGCATCCTCGAGTCCGGCGAGCACGAGATCCCGATCGACGTTGCGCGCGGCGAGCCCCTCGCCTCGGTTCCATTGGATAGGGCGGCCTTCGATCGCCACGTGCTCAGCCATCGGAGCGAGCTGCTCGCCGCGGGCATCCGGCTCGCCGGCTCGCGCGCCGAGGCCGAGGACCTCGTCCAAGAGGCCGTCATGCGCGCTTGGGTGTTCTGGCACCGCTTCGAGCCCGGCACGAACGGCCGCGCCTGGATGCACCGCATCCTGCTCAACACGTTCATCAACGGGTATCGCAAGCGCCGCCGCGAGCGCGACGTGCTGGCCGCCGTCCAGGTCGAAGAGCTTCGCGCGCTCGGCTGGGACTCCCGCATCTCCGCCACGCCTGGCGAATCCCTCGGTGACGAGGTCTCGGCCGCGATGGCGCGCTTGCCCGAAGAGTTCCGCCGCGTGCTCGTGCTCGTGGACCTCGAAGAGCAGAGCTACCGCGATGCCGCGCGCGCCCTCGGCTGTCCGATCGGCACCGTGATGTCGCGACTTCACCGTGCGCGCACGGCGATGAAGCGCGAGCTGGGTCGCTACGCGGTGACCGAAGGCTACGTGGCCGAAGCGGCGTGATCCCCGCCGTCGATCACGGCGGCGGTGGGATCGTCCCGGGCCCTGTCCCGCTGATCAGGCTGGTGAAGAAGCCTTCGTAGCGAGTCTGGCAGTCCATGTTGTCGAAGACCGCGAAGTGGCCTTCGTTCGGGAACTGCAGCAGGCCCGCGGTCGCCGCACCGCCCCCGATGTTTCCGGTGACCGTGGGCCCCGCGCCCGGGATGCCGAGGAAGTCCTCGTTGGCGATGCGGTGCGAGATGGGATCGACCTGCGGGATGCGCATCGCCGTCGCGAGCGCTTCGATCGCGGGCGGCGGCGTGTACGGATCCATCCCGCCCTCGGTCATGAAGATGCTCTTCGGTGCGTAGCCTGCCCGCGGGTGATCGAGGAGGAACGGCGCGTAGTTCGTGGGGTCGCTCGGCTCGATCCAGCCTTGCAGCAGCGACACCACCGGATGAAAGAGGGTGAACTCCTCGCCGACGATGGTGCGAAGGCCGAGTGCCCCCGCGACGAGGGCCGGGATGGAGATGGGCTGCGTCTTCAGCGTGAGCGCGTAGCCGATCAGGCCGCCGCCCTCGCTGATCACACCGCCGTGGGTGGCGTCGTCGATGGCGAGATAGAGCGGCGCGACGAGCCCGCCCTGCGAGTGGCCGAAGAAGTACATGTGCGATGCATCGAGGCGAATCTGCGCGCCGCCGCGATCGAGCACCGCGATCGGGATGTCGATCGTGCGTGCGAAGCGCGCTTGGCTGACGATGTCGATCGCGCTCTCGAGCGTGTTGAAGCGAACCGCGTCCGGGTTGTCGAGGTTGAAGAAGAGAATGTCGGGCGAGCTCATCGTCGGGTTCCGCTCGCCGTGGTGGATCTGGTCGATGCCCATCGCCGCGATGCCCAGCTGCGCGAGGCGGTCCGCCGTCCCGTCTTCCAGGAAGCTGCGGTAGTTGCCGCCGGTTCCGTGCGAGTAGAGGACGATGGGGTAGCCCGCGGCGGGCATGGCCGTCACCGGAACGGTGAGCGCGAAGCGCGCGTCGTACGTGCCTTCCACGATCGTGCCGTCGTCGAGATCGATCGCACCGCCCGTGGTGACGTAGGGGATGACGCCGCTCTGGAACACGGGGACGTGCCCGTAGTGGCCCTCGATGATGTTGTAGTGGGGGAGGTGCACGCCGCGAACGATGCCGTCCATCACCGGAACGGGCGCGGGGAGCGCGTCGACGTAGTCGCGTAGCCGCATGGCGAGGCCGGTGGTGTCTTCGGTCGTGAACACGGCGAGCGAGATCACGTCGGCGATCATCGGGGCGAGGGCGGTGAGCGCGGGTTGGTAGGCCGCGAGGGTGGCCGCCGGTGCGGTGCCCGCGATCACCGTCGCGAAGTCCGCATCGCGACCGAACGCGCTTCCATCTTGTGCGTGCACACGGGACGTCACGACCACCGCGTACGTGCGGTTGCCGGCGAGTGGGAAGCCGTCGGGCGTGCGGATCGCGAGCGTGCGCTCGGGCCAGTAGAGCGTCGGCAGCTGCTGGTAGTGCGTGAGGATCGGGATGCGCGTTCCGAGGTCGGGGCTGGTGGGGTCCACGTCCATCAGGAACACGCTCGCGGTGTCGGCGAGGCTCGCTCGCAGATCGGCGGGCAGCGTCGTCTCGTCGACGTGACGCGAGAAGCGGAAGTACACGGCGCCGTTGGTCGCGAAGCCCACCTGACGCGCTTGGATCGCGGTCAGGTAGTGACGGACCAGCATGCTGTGCGGGTTCGGGAAGTCGGTCAGCACCAGGCGTCCCGTGCTGTCGGTCCTCAGGTCCGTCGGCCACGGCAGGTCGAAGAACGATCCCGCCGGCGGCGCGAGCACGAAGATGGCGCGTGCCGGCCCGGGGTCATCGACGACGAAGACGTCCGGCGCCCAGACATCCGGCACGAAGGCATCGTTGCCGACGTCGTCCACGACCGCGGCGTCCATCGCCTCCATCGGCGGGGGATTGCATCCGGCGAGAGCGAGACAGACCGCGAGGGCGAGCGGGGGAACGACGCGC
Source organism: Deltaproteobacteria bacterium (assembly GCA_043750095.1). Taxonomy (GTDB): domain Bacteria; phylum Myxococcota_A; class Polyangia; order Polyangiales; family Sandaracinaceae; genus JBBSAT01. Next base: position 2,715 of record JAYVCF010000060.1, read on the forward strand.
ATCCACCGAGAATACCCGACTTGACCTACGCCCCGCGCTCACCATGATCGGAGCCGCGATGAACAAGACGTACGGAGATCTGCTCCAGGAAGTGAAAGGCGCCATCCGCCAGGTCTCGCTCGACGAGCTCAAGGGCGAGATGGATCGACACGTCCCGATGACGATCGTGGACGTGCGCGAGAAGGACGAGTGGCGGCAAGGCTATCTGCCGGGCGCGCTCCACTTGCCGCGCGGGTTCCTCGAGATGCAGGCCGAGCAGAAGCTGCCCGAGAAGGGAGCGCCGATCGTCGTGTACTGCGCGGGCGGCGTGCGGAGCGCGTTCGCGGCCAAGTCGCTCCAAGAGATGGGCTACACGAACGTGCGCTCGGCGAACCCGGGCTTCGTGCGGTGGAAAGACAGTGGGTATCCCGTCGACAAGCCGGCGGACCTCACGCCCGCCCAACAGGATCGCTACTCGCGGCACATCCTCTTGCCCGAGGTGGGCGAGAAGGGCCAAGAGAAGCTGCTCAAAGCGCGCGTGCTCCTCCTCGGTGCGGGCGGGCTCGGGTCTCCCGCGGCGCTCTATCTCGCAGCAGCGGGGATCGGAAAGCTCGGGCTGGTCGACAACGACGTCGTCGATGCCTCCAACCTGCAGCGTCAGGTGATCCACGGCACCGATCGCGTGGGCACCTCCAAGGTCGAGAGCGCGAAGAAGACCATCGAGAACCTGAACCCCGACGTGAGAGTTCACGTCTTCGACGAGCGCCTCAACAGCGGCAACGTCGATCGAATCTTCGATCACGGGTGGGACGTGATCGTCGATGGCCTCGACAACTTCCCGACGCGCTACCTCGTGAACGACGCGAGCGTGTGGAAGAACATCCCCGTCGTCCACGGATCGATCTTCCGCTTCGATGGACAGGTCACCACGTTCTGGCCGCGGCGGGGCCCCTGCTATCGATGCCTCTATCCGGAGCCGCCGCCCGCGCACCTCGCCCCGAGCTGTGCCGAGGCCGGTGTGCTGGGGATTCTTCCGGGCGTGGTCGGCACGATTCAGGCGACCGAGGCGATCAAGGTCGTGCTCGGCATCGGCGACCCGCTCGTCGGCCGCTTGCTCACGTACGACTCGCTGAAGATGCAGTTTCGCACGCTCAAGCTGCGTCGCGACAAGGACTGCCCGGTGTGCGGCGACCACCCGACGATCAAGGAATACATCGACTACGAAGGCTTCTGCGCACGCTGAGTCGCGTGTCCTCGGAGCCCTCGTGTCGCTCTTCCTTCCCCAGCTGAAGCCGAACCTCGAGGCCGCGCTTCGCGACGCGAGCTCGCGCAACGTGAAGGCGCGCATCGCCGCAGCCGAGGCGCTCGGCGACGCCAAGGACGAGGACCGCGGCCGAGCGCGGGAGGCCCTGGCCCTGCTCGCGGGAGACAAGGAAGCCGACATCCGGTTTGCTGCGATCGCGGGGCTCGGGCGCGTGGGCGATGCGAGCTCCTGGGACGCGGTGCTGCCGCGCTTCGACGACGAGGTCGCGATGGTGCGAGAGGTCGCCGTCATCGCCGCATCGCAGCTCCGTGATCCGCGCGCCATCCCGCGCGTGCGTCGTGCACTGAGCGACGAGCGGCCCGAGGTGCGCTTCCAGGCCGTGCTCTCCTTGGTCGAGCTCGAGGGTGAAGAGGCGCGCGTGGCGCTCTTTCCCGCCCTCGGGGACGACGACGCTCACGTCCGCACCAACGCGGCCGCCGCGCTCGCGACGCTGGAAGCCGACGGTCCCACCGCCGATCGTCTCGCGAAGCTTCTGCGCGATCCGGATCCGGGTGTTCGCTTCGAGGCCGCGCTCGCGCTCGCCAAGTATCGTGATGTGCGCGCGGCAAGCGAGCTCGGACGTCACCTCGATCACGAGCGCGCCTACGAGGCCATCGAGGCCATCGCTGCGCTCGGTTCGCGTGAGCGGGCCGATGACCTCGCCAAGCTCGCGCGCTCGTTTCTCAAGCCGCTCGAGCTGAAGGCGGCCGCCGCCGCTGCGCTCGCCAAGCTCGGTGATCCGCGCGGCGTGCCCGTGCTGCGCGACATCGTGCGCGCGTTTCGATCGGACGCGCGAACCTACGTCGCCGAGGCGATCGGAATGCTGGGCCTGCTCGAGCTCGCCGACGAGCTGGTGGTGCTCGCGCAGCGTCCGCGCGGGGCGGATCTCGTCGTCGTCGTCGAGTCGCTCGCGAAGCTGCTCCCGCAGAAGCCGGCGCTTCGCAGCACACTCGAGCAGCTCGCAGAGCGTGACGACGCCATCGGCCAGAAGGCTCGCGCCGCGCTCGCGACCTAGTACCTCGCCACGGTGAAGATGACCGGTTGCCCGAGCAGGCCGCGTCGCGGGGCGGGTACCCCTCTGCTTCGCCCTTCGGGCACGA
>JAYVCF010000061.1:0-5209 GCA_043750095.1 Deltaproteobacteria bacterium
GCTGCTCGTGCGCGTCGATGCTTCGCTCGGATCCGGTGGCCTCTCGAACAGCGGCGAGCCGGTGTTCCTTCGCGACTCGATGGATCGATGGATCTCCGCGGCGCCCGCGACCCCTGCGCCTCGACAGGGCGTCTGCATCGTTCGCACGAGCACGAGTCATCGCACGGGCGAGCCCGGCTCGTTCGGCTACGATCCCGCGCTCACGTGCACACCCGGACGCTGACTCGATGACGAACGGGCGCGAGAGCGGCCGCCTGCCCTTTCCGTCTCACGATACGCTCGTCGTCACGGCGACGGTCGAGGAGCACCAGTTCGTGGCGCGCGATGGCAGCTGGGCGATCGCGAAGGCCACGCTGGAGCCCGGCGGCGAGAGCACGACCTTGGTCGGTGAGCTCGCCACGCTCGTCCCCGGCGACACCGCACGCTTCACGGGGCGCTGGGTCGAGCACGCGAAGTACGGTCGGCAGTTCCGCGCGGTGTCGTATGCGCCCATCCTCCCGTCGAGCGATCGAGGCCTCGTGCGCTTCCTCGGGAGCGGCCTGGTCAAGGGAATCGGCGAGGCGCTCGCGAAGAAGCTGGTCGCGCGCTTCGGAGACCGGACGCTCGACGTCATCACCACCGAGAGCGCACGCCTGCGCGAGGTGGGCGGCGTGGGCGCGAAGAAAGCCGAGGCGCTGCGTACCGCCGTTCGCGCGCGCCGCGAGGAGGCCGAGAGCTTCGCGTTCCTGCACGGAGTCGGCCTCGGGCCCGCGCTCGCGCGACGCGTCTACACGAAGTACGGCGCCGGCGCGCCCGCGAAGCTCAAGGACGACCCCTACCTCACGGCCGAAGAGATCTCGGGCATCGGGTTCCTCACCGCGGATCGGATCGGGCGCGAGGTCGGCATCGGCCAAGACGATCCACGCCGCGCGCGTGGGGCGATCCTGCATGCGCTCGCCCGCGCCACCGACGACGGACACACCTTCCTCGACGATCGAGAGCTGGCCACGCGCGCGAGCCAGCTCGCGGTGCCGGCCGATCAGATCGCGGCGGCAGTCGCCGATCTGGTGGAGCGCAAGCTGCTCGTGCGCGACGGCGCCTCGCTCTATCCGCCGCCGCTGCACGAGGCCGAGGTCGAGCTCGCCCAGCTCCTCGCGAAGCGCTCCGAGCTGCGCCCGCCACCTCGCGAGCTCGCGCGCGCCATGGAAGCAGCGACGCGCGGCGTGGCGCTCGAGGGCAAGCAAGAAGAGGCGGTCGCGCTCTCGCTACGTGCACACGCGATGGTGCTCACGGGTGGCCCCGGCACGGGCAAGACGACGACGGTGCGCGCGATCGTCGCGGCACACGAGGCGCTCGGACATCGCGTGCTGCTCGCCGCACCCACCGGGCGCGCCGCCAAGCGCTTGTCGGAGGCGGCCGGGCGCGAGGCGCGTACGCTTCACCGGCTGCTCGAGTGGAGCCCTGCGCAAGGAGGCTTCGTGCGTGGTGTGGACGAGCCGCTCGATGCCGACGTCGTGGTCGCGGACGAGGCCTCGATGCTGCACCTCGCGCTTGCGCTCGCGCTCGTGTCTGCGCTTCCCAGGGACGCGACGCTCGTCCTGGTCGGCGACGCCGATCAGCTCCCGCCCATCGGCCCGGGCCACGTGCTTCGCGAGATCCTCTCGAGCGGAGTGGTCCCGACCGTCCGACTCGAGCGCGTGTTCCGCCAGGCCGAGCAGAGCGCGATCGTTCGCGGCGCGCACGAGATCCTCCACGGTCGCTCGCCCACGCCGACGCCGGCCGGCACCAAGACCGACGGCGACCTCTTCATCGTGAAGGCGACCGATCCCGAGCAGGCCACGCGCAAGCTCATCGAAGTGCTCGGACGCCTGCCGATCGCGTATGGGCTCGACCCACGACGCGACATCCAGGTCCTCACGCCGACGCGACGGGGACCGCTCGGGACCGACGCGCTGAACGAGCTGCTCGCGGCCGAGCTCAATCCGTCTCGCAAGCCGCAGCGCTTCTCCGCGGGCGACAAGGTCATGCAGCTCGTGAACGACTACGAGCGTGAGGTGTGGAACGGCGACGTCGGCTGGGTCACCGGCGTGCGCGACGGCATCACCTACCTGGAGATCGACGGCCGCGCGGTCAGCTACAACGACGACGAGCTCGGCTCGCTCTCGCTCGCGTACGCGGCGACGATCCACAAGGCGCAGGGCTCGGAGCTCCCTGCGATCGTGATCGTGCTGACGAACAGCCACTACGTGATGCTCACGCGGCCGCTGCTCTACACGGCCGTCACGCGGGGACGACGCGTCGTGGTGCTGGTCGGCGATCCACGCGCCATCGCCCGTGCGGCCAGAACGGTGACGACCTCGCGCTCCAACTCGCGCCTCGCGGAGCGCCTGCGCGATCGGGGTCAGCCTGCGTCGAAGAGCGCGAACACGCCGTCGTAGAACGCGGGGCGGAAGCCCTTGATCTTCTCGTTCGCGCGGCTCGGACAGACGCGGTTCGTGAGCAAGACGACGACGAGATCGCGCTCCGGATCGCACCAGACGCTCGTGCCCGTGAAGCCGAGGTGTCCGAAGGTCTTGCTGCTCGCGCGCTTTCCCGCGGCGCTCTCGGGGCCGGCCTTGACGTCCCAGCCGAGCCGATGCGTGCCGCCGGGTCGCGGCGCGAGCGCGCGATCGGTCAGCACCTTGGGAAGGAAGGGCCCGCGCCCGAGCGACGCGTCGAGGTATCCGCGCGCGAACGTGGCGACCCCGCGCGCCGTCCCGAACATCCCTGCGTGGCCCGAGACTCCGCCGAGCGCATAGCAGTTCTCGTCGTGGACCTCTCCGCGCAAGAGGCGACCGCGCCAGTCATCGCGCTCCGTCGTCGCGGCCTTGCGCTGGAGCTCTCCGAGCCGATCGGCGGGCAGGGCGGCGGCGTAACAGAGGTGGTGATCGTTCATCCCCAGCGGCGCGAGCACCTCGGCCGCGAGCAGCTCGTCGAGATCGCGTCCGGACGCGCGGCTGACCATCTCGCCCGCGACGATGTACCCGAGGTCGCTGTAGAGCGATCGGCCCGCCGCGCTCTCGTCGGTGCGACGGCACGCCTCGCCGAAGATCCAGCGCCGGGCCGCGGTCGTGCCGAGATCGTGTGGCACGTCGAGATAGAGGCCGCCCCAGGCGGCGAGCCCCGAGCGGTGCGTCAGCAGCTGCTCGAGACTGACGCCACCCGCGTGCGTGCCGCGCGCATCGGACACGAACTGCTCGGGCCTGGCCTCGAGGGCGAGCACGCCGCGCGCGACGAGACGCAGCGCGGCCGCGGCGAAGATGGGCTTGGTGAGCGAGGCCAGATCAAACGGTGTCTCGTCTTCGACGGGCTTGCCGCCGGGCGCGACGGTGCCGGCCGACGTGACGACCATCTCGAGCTTTCCGGCCGGATCCCGGTACGAGATCGCCGCGACGGCCGCAGGGAAAACGTTGCCCGTGACCCCAGCCGCGATGAGCCGCGATGCCTCGGCGGCAAGGCGCTCCGAGCGCGATATCCCCACCGTTTCCCTCCCGCGATGATGGTACCGACAAACGCGGCAGGGCGTGGCGGTTTTTCGCGCTACACCCCGCGCGTGAGCTCCACCGATCTGCCCTTCGTCACGACGCTTTCCGAGCCGATTACGGGGGTCATCAAAGATCGGCCCGATGATTTCGTCGTGGAGGAGATCCCCGCGTACACGCCGAGCGGCGAGGGGGAGCACCTCTACGTGCGCTTCGAGAAGGTCGGGCTCGACACCGAGCACGCGGTGAAGCGGATCGCATCGGCGCTCGGCGTGCGCGACACGCCCGGCTGGGCCGGCTTGAAGGACCGACACGCACGCACCACGCAGTGGGCGAGCTTTCAGCGCGGCGATCGAGAGGCGGCGCTGGCGCTCTCGCTCGAGGGCATCCGCGTGCTCGAGGCGGGCCTGCACGGGAACAAGCTGCGCACCGGACACCTGCGCGGGAATCGATTCGTCCTTCGACTGCGCGGCGCCGACGCATCGCGCGAGGCCGACGCGCGCGCGGTCCTCGAGGCGCTCTCACGCTCGGGTGTGCCCGCGTTCTTCGGCGAGCAGCGCTTCGGGCGCGGCGGCGCGACGCTGACGCGAGGGCGCGAGTGGATCGTCGGGTCGGGACGTCCGCCGCGCGCGCCGTTCGAGCGCAAGCTTCAGGTGTCCGCGGTTCAGTCGGCGGTGTTCAACGATCTCTTGGTCGAGCGCATTCGGACGGGCGGCCTCGCGTCGATCGTCGAGGGCGACCTGTGTCGGAAGGAAGACACCGGCGGCATGTTCGTCGCGACGGACCTCGAGGACGCGCGCGCGCGCGCTGAGCGCTTCGAGCTGAGCGCGACCGGACCGATGCTGGGCGCCGAGATGCGCTGGCCCGAGGGCGAGGCGCGCGCGCTGGAAGAAGCGGCGATGGCGCGCGCCGGGCTCGACGCCGAGAAGCTGGAGAGGTTTCGTCGTGCTGGCGAGGGCACGCGTCGCCCCTATCGGTTCCGAATGTCCGAGCCGAGCGTGTCGAGCGACGCCGATGGGCTCGTGCTCTCGTTCATTCTGCCCGCGGGCGCGTACGCGACCATCGTTCTCCGCGAGCTCACGCGCGATCACGCGGCCTGATCCTACCAACCCCATTGCCAGGCCGCGCCGGAGGTGTGCCCCTTCGCCCGCGGTCGGGAACGAGCAAACGTGGGGCTCGCCCTCATCGCGTTCGAAGCGTCACACCTCCGACGCTACGGTTGTGGCGAGCTGCTTTCTTGAGGTCAACGGCGTCTGGGACGCGTCCATTGCGTGAATCGCTCCGCGATTCGCGCGGAAGTCGGGGCTAGCGCCCCAAACCCCACCGACGCTGGGGCGCGCGCCGGCCGGTGCTTCGCGGGGCGCGGGGCGAAGGGTCACACCCGCGCCGCGACCCCGTGGGGATGGATGAATGATCGATCAGCGCAAGAAGAAGAACGCAGCGATCGAGCCGAGCACGCCGAGGCCGAGCAGCAGGCCGAAGCCGAGCAGCACGAACGGCATCGGCGAGCGACGCAGTGCGGGAATCGACTCCGTCATCACGGGCCCGCCGCTCTGCATCGGCGCTTGGCTCATCGGCGGCCCTCCCATCGGCGCACCGAACGGAACCGCAGCGGCTGGCACCGCCATGGCTAGCGCCGCCGTGATCTCGGCGAGCGGACGCTTGGCCCAGGCCTCGATCGCCGCGCGATCCGGGCCCGTCGGCAGGCC
>JAYVCF010000062.1:0-6398 GCA_043750095.1 Deltaproteobacteria bacterium
AAGCGCACCCAGCGCGGCTCGCAGATCCCCGAGTCGTGCGCCGCGTCGATCGCGTCGCGCGAGGTCGCGTCGCGCGACGTCGCGTCGCTCGCATCGGCACCGACGTCCCTTCCGACGTCGGACGGCGCCGTGTCGCGGCCCGCGTCGTGCGACGCGTCCATGGAGGCGTCGGCGTCGTCCGGCGGCGCCGGAGTGCCGCTGCACGCGACCACGGCCGCTGCGAGCAGCGCGAGACGGACGATCGGTCGCATCCTTAGCCTCACGGGCGGAACGCGTCGCCGATCACCAGGTGATCGGAGCGCCGGAAGTCGGCCGGGCGATAGCCGATCGTATGCGCGCTCGACGCGTGGCCGGCGGCGAGGCTCAGGCCGATCTGGCTCGCACGCATGTACGTCGAGACGAGCGGGCCGTCGCCGCGCACGACGGCCACCGCGCGCGCCGGGGTGACGAACGGATTGACCTGCACGACCACGTGCCCGCCGGCCTGGCCGTGACTCGCCGCGATGTAGAGCGCGCCGCCCGGATCCTCCGCGATCGCGTAGTCGCCGAGATCGCCGTCCTGGGACCAGCGCGCGAGCTCGGTGAGCCCGAGGGGATCGGGACCGGTCCCGTCCACCGAGATCGCGCTGAGGCGCACGGCGCGCGTGGTCGATCGCGAGGCCCGGCCCCGCGGCGTCGGCGCGACGTCGTCGATCACGTAGAGCGCGCGGCGCGAGGGCGAGTAGGTGGCCGCGAGCACCGAGCCGAGGGTGGCACCGCCGAGCGGCACCACGGACCCCTCGACGTCCGAGAGAGGCAGGGCGGTGACGGCAGGTGAGACGCTCCCGTCCGTGACGCCCACGGCGTAGAGCGTCGAGCGCGTGGCGGACAGGACCGGCACCCCGAGCGAGGGCGGCGGGTCGATCACGAGCGCGACGCAGCCGAGCTTGCACGCATCGAAGGCCGCGCAGCCGCTCGGCCCGCAGGGGAGGTGCTCGGCGAACCCGCCGGTCCCGAGCGTGAGCGTGTGCATCACCGTCCCGCTCGCGTCCAGCCCCGCGTAACGGATGCTGGAGGCGGTGAGCCACTCGTCCTGCTCTGCGGCCGGAACCCAGTGGAACGCCGGATCGCCCATCGGGAGATGCGGGAAGACATCGACTGCGCTCACGAGCGAGCCCGCGATGTTCAAGAGGACATCGAACGGCGACGAAGGGCGAGCGCAGGCGCCACGGGCGAGAACGCCTCCGTAGCTGATGAAGGTCGCGGGGAACGACGCGCTGCACTCGGCGCAGATCCCAGCCCCGAGGAACGGGGCGATGGTGCCCACGCACGGGAGCGGCGGGACGACCAAGAAGCGCGGCTCGGCGATCGGGCCGCTCGAGTAGTGGCTGGTGAGCGGCTCGTCGGCGAAGAAGTCGTGCACATCGGCCGAGCCCGGCGTGTGGGTCCAGAGCACGCCCGCTCGCGGCTCGGGCACCGCCGAGCAGAGGCCCGACGAGCAGACCACGCCCTGCGCGCATCCCCCGATGCACGCGCCGCCCGCGCACGCCGCGCCCTCGTTGCAGCCGCGAGTGCACGTCCCGCAGTGCCGAGGGTCGCTCTGCAGATCCGCGCAGGTCGTCCCGCAGCTCGTGAGTCCGCTGGCGCAGCGAGGTGCGCACGTGGCGCCGACGCACTCCGCGCTGGCTGCGCAAGCCGTCGTGCAGCCGCCGCAGCGGAGCGGATCGTTCTCTAGGTCGGCGCACGCACGACCGCACGTCGCGAGCCCGGCTCGACCCGCCTCGGGGTCGTTGCAAGCGCCCGCGCACACGCCGCCCGCGCAGACGCTGCCGCTGGGGCAGGCTCGGCCGCAGGCGCCGCAGCTCTCGGGATCGTCGGAGAGGAGCACGCATGTCGCGCCGCAGCGGGTGAGGCCAGGAGCGCACACCGCGCAGCTGCCACCAAAGCAGTTCGATCCCGCGGTGCACACGCGGCCGCACGCGTTGCAGTTGTTCGCGTCGCTGCTCGTGTCCACACAGGTACCGCCGCAGTCGGTGAGACCGCTCGCGCACGAGGGTGCCGCCGAGCACACGACGCTCTGGCACTGGCCGCGGTTACACACGTGTGCGCGGTCGCAGTCCGTGCTGGTGGTGCACGCGTCGTCCACGCAGCGGCCGCCGCTGCAGATCGTGGTCTCGAAGCAGTCGACGTCGCTCGAGCAGGAGCGGATGGGCACGCAGCTGCCCGAGCGGCACTGGAGGTCGAGCCCACAGTCGGAGTCGAGGCTGCAGCGCGTCGAGATCACGCACACGCCCTCGATGCAGGTCGATGGCGGAGTGCAGGACCCCGGACCGATGGGCGGACAGTAGGGCAGCGGACGCGGATCGGTCGCGCCGACGTCGTGATAGATCGAGAGCCAGCGCGCCTGGTCCTCGGCGATGCGCCAGGTCGCGACGAGGTCCTGGCGGAAGGGCGCGACCGTGCAGGTGCGCGTGCTCGGGCTGGCAGGATCCGGACGGCAGACGCCGCCGCGGTTGCAGTCGGCGTCCGACGCGCAGCTCGCATGGACGGGCGTGTACGAGGCGACCGCTTCCGTGTCCTCGAGGGCAGGGCCGTTGACCAGGGCCTCCGGCGCGCCCGACTCGCAGAGGCGTGTCCCGCTGGTCGAGCAGCTAGCGTACGCGAGCGAGGTGCGCCGCCAGCGCGAGTCCGGCGCCGACTCGGCGACCGCGTACTCGGTGTAGAGGCGGTCACAAGCTCGCAGGCTCTGGTTCGCGCATGCGGTGCGCGAGGGGACACTGTCATCGACCGCATCCGCGCACGGGCAGAAGCGCACGGCCGACCGCGCGTGCTGGGTCGCGGTCGACATGGTCTCGATCCAGATCTGGTCCTGCACGCGGAACTGCGCGCGCGGGTCGAACGGCAGGACATGGTCGATATCGCGCGTCATCAGCACCGTGTCACCACACGGGTGTGGATCGCAGACATCCCCGAGCACCGCGCTGCGGGCCTCGATCTCCGCATCGAGGTTGCAGTCGTGCTGGTCGGGGTTGAAGGAGCCGATGCAGTTGTCGCACGCGGGCAAGTCGGGGCGTCCGTCGTGGTCTGCGTCTGGGATGCACGCGTCGCCAGGCCCGCTCGTTCGCCCGCCGCAGCGTGCCTGGTCGGGATTGAACGTCGGACAGTTGTCGGCCGCGCCCGGGATGCCGTCATGATCGTCGTCGGCGTCGTAGTTGCACGTGCCGGGGTAGGGGTCGCAGTCGTCGCCGACCCAGTCGTTGTCGGTGTCGATGTGGTTCGACCAGAGCGTGCATGCCGTGCCGTGGGCCGCGTCGGGTGCGCAGGCGTGCGAGCCATTGTCGAGCCGCGCGCACGAGCCGCTCGGGCAGTCCGCGTCGTCGCCGCATGGAAGCGCGCAGCCAAACGTGTCGTCGGCCCACGACACGCAGCGGAGGCCCGAAGTGCAGCTCGGCGAGCACAGCACCGTGAGAAACGCCGAGCAAGCGGTGGTCATGTGCGCAACCTGGATGTTGCGTCCATCGACGGTCGGACAGAGATCGCGATCGTCGGGGATGCCGTCGCCGTCGCGATCGGATCGCACCTCGCCGTCGACCGAGCAGGCTCGCTCCCGAGGCCAGGGCATCGGCTCGAGCGCCGGGGCGCGCACGCGGCCGAGCACGCAGCCCACCCCGCCGTCCCGGATGACGCTCCAGATCCAGTCGACGTTGAGCATGCCGTGGAAGCGGCCCGACCAAAGGAACGTCGCATCCTCCGTAGGCGCCGGGATGTTACCGAGCCCTCCTCCTACTAGGCCGTGACTGTTGAGCGCGACGATCGGGCCGCCCGCTGCACCCCAGGGCCCCGCGAGCTCACGCCACGCCTCGGTGACCGGGCCACCGGAGTCACCCGGGTCGAAGAAATCGAGGCCGCTCGTCGATGCATCGGGCATTCCGGCGTCCAGCCCGGACGTCAGCGCTCGCAGCGTGAAGGAACCGTCGTCGGTCGTGAGTCGACTCGCCACCGCCGCCATGCGAAAGCGGGTGGCTCCCTCCGCGAAGCCGCGGTCGACGACCGCTTGCGCTGCACTCCGGAAGCACGAGCGAGGCGGCCCGAGGCTCCTCTGGGGTACGCCGAGTGGGTCACGTAGCGTGTAGACGGCGATGTCGTGCTGCGGACGGTACATCATGCTCGGCGTGAGGCTCCCGCAGTCTGGCGGCGCAGGCAGGACGTCGCCAGGGTGATATGCACACCCGCTGATCGCCGGGCTGAGATGGCCGCCCAGCTCGGCGATGTTGCGCTCGCCGAAATCGCCTGCGCAGTGCGCGGCCGTGACTACATGACGTCGACCGATCGCCGTGGCCGAGCAATGCGAGGCGTTCGCGTCGCTGCCGAGCATGGAGACCGTCGCGTCGCCGATGCCGCCCATCTCGTCCGCGATCGCGTCCGGTCCGTGCAGCGCCTCCCGATCAGCCACCGCGGAGAAAGGCGTCGCATCGTCCGACGCACACCCCCCCCCCGATCACGACCAGGAGCGCCGTGAGCACGCGGCAGGACCATCCGAAGAGTCGGCCCGTGGACTCGCGCATCGCGGCACCTCGCTCTCGTGAGCACAACACGCGCGCCGGTCTCGGTCAATCCGCGCGTCGCGCTCGCGTCAGTGCAGAAGACGTCATCCGCGCGGCTCGCACGACCCCACGCGGCGCCTACGACGGGCACGGCTGCTTCCATACCGCGCCTGCCCCGACGCCCGCGGAGATCGAGACGATCCTCACCCGCCTCCTCGGACGCGCACCGACTCTGTTCGACCAGAGCGAGCCGCACCTGGAAGACGACGAGCTCAGCATCGCGCACGCCTACGCGGCCGCCACGCGCAGCGAGCGCCACGCCCCCGACGACGACGAGCACGACTTTGGCGTGCAGCTCCCGACGCGCCGCAAGGCACGCATCGACGAGTGGGACCTCGACGCCGAAGTGGCTGTGCACGAGCACGACAGAGACAGGCTCGAGCAGCTCTGCCGGTACTTGTTGAGGCCCCCGCTCGCGCTCGATCACCTGCGCACGCGCGTGCTCGCCGCGAACGCCAAGCGCCGAGAGAGCATCGTACCGTGCCCAGAGGCCGAGCGACGCACTCGGCCCGACTCGTCGTGGGCAGCGCTCATGAAGCACGCCTTCGGACTCGACGTGCTCGCTTGCCCGCGATGCGACGCGCGCCTCCGATTCGTCGCCGTGCTGCACGACAGAGAAGAGGTACGGCGCCTGCTCGAGTACCTCTATCTCTGGAGCGAGCCGCGACCGATTCATCCCGCGCGCGGGCCACCCGACGCGCACGAGACCTTCGACTTCCCCTGAACGGCCGCGATGAGCGCGCGCGCCGCACGCGTACCCCAGCCGCGGCGCCCGCAGGCTCGGTCTGGGCGCTCGGTGCGGTCCCGCGAGCGATGTGGGAGCCGCGCGCTTCGCGGGGCTCGGCGCTCTTAGTAGCGCCGGCCGAAGAGATCCGGATCGAGCGGCGCCGCGCCGAGATCCGACGCTCCACCGCCCGTGACGAACGCGTCGAGCTCTTCCATGAACGCGGCCGCCGACGCCGCCGCGCTCATCGGCGCCGCAGCGGGCTCGGTGGCGAGGTGCAGCCCGACCACGAGCGCGACGTCGCGCTCCGATACGTTGGGATCGATCCGCGCGATGGCGCGATCGAGATCGGCGACGAGCGCCTCGGCGCCTCGGGTGCGCTTCTTGGGATCACGATCGAGCACGTGCAGCACGATGGCGTCGATCTCGGGCGTCGAGCGGCGATTGAAGCGCGAGGGCGGCAACACCTCGCACTTGGCCACCGCGCGCACGGTGCCCACGTCGTCGTCGCCGTGGAAGAGGCGGCGGCCGGACAACATCTCCCAGAGCACGATGCCCACGGCGAACACGTCGATCTGCGCCGTCGATGGCTGCTGCTCGATGATCTCCGGCGCGAGATAGCCGAGCTTGCCCCCGAGCAGGCCGCCGCCGAGCTGCGTCGAGTGGACACTCGCATCGGCGAGGCCGAAGTCCGCGAGCTTCACGGCGCCGTCTTTCCCGAGCAGCAGGTTGTGGGGCGACACGTCGCGATGGATGATCCCGAGCGGGCGCCCCGTGGGATCGCAGGCCGAGTGCGCGTAGGCCAGCGCGCCGGCGAGCTGACGCGCGATGAAGAGCGCGGTCGCCGGCGGCATGCAGGCGCCGCGCGCGTGAGCGCGCTCGAGGATCGCCTTGAGCGAGGTCCCGTCCACCAGCTCCATGATCATGATGAAGGTGCCGCCGACCTCGCGTGCGTCGTACACGCGCACGATGTTCGAGTGACGGAGCAGCATGCCGAGGCGCGCCTCGTCCTCGAACATGCCGCGGTACGTCGCATCCTGTGCGAGGTGCGGCAGCACGCGCTTGATCGCGACGAGGTGCTTGTCGCCCGC
>JAYVCF010000063.1:0-36656 GCA_043750095.1 Deltaproteobacteria bacterium
TCGATCTTCCCGAGTCGCCCGAGCGGGATGATGCTCGCCACCTTCTCCTTGAACCCCGGCGGCGCGAGCCTCGCGAATCCCTCCGTGTCGTCGATCGGGCCGGGCGCGATCCCGTTCACCTGGATCCCGAGCGAGCCCCACTCCATCGCGAGCGTTCGCGTGATCGCATCGACGGCGGCCTTGGCCGCGGACGCGTGGATCTGCATCGGCGTCGCCGCGTAGTGGAGCGTCGCGCTGATGTTGATGATGTGGCCACCGTGATCACGGAGCCATTTGTCGAACGAGGCGCGACAGACGTTGTACGTCCCCATGGCGTCGATCTCGAGGACGGTCTTGAACCCGTTGTACGAGAGCGCTGCGGCGGGCGCGAGGAAGTTCCCCGCTGCGCCGTTGACGACGACGTCCACGCGCCCGAGCTTCTCGATCGCGCGATCGAGGGCGGCCTCGATCTGCTTTCCATCGCGCACGTCGCAGCCGATGGGCAAGCACTCGCGCCCGGTCTTCGCGCTCAGCTCCTTGGCCGCCTCCTCGAGCCGCTCGACCTTGCGTCCGAGAATCACCGTGCGCGCGCCGTGCGCCATGAAGCTCTCGGCGATGCCTTTGCAAATGCCCGAGCCGCCGCCCGTCACGAACGCGACCTTGCCCTCGAGGATCCCATCGCGGAACACGCTCTTCATCGTCAGCCTCCGAGCCGCGCATCATGCCGAAGGCCGTCCAGAAAGCGAACAGCCCGCGCGCGCGAGGCGGCCCTGTGTCGCCCTGTCACGTCGGTTCGCGCCTCGATTGCGGTCTCGGGATCGCAGAAACGGGGTGCCTCATCGCGCACGCTGGTTGCGAAGGAAGAGGTATGCGCCGCATCCGCCTCCTCGCCGTCCTTCTGCTCGCGGGCATCCCGGCCTGCGCCCTCGGAGCCGCCGACGAGTGTGACGGTCCCGACGACCCCTTCTGCTCGGCGGTCGCCAGCCCCGAGGAGCTGCGGATGGCCGGCTCGTTCGTCCCGGACGCGACCTCGCTCCACGACGGCCGCGCGCTCATCTCCTACGACGACGTCCCCGCTTGGGACGGCGGCGCTCACTGCGGCGGCGGCCTCACGCGCGGCGCCGGCACGCTCTCGACGTTCCTGCGCGGCCACTTCCACGGCATCTCCAGCATCGGCGGCTACAGCTGTCGACCGAACACGGCGAACACGTCGCGCATGAGCGTCCACGGCTCAGGCCGCGCGCTCGACATCATGATTCCCACCGACCACGGCGACGCGGACAACGGCGTGGGCGACGCGATCGCGAACTGGCTCATCGCCAACTCGCACGCGATCGGCGTTCAGTACTTGATCTGGGACCACACGCAGTGGAGTGCGTCGCGCTCGACCAACCGCGTGAGCGCGTACACCGGACCGATCCCGCACATCGATCACATCCACATGGAGCTCACGATCGACGCCTCGCACGAGGGCACGCCGTTCTTCACCGGCGGCGCGACGTCACCGACATCGCCGCCTCCGACGCCGCCGCCCACGCCGGCGCTCTCGGCGCATTTCATCGGACAGGGCTCCGACGCAGCGGCCGATACGACCGGCGCCGCGCAGCTCACTGCGTGCTCGGGTGTGCCCGTCACGTTCTGGTTCGAGGTCGAGGACGACGGCAGCGCGAGCTGGGTGGACGATCACGGAACGACGAGCGGCCACGCCGTCCGGCTCGGCGTCCCCACCGACACGGCCGATGCGATCACGGGCACCTCGCGCGTCTCGATCACCACCGCGTCGAACCCGCACGTCGTTCCGAGCGGCGGCGCCTGCACCACGCCCGGGTGTCGTCGCACGCGCTTCACGATGAGCGGCCACGTTCCCGCGAGCCCGGGCATCCACCGCACGACGTGGCGCATGGTCGACGAGACGCGCGCCTGGTTCGGCCCCGAGATGTGGCTGAGCTTCCGCGTGCGCGACTGCGCGCCGCCGCCGCCGCCCGCCCCGATCGACCTCGATCACGACGGCGTCCGCGCCGAACGCGACTGCGATGATCACGACGCCGCACGCTTCCCCGGCAACCTCGAGGTCTGCTCCGACGGAATCGATCAGGACTGCGACATGATCGACAGCGAGTGCCTCACGCCCGTGCTCCCCACGTTCGAGCCCGCGATCGACGATCCGGGCTTCGACTGGTCGGGCAGCGAGCCGGTCTACACGCCGCGCGCGGGCGTGCGCCTCTTGTCGAGCGGTGGGTGCAGCGCATCGCCGGGACGCGGTGCTCGCGCGCCCTTCGTGCTCGGCATCGCGGCGTTGCTCTTCGTGGCTCGTCGAAGCCGAGTCCGCGCGCGAGGATGAGCGGTGAGGGTCGCGCTACTGCGCGATCCAGCCGCCGTCCATGTTCCACGCGACGCCGCGCACCTGGCTGCCCGCTTCGCTGCACAAGAACAGCGCGAGCTCGGCCAGGGCCTCGGGAGCCACGAACGCGCCCGAAGGCTGCTTCTCACCGACGAGCGCCTCGCGCGCTGCGTTCAGGCCTGCTCCGTCGCGCTCGGCGCGCGCTTCGATCTGCTTCTCGACGAGCGCCGTTCGCACCCAGCCCGGGCAGATCGCGTTGCAGGTGATGTTGGTGCGCGCCGTCTCGAGCGCGACCACCTTGGTGAGCCCCACGAGGCCGTGCTTGGCCGCGACGTAGGCCGCCTTGTCCGCGGATGCGACCAGCCCGTGCACCGAAGCCACGTTGAGGATGCGTCCCCAGTTCACCTTGCGCATGTGCGGTAGCGCGAGGCGTGTCGTGTGGAATGCGGAGGTGAGGTTCACCGCGAGCACGGCGTCCCACTGCTCGGGCGGAAAATCTTCGACGCACGAGACGTGTTGGATGCCAGCGTTGTTCACCAGGATGTCGATGCCGCCGAACACGTCCATCGCGTAGCGGTGCATCGCCTCGACCTCGCTCGCGATCGCGAGGTTGGCGCCGTGGTGCACCACGCGGATGCCGTGAATCGCGCCCGCGTCGAGGATCCGCGCGCGTGCGCCTTCCACGTCGCCGAAGCCGTTCATCAAGATGTGAGCGCCGCGTGACGCGAGCGCGGCCGCGATCCCGAGACCGATACCGCTGGTCGAGCCGGTGACGAGCGCCGTCTTGCCGAGGAGCGTGGACATCCAGCGCTCTAGCTCGCGGCCCGCGGGCGATGATGCGTCTGAACGAAGTCGCGGAGCTCCGGGTAGATCGACTCGCGGAAGCGCGCGCCCGAGAAGAGGCCGTAGTGCCCACACCCCGCGGCGGTGAGAGAGCGCTTTCGATCGGCGGCCACGTTGCTGCAGAGCTGGAGCGCCGCGTGGGTCTGGCCGGCGCCCGTGATGTCGTCTTCGGCGCCCTCGACGGTGAAGATCGCCGTGTCGCGGATGTCGGCGGGCACGACCGTCTCGCCGCGGATGGACCAGGTTCCTTTCGCGAGCGCGAACTCCTGGAACACCACGCGGACCGTCTCCAAGTAGTAGTCGGCGTCCATGTCGAGCACGGCGTTGTACTCGTCGTAGAAGCGCTCGTGTGAGGCGGCGCTCTCGCGCTCGCCCGAGATCCGATCGAGCCAGTACGATCGGTACGAGTCGGAGTGGCGCTTGGGGTTCATCGACACGAACGCCGTGAGCTGAAGAAAGCCCGGATAGACGAGCCTGCCCGCGCCCGCGTGGCCGAGCGGAACCGGGAACACCACGTTGTCCTCGAACCACGAGAGCGGGCGCTCGGTCGCGAGCCGATTCACCGCCGTGGGCGAGCAGCGTCCGTCGATCGGGCCGCCCATCAAGGCGAGCGTGCGCGGCGTCGGCTCGTTGCGCGAGGCCAGCAGCGAGACGGCCGCGAGCGCGGGCACGGCCGGCTGACAGACCGCGATCACGCTCAGAGAGTCCGCGCCCAGGTGACGCATGAAGGCCACGAGGTGATCGACGTAGTCGTCGAGCCCGAAGCGTCCCGCATCGCGGTGGATCTCCTTCGCATCGATCCAGTCGGTGACGTACACGTCGTGGTCGGCCGCGAGGGCGCGGACGGTGTCGCGCAGGAGCGTCGCGTGATGGCCGGAGAGCGGCGCGCAGAGCAGCACCTTGGGTTGCCCGTCGAGCCTCGCTCGTGACGCGGGCGTGGCGGCGCGGCGTGCGAAGTGAACGAGCCGAGCGAAGGGCGTCGCGAGGGCGACCTCCTCCGTGATCGCGACCGGCTCGCCATCGACCTGCACCGAAGCGATGCCGAACGTGGGTCGTGGGTACGCCTTGGTGAGCCGGTGGACGAGCTCCCAGCCCGCGGCCGCGAACGGCGCGCCCGGCAGCGGCGTGTGGCGCAGGATCCGAGCGGATGCGCTCGCGTAGGTCGCCAGGGGCTTGAGCGCCCGGCGGGAGAGGTCGTGCAGCGCGTAGAGCATCGTGGAAGGCCACTATGTTCTGCGCGTTGTTGCGGCGCAACAAATATCGGAGACCGGAGCCGCCAGATGCCTATCAAATAGATCCGAACGTCATGTTGTGGCGCGGAACAAAGGGCCGCCCGTCGGGAAGATCGTACGACCTGCGGCGGGGTTCACGAGGAGCGCGAACGCGATGTAGAGCGCGATCGCCATGAGCACGGCGGTGGCCACTCCGATGCCCGTGCCGAGCGCCGCTGCGGGGCCCGAGGTCTCGCCCAGGAGATGTCGTGCGATCCGGAGCGCGTAGAGCACGTCGACGTCGAGCAGAAAGACGAAGAGCAGCTTCGAGAAGTAGCCGAACGCATACGTCAGCACGACGAAGATCACGATGAACGTGACGTCCACCGAGAACCCGATCGTCGCGTCGATCGCGCGTCCCTGCGACGCTTCGGAGAGCGCATACCAGTTCATCACCCAGTTGAACGAGAACGTGGTGAGCAGCGTGCCGCCCAGCGTGTTCTTGTTCGCGAGCGACATCACGCCCGCGAGGAACTGACAGCCCGCGCCGAAGAGCAGGCAGAACCAGGACGCCGTGGCGAACATCGCCGCCGCGCGCGCGGGATCGCTGGGGATCATTCCGAACGCGATGGGGAGGAGCGCGCCGCATCCGATCGCGAGGCCGAGCAGGCCGAGCGGCGTGGGCTCGCCGAAGGGAAGGGCGGGCGTGGTGCCCGTGGACGAAGGTGCGCTCACGGTCTTCTCTCTCCGTGCGTCGCTTCGGACGCCGCCTGGGCTCGTCTGCTTCCGCTCTCGTCTCGGGCGGCCCAGAACGCGCGCATCTTGGGCCAGAGCTTCTTCGCGGCGGAGCTCGAGACCATCGCGCCGACGTGGCCGCCCGCGAGATGAAGGTGCTCCTTGTCGGAGCTCGACGCGTGCGGCAGGACCACGGTCGCGCTCGCGTGCGGCACGATCTCGTCGTGCTCGAAGGTCACGCACAGGATCGGACAACGAAGCGCCGAGAGCCTCACGGGGCGTCCGCCGATGCGCAGCTCGCCGCGAACGAGCGCGTTCTTTCGGTAGAGCTCTTCGACGTACGTCCGCCAGCAGGCGCCGGGAAAGCTCACGTTGTCGTTGCCCCAGGTCTCGATGGCGAAGAAACCATCGAGGAAGGGCTCGTCCCAGGCCTTCTGCGCGAGCGAGACGGCCTTCACCAGCGGAAGCGTCGGCCGCAGCAGCTGAAACGCGCCCTGCATGAGCTGCCACGGCACGTTGCCTGCGCCTTCGACGAGCGCCGTGGTGTCGAGCGAGGTGGTTCGCGTCCAGCGCGAGAGCAGGCCATCGTCGTGAAAGTCGACGGGGGCGGCGACCAGCGTGAGCGAGCGAACGCGCGAGGGATCGAGCGCCGCATGCAAGAGCGCGAGCGTGCCGCCCAAGCAATAGCCGAGCACGTGAGCAGCGTCCGAGCCCGCGGTACGCGTGCTGACGCGGAGCGCCCGGCCGATCGCCGAGACCACGATGTCCTCGAACGAGACGTAGCGATCCTCGGCCTCGGGCGTGCCCCAGTCGATCACGAACACGTCGTGCCCCGCGGCGACGAGGCTCTCGGCGAAGCTCTTGCCCGGCATCAGATCGAGCACGTAGTGGCGGTTGATCAGCGACGGAATCAGCAGGACGGGCGTGCGGAACTGGATTCCTTCGGGGCGCGGAACGTAGTGCAGCAGGCGCCACTTGTTCTCTGCGTGCACCACGTCCGCGGGCGTCTGCCCCACGAGCGGTGTCGGCCGGCCGAAGAGCGCCGCGAGCCCTCGCACGAGACCACGCGGCTCCATCACGCGCCTCCGCGCGGTGCCGAGACGTAGAGCGCCTCGAAGCGATCGCGGAACGTCGCGTACACGGCCTTGCGCTTCACCTTGAGCGTGGGCGTGAGGTGTCCGCCCTCGACGCTCAGCGCCGGCTCCATGATCGCGAAGCGCTTGATGGTCTCGTAGCTCGCGAGCTGCGCGTTCACCTTCGCGATGCGTTCTTCGACCAGCGCGTGCAGGTCGCGGCCCTCGGTCACCGCCGTCGGACTCACCCAGACGCCCGCGACCAGGTACTTCTGTCCATCGCCGTACACGACCACGTGCGAGAGGAGCGCGTCGTCGGCGAAGCGCTGCTCGATGTTCGCGGGCGGAACGTTCTTGCCACCCGCGGTGACGAGGATGTCCTTCTTGCGATCGACGATCCGCAAGAAGCCGTCGTCGGTGAAGAGCCCGACGTCGCCGGTCTTCAGCCAGCCGTCGTCGGTGAACGCGTCCGCGCTCGCGACGGGATCCTTGTGGTAGCCGCCGAAGATGCTCTCGCCCTTGGCGAGGATCTCCCCGTCCTCGGCGAGTCGGATCTGGACGCTCGGAAAGGGCTTGCCCACCGAGTCGAAACGAAATGCGCTCGGCTGGTTCATCGTCAGCGTGGGCGATGCTTCCGTTAGTCCGTATCCCTCGATGATGAGCACGCCGAGCGAGTGGAAGAGCTCCTTCACCTCGCGCTTGAGGCCTGCGCCACCCGAGAGACAGAAGCGCAGCGCGCCTCCCGTCACCTTCGCGAGTCGGCGCGCGCGCTCGGCGGGGTCGTCCGTGCCCATCGCACCCTGCGCGAGCTTCTCCCAGAACACAGGCACGCTCATGAAGACGGTGGGCTTCACCTCGGGGAGCTTCGCCAGCACGGTCTGAGGATCGGCGAGGTAGCTCGTCCATCCGAGCGTGTTGCCGATGCAGGCCTCGCCGAACCCGAACACGTGGCTCATGGGGAGCCAGAGCAGATCGGTCATGCCCTCTTCGAGCAGAGGTGCGAGCACCAGGAGCCAGTCGCGACCGTTCACGCCCACGTTGCGGTGCGTGAGCGGAACGCCCTTCGGCGGCCCGCTGGTGCCGCTCGTGTAGAGCATGATCGCGGGCGCATCGAGCGAGATGGCATCGAGCAGCCGCGTCAGCGCTGCGGGATCCGCGCTGGCGATCGCCTTGCCCTTCGCGCGCGCGTCGGCCCACGAGACGACCTTCGGGAGGACCTCCGCGTCGCTCGGTGTGGTCTCGCCCTTCTCGCGCATCGCGGCGAGCGAGCGCGTCGCGTCGAGCCCGGCGTCCATCAGGACGATCCACTCGAGGTTCGGGAGCGAGGGCAACGCGCCGAGCACACGCCGCACGAGATCTTCGCCATCGACGAACACCACGCGCGCATCGGAGTGCGAGAGCACATAGGAGGCCTGCTCGGCCGTGCTCGATGCGTAGATGGGCACCATCGCGCCGCCTGCCGTCTGGATGGCGAGCGCGGCGCTCATCCACTCGACGCGGTTGTGCGCGAAGACCGCGCCGCGGTCCTTCGGTCGATGCCCGCCTGCTTCGAGAAAGAGGGTGATGTCGCGGACCTCGTCGGCGACGTCGCCGACGCTGACGGCGCGGTAGCCCCCGACGTCGGGGACCATGAAGCGCGTTCGATCGCGTCGCTCGTCGAGCGCGTCGAAGATGGCGCGTGGAGCGGGTCGGAGCTCGAGGTACTTGGTGACGTCCATGATCGTTCGTCCTTTTCAGCGCGCGCTCTCGCCACGGGCGCGACGGGCATCTTCTCGGGCGTCCTCGAGCTTCTCTTCGAGGTCGATCACGCGGCGCTCGAGCACCGTCAGGAGGCGCAGCGTGCGCTCTTGATCGCGACGGTTCGGCAGGCCCACGGCGGTCCAGACGCCGGTGAGAACACGATCGGTGCGCGCACGGCCGCGCATCACGGCAGAGATCAGCGTCCCCGAAGGCTCGAGCACCTTCGGGCTCTGCAGCACTTCGCTCGACCATTTCGCGGCTCGGTTCTCCCAAGCGTCGAAGCCCTTCTTCCACTTCTCGAAGCGCGTCATCTCGTCCTCCCGTCCGAAGCGTCAGAGACCGAAGCGCTGCATCGCCGCGGCGCTGGTGAAGTCCTCGACGTCGTCGCCGTCACGCGCGGTCACGCTCGTCACCTGACCGAAGCACTCGAACACGAAGGTGCTCTGGCGTCGGACGACCGGCGCGCCCGCGCTGGGCGAGATGGTCACGCGCGTCGCGACGCGCATCGCCTGCGTGAAGGTCAGATCGGGCAGACGGAGCTCGCCCATCGCGGGCACGTTGTTCTCGTAGGTGTCGTGCCCCGCATAAGGAAGGCCACGCAGTGTGCCCGACACGTCCGCCGCGCTGATCCACGCGCGCCCCGGCTCGATCGGTAGCTGGAACAACACGATGGGCGTGGCGTACGGAAGGAGCGTGCGGCCCTCGGGCGGGTCCATCGCGTGGCTCGCCAGCCCGAGCAGATAGAAGCCAGCATCGTCGAGCCGGTAGAGCGCGTCGATCGCGCCGCCGGGATCGGTGGGAACCGCGACCACGGCCGTCGGGAAGTTGGCCGCGTACCACTGCATCGTGGGATCGATGGCGATGATCCGCGCCACGCGATCCGTCCCGTAGTCGGCGCCGAGATCCCAACGTCGCATCCCGTTGTCGATGGCGGTGCCGGCGAGATCGACGTCTCTGTGTTCGCCCGCCGGCGAGAACAAGAACGAGACGGGCGTTCCGATCGAGGGCTGGAGCTCCATTCTTTCGATGCGCCCGTCGAGGTTCGGCACACATCCCAGCGGCGGCACGGCGGCGTCCGCGTCCCATGCGAGGCGCATCGGGTGCGTGCGGTTCGGCTCACAGCCCGCGATCGCGAGGAGCGCGACGACGCACGAGACGGACAGACAGACAGTGGCAACAGCTCGCATCGGGGCCTCGCGTCAGTAGAGCATCTGGAGACGCAAGCGGAGTAGCTGCGCCGGTGTCGCGCCCAGACCGAGCGCCGGATTGTCGAGTCCCGCGAGCGGGAAGAGCACGGCGTACTCGACCGCCGCGATGAAGCCCTCTCGGCTCTCGTAGGTGAGCGCTGGATCGAGCTCGATCCCGAGCGGACGCTGACCACTCGGCGTCGACGTCGGCTGCATCGCGAAAGACGCGACGCCGTACGCCGTGAGCGAGAGCGCACCGAAGGGCGCGTCGACGAGGCGCAGGCGCGCGTGCGGCCGGAAGTAGAACGCGTCGGTCACGCGCCCGATGATCTCGCGAAAGAGGATGCGATCGATGCGGTAGTCGGGGTGGAAGCGAAAGTTGTCGACCGTCGTGTCGTACGGAAGGCTCGCTTGCGGCCCGTCGAGGTCGCCCGCCTGCGGGCTGGCCTGGAGCGTGCGCGGGAATGCTCCGAAGCCGGGCGCGGAGTCGCCCGACGCGACGCCGGTGTCCAAGCCGAAGGTGAACGCGCCCTCGCGCGGCAGAAAATCCGTCTCGAGCGCGCCACCGAGCTGTGTGCCGGTGATCGCGTCGCGCAACAGCACGCCCGGCACCAGCGAGGTCTGCGCGATGCGAGAGTAGAGGAGCGCTCCCTCGAGCTCGATGCGGAAGTCGCGGTGCTCGATCCGCAGCCAGACGTCGGCCGCCACCGCGGAGAGCCCGCGCGGAACGACCTGCGCAGCCGTGGGCGTGATCGGTCGGCTCGTCGGCAGGTACGAGCTCGGCGTGTCTCCGTCTTGCCAGCGGTACGAGACGTACGCGCCGTACTCGAAGGTCGTGCGTCCTGCGACATGGCGTCGCCGCCGGCCGGCCTCGCCGAGAAACTGGAGGAAGGCGAAGGTCACGGTGCGCACGTCGTCGGTCGGCGTGACGTCCACCGCGCGAAAACCAGACGCGCGCGTCGCGAGCGGCCCGGTCGCCGAGAAGTCGAACGCGAGCGCCCAGATGTGACCGAGGAGTGGCGTCGCGAAGGCGATGCGGTCGGCGGCGTCGCCCCCATCGCAGTCGTAGCAGTCGCCGCCGTTGGCCAAGAGGCCGAGGCCCCACTGGTTGGCTTGTCGGCCGACCGTGAGCAGGCCGAAGGGCGTGAGCACCTCGGCCCAGGCGCGGCGCAGGTGGATGGCCGTGTCGAGCGAGCGTTGACCGACGGTCGCGCTGGGAATGTTGTCGGGCGTCGAGCCGAGCGTGAGGTTGTCGAGGACGTCGAGGCGCGCGTGGATCGCGACCGACCCACCGGGCGCGTAGATCGAGATGTCCGAGCGCAGCCGCATGTCCGCTTGGTAGAGGTTCTGCCCGTCATCGAGCGGAACCGGGAAGAGCGGCTGGCCCGAGGGCGTGGGCCCGCGATCGAGATCGAAGTTCGAGAGGATCTCGCCGCGCGCGCGCAGATAGCCGTGCGCCTCGAATGAGAAGTCGTCCGGATCTTGGTGCGATCGGATGTCGTCGCCCACGCGATGGAAACCTTGCGCCTCGGCGCTGCGTGCGAGCAGGAGCACGGACGCGAGCGCGAGCACGGATGCGATGCGCGCGCTCATGGCTGCGCTCCGCTCGTCGTGGCCGCGTCGCGCGGACCTTCCCACCAAGGCGCGTTCACGCTCTCGTCGGTCGCGCTCTCGTCGGTGGGAAGAGCCACGTGGGCGGGCGCTTCACCGCCGCTCGTCTCGGTGGTCGGTGCGCTCGCGTCGGCGAGGAAGCGCACGAGCTCGGCCGTCGACTGCCGAGCGTGCTCGATCATGGGGAAGTGCCCGCAGCCCGGGTACACGACCAGGCGCGCGCCCGGCAGCTCGCGCGAGAGACGCTCGCCGATCTCGAGCGGCGTCACGCGGTCCTCGCGCCCCCAGAGGAGCAGCGCTGGATGCTCGATCGTGCGGTACTGGTCTTCGATGTTCTCGTAGTGCATCGCGCGCACGGCTGCGAGCGCCGCCGCGTACGTGCCGGGGCGCCTGAGCGCG
This sequence comes from Deltaproteobacteria bacterium, assembly GCA_043750095.1. GTDB lineage: Bacteria > Myxococcota_A > Polyangia > Polyangiales > Sandaracinaceae > JBBSAT01. Next base: position 11,120 of record JAYVCF010000063.1, read on the forward strand.
GCCTCGACCGCATCGATCAGCTCGATCGTCACGTAGCGCTGGTCGAAGAACGCGAGCGCCATGCGGTCCTCGACGCGCTCGCCGTACCAGCTGGCGAACATCGCCTCGCCGATGCCGTCGGCGCGCGCGACGTGGAAGAACGCGGGCAGCTGACCGCTGTACGCCCAGGCATCGTAGAGCGCGATCCGCTCGACGCGCTCGGGTGCGATCAACGCGAGGCGCAGCGCGACGCCGCCGCCGTAGCTGTGACCCACGACCGATGCGCGCGCGACGCCGAGCTGATCCATGAGCGCGAGCACGAGCCGCGCCTGGGCCTCGCTCGAGTAGTCGCCAGGTGGCCGATCGGTCCAGCCGAACCCGCGCAGATCGAGGGCGATGACGCGATGCCCGCCCGCGACCAGCGCGGGAATCACGTGGTCCCAGGTGTCGAGCGACGCGGCGAACCCGTGGATCAACACGACCGCCGAGCCCTGCCCCTGATCGACGTAGCGGACGCGCACCCCGTCGATCGCCATGAAGGTCGCGTCGTCGGGCTCGCCCTGCATCGCGCCCGTGTGGAACGCGAGACACCCCGAGGAGAGGGTCGCGATCGCCAGCGCGAGGATCGCCTGGGCACCGAGGGGCCGCATCACAGGGCGCTCAGGGCGACAGGCGCCGGATCTCGGTCGCGGTGGTGAACTCGACGTGGGTCTCGAACGCGCCCGAGACGATCGTCGCGGCGATCCCGAAGCACTCACCGACGAACGTGAACTGGCGCTGGGAGGTCAACGTCGCGAGGCCGCTGGTGCGCGTCATCTCGGTGCGCACGCGCAGCGCGGGGATCTCGCCGAAGGGCGTGACGAGGGTTCCGGATGCATCGACGACCGACGTGTATTGCTCGGTGTAGGCGGCGATGACGCCGACCGCTTGCCCCGACACGGCGGACGTCGTGCTGAACGTGTTGCCCTCCGCGAGCGGGAACGCGAGCACGACGACGGGCGGATCGTAGCGGAGGCGCGTCTGCGTGGCCCCCGCGGCCGGCGACACCACGCCGAGCAGCAAGAGCGCGTCGTCGGTGATCTGGAAGACGCCGAGGTTGTCGGACGAGGCGGACACGCGCGCCGCGTGCGTCGCGGTCGGGAACTGCGCCGCCCACCAGCTGCTGCCGGGCGCGAGCAGCTCGACGAGCTCGTCGTGATCACCCGAGTAGCTGCCGGAGTAGTCCCACGTCCGCGCGCCGCCGCTCGTGGTGCCCGCCGTCGAGACGGTGGCGTTCTGTGCGATGCGGAAGTTGGCGCGCAGGCCGGCGCGAAGCGGAACCTCGGCGCGCGTGACGATGCCGTCGTGGTTGGGCGAGCAGATCCGCTCGCCTGCATCGACTTCCGCGTCGACGCCCGAGCCCGCTGCATCGATCGGCTCGCCCGCGTCGCCGTGCGTGATCGCCGCGTCGTTCGGCCCAGCGTCGACCGGTCGCGCGCAGGTGCCGTTCGACAGGCAGACGCCACTCGCGCAGTCGGCTCCGATGCGACACGTCATGTGGCCGTCGGCGCAGCCACCCAGAGAGAGGAGCGCCGACGCGAAGACGAGCGAGAAAAACGTGCGCGACATCGGACGACTCCAGGGCGCCTAGGAGGCGCGCCGTGGTGCAGTGCACAAAACAGAACGGCCTTAGTGAACCAGAGCGAAAGTGGTGTCAAGCTGCCTCGTGTTGCGACGCACAATGATCGAAGACCCGCCCAACCTTCCGTTGCGCCCTCGCGGACCGACGCGCAGGATTTCTCGCCGCATGCGCCTCCGCCCCAGCCACGAGCCCGTCCTCGTCAAGAAGTACGGCAACCGGCGCCTCTACGACACGCGCGCGAGCTCGTACATCACGCTCGACGAGCTCGAGGCGATCATCCGCGGCGGCGACGACGTGCGCGTCATCGATGCCAAGACCTCCGAGGACCTCACGCAGGCCACGCTCGCGCAGATCATCCTCGAGGGCCGCCGCGCGGGGCGTCTCTTGCCGGTGCCGCTGCTCTTTCAGCTCATCCGCATGGGAGACGAGGCGCTGGCGGAGTTCATGAGCCGCTATCTCTCGGCGACGCTGGAGATGTACCTCGAGGCCAAGCGCGGCGCGCAGAACGTGTCGCCCTACCTGCCGATGGCGACCATGCCCTTCCAGGCCGCGAACGCCATCGCACGCATGTGGCTCGGCGCCGGCCAGGCGATCCACCCCGACGCCAAGTACGCGCCGCCTCCGCCGACGAGCACGCCTGCGCCCGAGCCCGACAGCACCGGCATCGAGGTCGCCGCGCTGCGCCGCGAGCTCGACGCGCTGAAGGCCGCGTTCGGTCCGACGAAGCGCAAGCGCTGAGCGCAGGGCGTCCCGTATACGTGCGGACCTGCATCGGGCAGGATGAAGAAATCGCGCTGCGACCGCGTCGGAGGCAATCGCACGACACGTGTGCTATTCAGCGCGCGCTTTTCGGGGTCGTTTTCGGCGTCGTTTTCGGAGGTAGCCATGGTGGGGACGAGTGTGGTTCGCGGAATCTGGGCAGGAGCATTCGTGGTCGCAGCGCTGGCGTTCGCGCCCAGCCTCGCGAGCGCGCAGCGCACGTACACCTTCCCGGCCTATCAGGTTCAGGCGATGTGCATGTCGGGCAACGCCACCGCCTGCTACGAGCAGGGGCTTCGGCAGTACTGGGGCGACGAGGTCCCGGCCGATCGCTACTCGGCCTACCGCACCTGGCAGCAGGCGTGCGCGGGCAACCATCTTCAGTCGTGCTGGGAAGTCGCCTACGCGTACACCGAGGGCACGTACCTCCCCGCCAACCCGCAGCTCGGCTTTCAGATGTTCATGCAGGGCTGCCAGCGCAGTCATCCGGAGTCGTGCAACAGCGTCGGCTATGGCTACGAGAACGCCCTCGGCGTGCCGACGGACCTCGCCAGCGCCTATCAGTACTACACGGTCGCTTGCGGCATGCGCGACCCGTGGGGATGCCGCAATCAGGGCGTGTTCGTGCGTGAAGGACGCGGCGGTGTGGTGGGCGCCGATGTGATGGTGGGGACGCAGCTCCTCGGCCTCGCGTGCACGCTCGGCTGCGCGCAGGCGTGCACCGAAGCGCAGCAGATGCCCGCGATCCCCGTTCCTCAGTACTGCAGCATGAGCGAGGCGAGCTACGGGCCCATCACCATCGGCACCCAGGTCACGCTCGGCTATCACACGCCCTGGTCGGGCGACGCGAACTGGGCCGATGACATGGGACGCTTCGTCGGCTCGCGCACGGTGGTCACCTCGTTCGAGGGGCTCGACGAGGTCGGATGCCCGGTCGTGCGCGTCGCGGCGGACGGCGGCCAATACTTCTGGCGCATCCGCAACATGGGGCTCTGACCTCGACACATTCCGAAGTTCTCGACGCCCGGCTTCGGCTGGGCGTTTTCATTTCATGACTCTGCAACGACTGAGAACGCCTATCGACTGGCGATTTCAATGCATTTGGTGGCGGGGTCATGCGTAGCTTTCGTCACCCGAGAGGGGCAACGAGGGAGACGAACCGAATGTCGAAGAAGACCTTGGCACCCGAAGAGATCGTGACCGAGACGACGATGAGCCGCCGAGCGGCCGTCGCGAGCGTGGGTGGCATCGCCATGGGCGCCGCGGCCCTGACCCTGGGCATCACCCAGGAAGCGCACGCAATTCCTGGCTGCACCGACCGCGATCCGCAGGATCCGGCGGGCAACGGCCGCGGTCGTGGGATCAGCGACAGCGATCCGCGTGACCCGGGCGGCTGCGGCAGCCGCGCTTGCAGCGACAGCGACCCGTCCGATCCGGCGGGCCGCGGCCGGCACTGCTGATTTTCCCCAACGATCATTGGCTGGGAAGGCGCGTCCGAGCGATCGGGCGCGCCTTTTCTCTGTGGCCTGCTACAGACGCCGCCCCATATGTCGTCCGAACGCACCACGCGCGAGCATCTCCGTAACATCTGCATCATCGCGCACGTCGATCACGGCAAGACCACGCTGGTCGACGCCATGCTCCGCCAGACGGGCGTGTTCCGCACCGGCCAAGCGGTCGAAGAGCGGGTGATGGACTCGAACGACCTCGAGCGCGAGCGGGGCATCACCATCCTCGCCAAGCAGTGCTCGGTTCGCCGCGGCGACACCAAGATCAACATCGTCGACACGCCGGGCCACGCCGACTTCGGCGGCGAAGTCGAGCGGACGCTGCGCATGGCCGACGGCGTGCTGCTCCTGGTCGATGCCGCCGAGGGGCCGCTCCCCGGCACGCGCTTCGTGCTCGGCAAGTCGATCGAGCTCGGTCACCGCATCATCGTCGTCATCAACAAGATCGATCGCCCGGACGCGCGTCCTGACGAGGTCCTGAACGAGATCTTCGACCTCTTCGTGGATCTCGAGGCCTCCGACGAGCAGACCGACTTCCCGATCATCTACGCCGTCGGCAAGCTCGGCCAGGCCAAGTACAAGCTCGAGGACGAGGGCAAGAACCTCGATCCGCTCTTCGAGACGATCCTCTCGAAGGTGCCCGCCCCCAAGGGCGATCCCGACGCGCCTCTGCAGATCCTCGTCAACGACATCCAGCACGACGACTACGTCGGCCGCCTCGCCATCGGCCGCGTGGTGAACGGCACGATCAAGGACCTGCAGCAGATCACGCGCATGTCGGAGACCGGCCCGCTGAAGGAAAAGATCACCAAGGTCTACGGCTTCGAGTCGATGGCGCGCGTGGCGGTGGGATCGGCGGGGGCTGGCGACATCGTGGCCATCTCGGGCCTCGAGAACGTCGCCATCGGCGACACCATCGCCGACGTCGACAAGGGCGTCGCCCTCCCGCGGATCAGCGTGGAAGAGCCCACGCTGAAGGTGACCTTCCTCGTGAACACCTCCGCCTTCGCCGGCAAGGCAGGCAAGTGGGTGACGTCGCGCCACCTGCGCGAGCGTCTCGAGAAGGAAGCGAAGCGAAACCTCGCCATGCGCTTCGAGCCCACCGAGTCCCCCGACGTGTTCACGGTGTACGGCCGTGGCGAGCTGATGATCACCGTGCTGCTCGAGACGATGCGTCGCGAGGGCTACGAGATGGCCGTCGGCATGCCCGAGGTCGTGGTGAAGATGATCGAGGGCCAGAAGCACGAGCCCGTCGAGATGGTGATCGTGGACGTGCCGGAGAACTTCGTCGGCATCGTGACGACCTCGCTCGGCGCGCGCCGCGGCCAGATGGTCAAGATGACGAACCTCGGGTTCGGTCGCGCGCGCATGGAGTTCCGCGTGCCATCGCGCGGGCTCATCGGGTTCCGCTCGGAGTTCCTGACGGCGACGCGAGGCACGGGCCTGCTCAACACGCAGTTCGATCGCTGGGAGCCCTACGCAGGGCCGATGCTTCGTCGGATCAACGGCGGGATGGTCGCCGACCGTGCGGGCATCTGCACGGCCTACGCGCTCGATCATCTCCAGCCGCGCGGGGTGCTCTTCGTGGCGCCCGGGGACCCCGTCTACGAGGGCATGGTCGTCGGCGAGCACAACCGCGAGAACGATCTCGACGTGAACATCGTGCGCGAGAAGAAGCTCAACAACGTGCGCATGAAGAACAAGGACGAGAACGTCGTCCTCTCGCCGCCGCGCATCGTGACGCTCGAGAACGGGCTCGAGATCATCGACCGCGACGAGCTGATGGAAGTGACGCCGGACGCCGTGCGTCTGCGCAAGAAGATCCTCGAGACGAACAAGCGGCCCCGCCGCGACGACGCCAAGTACGGCTGATCGGGCCAGCGATTTGCGACGCCGCCATCGCCACGATACGAATTCGGCGAGAAGCAGATGAAGAAGACCATCGAGACCAAGCTCGACAAGGCGCGCAGCAAGAAGGCCATCGACAAGGCGATGGACGACTACAAGGCGCGCTTCGCCGAGTACAGCCCGCACTTCGACTGGAAGACCGACGACATCGGTGACTACTCGTTCAGCGCCAAGGGCGTGAAGTGCGCCGGCACCATCCACGTCTTGGACAACAAGGTGAACGTGGAGATGGACGTGCCGTTCCTCTTCAAGATCTTCCAGGGCCGCGCCATGCAGGTCATCCAGGACCAGGTGGTGTTCTGGGTCGAGAAGGCGAAGAAGGGCGAGATCTGATTTTCTGAGGGCCGATACGCGGCCCTCCCCGAACCGGCGGAGCCGGATTCGGGACCCCACCCTCGTTCCGCCTCGATTCAGCGGCAGGCCTCGGGCACTTCGACCCCGAGGCGCTCGAGGTCGGCCCGGTAGCTCGCGATGGCGCCTCGACACGCGGCGGCACGCGCGGGGCTGTCGACGAGCGTGTGATCGAGCTGCTCGATGGCGATCTGCGCCGGAGCCGCGAGCTCGGCGGGCGCGATCGCGGCGAACGCTTCCGCGCAGGCGCGAACGCGATCGCAGACGGCGGGGTCGGCGGGCTCAGCCGGCGTAGGGCTCGCACTCGCTCTCTCACTCTCGCTCTCACTCTCACTCTCGCTCTCGCTCTCGCTCTCGCTCTCACTCTCGCTCGCGCTCACGCTCCCGCTCCCGCTCGGGCTCTCGCTCCCGCACGCGACCAGGATCACGGCCATCACGGCGAATCGGTGCACGCGCGCGGTCTACCACGCACGGCATGCGCCGGCCCCGCGCCCAGACTAACCTCCGCGTCGTCATGAGCTCGCTCCGCGTCGTCTCGAGCCACTCGTCCGATCTGGACGACGACGCGTCGGACTGGCGGGCGCAGCTCCGCTCCGCGATCACCACGTTCGCGCAGCTGGAGTCTGCCTTTCAGCTCACCGACGCCGAGCGAGTCGGTGCGACGCGGGCGCTGAGCGAGGGCCTGCCGCTCTCGATCACGCCGCACTACGCGTCGCTGGCGGATCCCACGGACCCCACGTGTCCGATACGCCTCCAGTGCGTGCCGACGGCGGCGGAGCTCGTCGAGGTCCCGGGGGATCTTCGCGACCCGCTCGGAGAAGAAGAGCACACCGTCGCGCCGCACCTCGTACGCCGCTACCCGGATCGCGCGCTGCTCATCGCCACCGATCGCTGCTCGGTCTACTGCCGCTTCTGCACGCGCTCGCGGATCGTCGGGCAGGACGGCGGGGCGCGCTCGCTCTCGGCGCTCGCGCCCGCGTTCGCATGGCTGCGCGCGAACCCCGAGGTCGTGGACGTCATCGTGTCGGGCGGCGACCCGCTGGTGGCGAGCGATGCGCGCATCGAGGCGATCCTCGGTGAGCTCGCGGCGATCGATTCAATCGTCACGGTGCGGATCGCGACGCGCGCGCCGGTCACGCTCCCGCAGCGCATCACGCCCGAGCTGTGTCGCGTGCTCCGCACGCATCCCTCCGTCTGGGTGATGACTCACTTCAATCACCCACGGGAGCTCGCGCCCGCGGCGGTGATCGCGCTCGCGCGCCTCGCGGACCACGGCATCCCGGTGATGAACCAGACGGTGCTCCTGCGCGGTGTGAACGACGATGCAGCGACGCTCGCGACGCTCTTTCGCGGGCTCGTCCGCCATCGCGCGCGTCCTTACTACTTGCTGCAGGCCGACCCGGTGCGCGGCACGTCGCATCTTCGAACGCCGATCGAGACGGGCCTCGCCATCATGCGCGAGCTCTCGGGCCGCATGAGCGGCATCGCGCTCCCGAAGCTCGTCGTGGACACACCGAACGGTCGCGGCAAGGTCGCGATCGGGCCCGAGACGATCGTCGGCCGCGCGAACGGCGTGACGACGCTCCGCACGTTCCGCGGCGAAGAGGTCGAGTACATCGATCCGCCGCACGATCGGTTGGACGATCCCTCGCAGAGCCAGACGTCGTCCGAGGCCGATGGCATTTCGTGAAGATGGCGACGCGCTGCATGCGCGCATCGACTCGCTCGAGCGCGAGCTCGCCGATGCGCGCACGGAGCTCGCGCGGCTGTCGGACATCGAGTCCGAGCGCGACCGCATTCAGCACCAGCTCGAAGCGCTCGAAGGAAAGCTGCACGGAAAGAAGAAGGATCAGGCGAAGAGCTCGCGAGCGCAGTCCCCGGCGCAGTCGGTAGCGCCCACGGCCGAGCGCTCGTGGCGGGATCGATCCTCCACGCCGAAGCTCGGGGCGATGGTCCTCACCGCGCTGATCTCCGTGATGCTGCTGGGGCTGCTCACGTGGACGCTCGCGGAGTGCGGCAGCTCGAGCATCGGGGGGGTGGCCACCGCGAAGCCCGCCGACACGCGCGTGCCCTCGATCGGCGTCGTCGATCTCGGTGCTACGCCCGACCCGGCGCCCATCCCCTTCACCGTGACGGGCTCCGGCGATCCGCCGGCCGGATGTCCGGGCTACGTTCCCGACGCGCCGCAGCTGGTGCTCCGCACGTCGGCGCCGATGCTCACGCACATCACCACCCGCTGCGACGTCGATCTCGTCGCCGTGCTCAGCGGCGCGCCGTCCGGAACGTTGTGCGACGACGACAGTGGCGAGGGCACCAACCCGCAGATCGAGACGGTGCTCCCTCCCGGCGACGCGCGCCTGACCATCGGTACGTACGGAAGCGGCGCCACGGCGAGCTGCGAGATCGAGCTCCACGCGAGCCCGCTCCCGGCCGACGTGGACGCATCGGGGCTCGCACCCACGGCTGCACCTCACATCGCCACGGTCTCGCTCGCAGGCGCAGCGAGTGCAGAGCAGTCGTACGCGGGGCAGATCGTCGGCGTGCTCGTCGAGGCGAGCCGCGCCCAGGCGGGCTGCCTCGGCTACGTGAGCTCGGCGCCCGATCTCGTGCTCGACATCGCCGAGCCGACCATCGCGCGCATCGAGACGCGGTCCGACGTCGACCTCGTGCTGGTGATGCGCAGCCCTGACGGCACGGTCACGTGCGACGACGACGACGGAATGGGCTCCGCGCCCCGCATCGCGAAGCGGCTCGCGCCGGGCCGCTACCCGGTCTGGGTCGGCCCGTACAGCGCCGGGGCTGCGGGCATCGCGTTTCACGTCGACGTGCGCCTCGCCACGATCGCGAGCGAGACGAGCGGCGAGCTGCCACCGGTCGATCTCGTGGACGGCACACCGCTTCACGTCACGGGCACCGCGGGTGACGAGCTCGCCGCGCCCTCGATGTGGAGCGAGTGCACGATCGCGGGCTACGTGCGCTACCGGCCCGATCGAACCTTCCGCATCGCGACGGGTCGTGAGATCACGGTCACGGCGGCTACGGGCGGTGCACCGCCGCTCCTCGTGGTCGCGCCGCACGATCGTCAGACGGTACAGACGCACGCGAGCTGCACGAGCGACGGCGTCTGGCGCGGCTCGCTCGAGAGCGGCAGCTACGATCTCTACGTCGGCGTGGCGTCGGGCGACATCGCCACGAGCCCGTTCGATCTCACGATCACGGCTGCGCCACCGAGCGTGCTTCCGTACACGCCATGAGCGACGCGCGCGTTCGATTCCGTTCGATTCCGCGCGCGAGGTCAGTGTCTGCGCTCTTGGGCCTGCAGCGCTCGCTCTCGCGCCAACGTCCGATCGAGCTGCGCCGGATGTGACGCACGCGCCTTGACGTGGTGTGCGCCGGGCCGGACCCTCGATCTATGCGAACGCTCCTCGTCGTGATCGCGCTCGTGCTCGTGCTGCCCGCAGGCGCGCGCGCCTACCATCTCGACGACCCGCTGCGCGGAAGCACCAGCGGCACGGCCGAGGGAGGCTCGTTCAGCGCGGCCGGCTGGACCGTCACCGCGCCCACCGATCGCATCTGGTGGTCCGTCCCGACCTCGTCCGCAGGATCGATCGAGTTCGTGATGTCGAACGTGACGAACGCGTCGCTCTTCCCCGGCGACAACGACATCTTCAATCTCTACGACGACGCCGACAGCGGCGAGCCGATCTCGTATCGCCCCGACTTCGTCGAGGACAACTACAAGGTCTGGGTCCGCGTTCGCAACGAGCCGGGCTACTACGGAAACCAGAAGCTGACCGTCGCCGTGTGCCCGAACTCGGCCGTCTCCCACAGCGCGACGTGCGCGTGCGGCGTGGGCTTCATCGACGAGTCGACGTCGGGCGACCCGACCTGGGACGGCACGCCGCAGCGCCTGCGCATCGAGTGGGGCGGCGGCCAGGTGCGCTTGCTCCGCAACGGCGGCGTCGTCACCAGCATCGACTACTCGGCGACAGGCTACGCGTGGGGCCCGCGGCAGATGCACTTCTCGATCGGCTCGACACGCTCGCGCGCGGTGGGCACGTCGGGGATGCCGATGGGCGCCGTCTTCTCGGACCTCGTGGTCGACACGACCGACGGACCCGTCGCGAGCTGTCCTACTCCTCCTCCTCCGACGGATGCGGGCCTACCCGATGGCGGTGCGTGTGGCGGCGCCGTGATGGCGATCGCGGACGCGACGGCGGCGAGCTGGCTCCCCGGCGTGTTCCCTGACGCGTCGGATCTCAACGTCGAGGCCGATGCATCGAACACGCCGACGGGGATCGCCTACGTGCGATTTCCGGCCGCGATCGGCGCGCACGCTGTGCTGCGCATGCACACGGGTGGATTCGGCAGCGCCGCAGGCGGCTCCGGACAGGTCTGCCGCGTGGCTGACACGACGTGGGACGAAGGAACGCTCACCTGGTCGAGCCGCCCGGCCGTGAGCGCGACATGTACGGGCGGCGAGCACTTCGTCAGCTCCGATGCCGAGGTCGAGTGGGACGTGACCGCGCTCTTCACGAGCGGGAGCCCCTCGAGCTTCGCGATCGTGTCGACGAACCCCAACGGTGCGCACTACGACTCGCGCGAGCTCGGCGGGTGCGCGCTCGGACCGCGCCTCTTCGTCGACGGCACGCCCGTCGTCGATGCCGCGACCCTCGTGGACGGCGCGATCGCGGGGACCGACGCGGCGAGCACCATCGATGGAGGCACGGGCCGCGACGCCGGCACCGCGATGGACGCGGGCTCACGCAACGACGCAACGACAGTCCCCGGCCGTGGGATCTCGTCGGGCTGCGGCTGCCGCGCGGGTCGCGGCGCTCCGAGCGCGGCGCTCGCTCTGCTCTTGCTACTCGGGCTCGTGATCCGCGCTCGGCGAGGCCGCATCTGAGCGCACAGCGGCCATTCGACACCGCCGCTGCCATTCCCTACGCTGGCCCGATGCGTACCTCTTTCGCCTGCCTCTTCGCGCTCGCCTCGCTCTCGTGCACGAACACGCCCAGCACGGCGATGTGCGCCGCGGCGGACGTCGCGCGCTGCCTCGCCACGCAGCAGGCGTGCAGCCCGACCGGTGCCGCCGCGACGTGCGAGCGATGCGAGAACGGTCAGCACGCGAGCGGTCACGGTCTCTGCGAGCCGATCGCGGGCACGGCGCTCTCGCACGACTTCCCCGACGAGACGATCGCGGCGGGCGGCGAGTCGCTGCACAACTGCCGCAGCTGGACGCTGAACAACACGGAGGACCTCTGGGTCACGGCGGTCGAGCTCACGCAGCACGAGTCGTCGCATCACTCCAACTGGACCTACGTCCCGGACACGCTCTACACGGGGCCCGATGGCATCTGGCCTTGCGCGGACCGTAGCTACGATCAGCTGACCGCCGCGGTGGCGGGCGGCGTGCTCTACGCCCAGAGCACGCAGGCCGTTCACGAGGTCCAGGCGTTTCCCGATGGCGCAGCGGTTCGCATCCCCGCGCACTCGCGCGTCATCAGCGACATCCACCTGCTGAACACGACGACGACCGACGTGACGGGCCACGTGTCGATGAGCCTCTACACGCTGCCACGCGCGCAGGTCATCACGCCGCTCACGCCCTTCCACATCACCTATCAAGCGCTGCAGCTTCCGGCGCACCAGCGCTCGCGGTTCGAGACGACCTGCGAGCTCGCGACCGGCTTCGAGCACAACACCGGGACGCCCATCGGCATGCGTCTCTTCTATTCGCTGCCGCACACGCACGCGCTGGGGACGCGCGTGTTCCTCGAGGCGGTCGGTGGTCCTCTCGACGGTCAGTCGCTCCTCGACGTCATGGGCACCCCGGGCGAGGCGCGCGGCCTGGCGTACGCGAACCCCGTCGACCTCGCCGGCATCACGAGCCTCCACTTCGGCTGCGAGTTCGAGAACCCGACCGCGGACGTGGTGCACTGGGGCTTCGGCAACCAGGAGATGTGCGAGATGCTCGGCTTCATCGAGTCGCCGGTCGCGTTCGAAGGGCGCGTCGAGACGACGTCCACGTTGGGGATGGACGGAACGATGCCGACGTTCTCGGGCAACTGCAGCGTGCTCTTCGTGGCGCTCTCCAGCTCGATGTGACGCCTCACCGGCCAGGGTGGGCACGGGACGTACTCGACCGAAGTCTTCGTGAACATGTGCACCACGAGCGCGGGCCCCTGACGACGGGGTCGCCGAGCGCGCGCCGATCGTGGTACCTATCGCGCTTCAGTCACCGAACGCGGGAGGGGCGGATGGCCGACGACAATCAGGGGAAGCAGCCTTCGCTCGCCGACGAAGAGAAGGCGATCGGCGGCGGAGGCGGTAGCGGCACGATGGTGGCGGCCATCGTGGTCTTCGGGATCCTCGCCATCGGCATCGCCGTGTTCGTTCTGCGCGGCAACGGCGACAGCGAGTACAGCTCGATCGGGCGCGCCGTGAACGGCATGCGCCAGGGGAACTTCGACACCTTCTGGTCGTGCGTGCTCCCGCGCGAGGACATCCGCGACCTCCACGGAAACGCCGACGTGCAGGCGGCCGTTCTGCAGCGCGCGTCTGCGAGCCCCACGGCGTACGCGCACCTGGTGCGGACGCAGTGCATGGCGCACCTCGAAGAGCAGACGCCTTTGCTCGCGCAGCTCATCGTGCCCGAGGACCTGACCGCGAGCGTCGCGCAGCTCCGCACGGCGGCGCAGGCGCTGACCGACGCGTGGAACGCATACCTCACGTTCCTCGAGCACATCGGCGGTCCCTACGTCGCAGACGATCCGGGTGCCGTGGCCGCGCTCACCGCGGTCGTTCGTGGCTGGTTCGACTACCGCGTGGCCGTGCAGGCCGTGAACGCGGTGGTCTCGGCGCACGTCCACCCCGAGTGAGGATCGCGCCTTCGGCCACTCCTGTCGGGATCTGACGATCGCACGTTGGCGCGGCGCGCGTTCCGCGCCACCATCGGCTCTCGCCATGCGCATCGCCATCCTCTCGCGCAACGATCGCTCGTACTCGACCGAGCGCATCGTGGAGGCCGCCAGGACGCGCGGTCACCACGCCGAGGTGCTCGATCCGCTGCGCTTCGCGGTCCACGTGGAGGCTGGCCATCCGAGCCTGCTCTATGGCGGCAAGCCCGTGGAGGCCTACGACGCGGTGATCCCGCGCATCGGCGCCTCGATCACGTTCTTCGGCACGGCGGTGGTGCGCCAGTTCGAGCAGATGGGCGTCTTCACGCTCAACGGCTCGCACGCCATCACGGTGGCGCGCGACAAGCTCCGCGCGCTCCAGGTCCTCTCGCGGCACGCCATCGGCTTTCCCGCGTCGTCGTTCGTCAAGCATCGCGACGACATCCTGCCCGCCATCGATCGGCTCGGCGGCGCGCCCGTGATCATCAAGCTGCTCGAGGGTACGCAGGGCGTGGGCGTGATCCTCGCCGAGGACCGGCGCATCGCGCAGGCGATCGTGGAGACGCTCCAGAGCGCGCAGCAGAACGTGCTGATCCAGAAGTTCGTCGCCGAGAGCCGCGGTCGCGACGTGCGTGCGTTCGTGGTGGGCGGCCGCGTCGTGGCGGCCATGCGACGCATCGCGACGGACGGCGAGTACCGATCGAACGTGCATCGCGGCGGACGCACCGAGGCGCTCGTGCTCCCGCCGGACGTAGAGCGCGTGGCGCTACGAGCCGCCCAGATCATGGGGCTTCGCGTGGCGGGCGTGGACATGCTCGAGTCGAACGAGGGCCCGCTCGTGATGGAGGTGAACAGCTCGCCCGGCCTCGAGGGGATCGAGGGCACGACGCGCATCGACATCGCGGGCGCCATCGTGCGTCAGTGCGAAGAGCAGATGATCTTCCCCGAGGTCGATCTCAAGCAGCGCCTCACGCTCGACAAGGGCTACGGCGTGGCCGAGCTCACCGTGTCGCGCACCAGCGAGCTCGCGAACCGGACGCTGGCGGCCTCGAACCTCGGCGATCGCGATGTGCGTGTGCTCTCGATCCAGCGCGGGAGCCTGGCGATCCCGAACCCACGCGGCGAGACCGAGCTCTTGCCCGGCGACGTGGTGCTCTGCTTCGGAAAGCTCACCGCGCTGCGCGAGCTGATCCCGCGCGCCGCGCTGCGGCAGAGCGCATGAGGCTCGACCGGCACTGACCGGATTTTGGACGGTGAGCCCGAGCCGCCGTCCCGCGAGGTCCCGATTGCGATCCCGACACCGCAGATCCGGCGCTTCGAGCGCCTGAAGACCTGGCGCGGGGCTTGCGCTCAGCGCGCTCATGCGCGCTTCTCTCCTCGCTGCCATCACCGTCCTCGTCATGGGTGCCTGCCTCGGTGCCCCCGAGTCAGGCGACTTCGCCGCCGCCGAGTCGAACCTCTCGGCGGCCCAGCGACGCGTCCGCGCCGGCCAGATCCGCGACGCCGCCTCGTCGAACGGGATGACGCAGGGCTACTTGCTCGCCGGCATCGCCGACGCCGAGACCAGCATGTCCCAGTGCTGGTCCGAGCTGACCTGGGCATGCCAGGGCCCCAACTCCGCCGACTGCGGCGGCGGGCCGGTCGTGGCAGGCGCGGGAGACGGACCCTGCTCGCTCATGCAGGGCGGGCTCGGGATGTTCCAGTTCGACGCGGGCACCTACAGCGACACGCTCGCGCGCGAGGGCGATCGCGTGCTCACGGTCGCGGGCAACACGGCAGCGGCCGTCGACTTCGTCGTCCGCATGGTCATCAACTCGTCGCACATCAGCGGCGTGAGCACGCGCGACGAGGCCATCGCCTGGCTCAACGGCGTGCGCATCGACAACGGGCAGTGGGATGCCTGGATCACCACCGTCACGCACTACTACAACGGCTGCGCGCCCGGCGCGTCCTGCTTCGCGTCGCGCTACGCGAGCTATCGCGATCACACCGTCAACGTCTTCAACGAGATGGGCGCGAGCTTCTGGACCACCACCGCGACGCCGACGTACGGCGCGGCGTTCTCCGCGCAGTCGTTCCCCTACGCGGCCGATCCGTTCCCGCTCACCGCGGGCACCGAGATGGCGGGCTACCTCGAGATGCGCAACACGGGCACGACGACGTGGCATCCGGGGCAGACGTTCCTCGGCACGGCCGAGCCGCGCGATGGAACGAGCGCGATCCAGGGCAGCGACTGGCTCTCGCCCAACCGCGCGGCCTCGATCGATCACGACGTCGCCCCCGGCGCGACGGGCCGATTCAACTTCAGCGTGCGCGCACCTGCGACGCCTGGCGACTACGATCAGTTCTTCAACCTCGTAGAAGAGGGGGTCACCTGGTTCTCGGACAGCGGTGGACCGATCGATCACACGATCGAGATCCGCGTCACGAGCACCGCTGCGCCGGCACCGACCTGCCCCACCGGCCTCGGGCCCGCCTGGACCTGCGAGGCCAGCGATCGCGTGCAGTGCGTGAGCGGCATGGTCATGCGCCAGCCCTGCGCACACGGCTGCACCGCAGGTGCGTGCAACCCGGCTCCGGTGACCGACATGGACGGGGACGGCTACGTCGCCGACGACTGCAACGACATGGATGCGTCGATCCATCCAGGCGCGACCGAGGTCTGTGGTGACGGCATCGATCAGGACTGCAACGGCGCGGACCTCGTCTGCGCCGGCGCCGACGGTGGCTTCGCATCGAGAGGGGACGGCGGCGTCGGGATGGGCGGCGACGGATCCACGATGAGCCCGCCTCCGCGCGGCGGCGGCCTCTCGAGCGGTGGCTGCAGCGTCGCGCCCGGCCAGACGGGCGGAGCGGGCGGCGCCTGGATCGCGCTCCTCGCGCTGGCCTCCGTGTTGGTCGTTCGGCCGCGCCGCCGCCGCTGACGGTGCCGGAGTGCGATCCCGATGCAGCAGATCGTGCGCGAGCTGACCGATTCTCACTGGCACCGTGCTTGCGCTCTACGCGCCCATGCGCGCTGCCCTTCTCGCCCTCTCCTCGCTGCTGGTCCTCGGTGCCTGCCTCGGTGAGGCCGAGCCCGGCGACATCGCGTCCGCGGAGTCGAACCTCACCTCGGCACAGCGTCGCACGCGGGCCGGCCACATTCGGGACGCCGCGTTCGCGAACGGGATCACCGAGGGCTATCTCCTGGCGGGCATCGCGGACTCGGAGACGAGCATGTCGCAGTGCTGGTCCGAGCTGACCTGGTCCTGCCAAGGCCCCCACTCGAGCGAGTGCGGCGGCCCGGTCGTCGCGGGCTCGGGAGACGGCCCCTGCTCGTTGCAGCAGGGCGGCCTCGGCATGTTCCAGTTCGACGCGGGGACGTACTCGCAGACGCTCGCACGCGAGGGCACGCGCGTCCTCACGGTCGCGGGCAACACGGCGGCCGCGGTCGACTTCGTCGTCGCGATGGTGATCCGATCCGCGCACATCTCGGGCGTGAGCACGCGCGCCCAGGCGATCGCGTGGATCAACGGCGTCCGCATCGGCAACAGCCGGTGGAACCCGTGGATCACCACCGTCACGCACTACTACAACGGGTGCGCGCCGGGCGCGTCGTGCTTCTCGTCACGCTACGCGCGCTACGCCGATCACACGAGCAACATCTATCGCGAGATGGGCGCGAGCTTCTGGAGCACGTCGCTCTACGCCGCGAGCTACGTGCACCAGACGTTCCCGCTCGCTTCGGCGACCTTCGCCGTCACCGCGGGAGCCGAGTCGCGCGGCTACATCGAGATGCGCAACACCGGCACCGAGACCTGGCGTCCGGGCCACACGTACCTCGGCACCAGCTCGCCACGCGACGCAGCGAGCCCGCTCCGCGGCAGTGACTGGGTGAACGATCACCGGGCCGCGACCATCGATCGCACGGTGGCGCCCGGAGCGACGGGTCGATTCAACTTCAGCGTGCGCGCGCCGACCACGACGGGCACGTACACGCAGTACTTCAACCTCGTCGAGGAGCACGTCACCTGGTTCAGCGACAGTGGTGGTCCCGTCGATCGCCTCCTCGAGATCCGCCTGACCAGCACGGCGCCCGCATGCCCAGCCGGCATCGGATCCGCATGGAGCTGCAGCGGCCACGACCGTGTGCGCTGCGTGAGCGGCGTCGTGACGCGAACGACATGCGCGTATCTGTGCTCGGCGGGCGCGTGTGTGCTTGCGCCGCCCGACTCGGGACCGGTCGCGCACGATGCAGGCCCGACGCCGCACGATGCGGCTGTAGCGCACGCCGATGGTGGCGCGCCGATTGTAGTCGGTGATGCAGGTGTTCCCGCTGCCGACGCAGGTCACGACGGGTCGGTCGGTGGCGATGGCTCGATCGCGCACTACGATGCAGCACCGCCTCGAGGTGGACACACGGTGAGCAGCGGATGCAGCGCGACGCCGGGACGTGGAGCGAGCGGACTCGTGGCGCTGGTCGCGTGCGCGCTCGGCCTCATGGTCGCCCGTCGCAAGCGGCTGGCCTGACGTCCGAGCATCGAGCCAGCGCGGGTCACGGGGCCGTGTCTGATCACGGGTCGCGGCCAGCGAATCCGCTCGCTGGTTCGGAATAGCGCTGGAAACGCGGCGACTCCGAGTGGCACCGGCTCTGCTAAACGCGGGCTGTGATGACGCTACACACCTCCCGCGTACCTCTCTTCTACGGCTTCGTTGCGCTCGGCTCGATGCTGGGCGCTGGGCTCGTGCATGCGCAGACCGTGGCGCTCGAGAGCGAGAGCGTGAGCGAGAGCGAGAGCGAGAGCGTGAGCGAGAGCGAGAGCGAGAGCGTGAGGCCTCCGCCAGCCCCAACGACGGCCGCGATCCCGCCGATCCCGGCCGCGCCTGAGGACTCGATCCATCTCTCCGTCGGTCCGGGTCGCGGCCTCACCGTGACCGCGGGTGAGTCGTTCTCTCTCCAGATCCGCGCGCGCGCGCAGATCCGCGACACGCTGCACATCCCCAATACAGCCGACGCCACTCGCAACACGCCGAGCAACGAGCTCCAGATCCGCACCATCCGGCTCTGGCTCCTCGGCAACATCATCGACCGCAACCTGCGCTACGGGTTGCAGCTCGGGCTCGGCCCCACGGACTTCGAGCCGAACAACCCCAGCCCGATCTTCGACGCCTACATCGAGTCGCTCCATCTGCGCGATCTCTCGGTGCGCGTCGGTCAGTTCTTCGTCCCCTTCGATCGGGCGCGCACGATCCGCGAGTTCGCGCTCCAGAGCACCGATCGCGCGCTGATGGTCCGCGAGCTCTCGCTCGACCGCGACATCGGCGTGATGCTCTTCTCCAACGACCTCTTCGGCTGGGACGGCCGGCTCGCCTACAACGTCGGCGTCTTCGCCGGCGACGGACGCAATCGCCTCGGCGTCACGCAGCAGCCGGGCTTCTTGTTCGTCGGCCGCGTGACGCTGCGCCCCATGGGGCCCTTCGACGACGACCTCGAGGGCGACCTCACGCACAGCAGCTCGCCGCACCTCGCGATCGGCTTCGGCGTTGCGTACAACCAGTCGACCGATCGCCCGCGGAGCACGACCAGCGTCTCCAGCACGTACCAGTTCTATCAGCTCGGCGGCTTCGACTACTTCCACATGGCCGCGGACCTCGTGTTCAAGTACGCGGGCTTCTCGTTCCTCGGCGAGTGGCTCTGGCGCAGCGCGAGCGCCGACTCACGAACCGGGATGCCCGCCGGTGCGACCATGCCGATCACGGAGTACAGCCGACAAGGCTGGGGGGCGCTCGGTCAGGCCGGCATGATGCTCGGGGACCTCGTCGAGATCTGGGGCCGCTACGAGCACATGCAGACGATGGCCGGCACCGATCCGATGTTCGTCGCGGCGTTGCAGAGCGGCGGCAACGCGACGGCGGCCGGCGTGAACCTCTACGTCAACGGCCACTTCTTCAAGCTCCAGCTCGACTGGCAGCACTCGTTCGGCAACGACTTCACCATCGGCGAGCAGCTGGTGCGCCTGCAGCTCGACGCGACGTTCTGATCTCGACCCCAGCGCCCGGCTCGCCGGGCTGCAATCCTCGTCGTTCTCGCGCACGCCGACGCGCGGTACTCTCGGGGTCTTCCGCACATGTCGCCCGTTTCATCGTTTCGCGTCGGAGAGCTCGTCGGCGGTAAGTATCGGCTCCTGCGCGAGAGCACACGGAGCGGGGACCTCGGCGGCGTCGTGTCGGCCGCGTCGGTGTTCGAGGCGGAGCACGCATGGACGGGCAAGCGCTTCACGCTGAGGGTGCTCGCCGCGCAGGCGGGGGCGTCGCTGGAGATGCGCTTCGTTCGCGAGGCGCGTGCGGCCTCCGCGCTCGTCCATGCGAACGTCGTGAAGGTGTACGACGTCGACCGCGACGCGAGCGGCGCGCTCTATCAAGTCCAAGAGCTGCTCGAGGGCGAGACACTCCGAGAGACGATTCGCTCGATGCGTCGGATCCCGCTCGAGCTCGCGCTCGATCGACTCTTGCCCGTGATGGACGCGCTCGCGCTCGCGCACGACGTGGGCGTGGTGCATCGCGACGTTCGTCCCGCGACGATCTTCTTCAGCCGCCGCCACGATCACAGCGTTCTCCCGAAGCTGATCGATTTCGGCGTCAGCAAGCTCATCGGTGCCTCGGGCGGAGCGCTCGAGCACAACATGACGGTCAACAACGGATCGCCCGAGACCGTCGCGTACATGTCGCCCGAGCGGCTGACGGGCGGGCAGATCGACGCCTCGGTGGACGTGTGGGCGATGGCCGTCGTGCTCTACGAGGCGCTCTCGGGCGCGACGCCATTTCGAACGGCGAGCTTCGTGGACATGGCGGTGATGATCGCGACGCGCGATGCGCCGCACCTCTGGGAGCGTGCACCGGACATCCCGCCCGAGGTCGCGGCGGTCATCGATCACGCGCTCATCCGCAAGAAGGCGGACCGCATCACCGAGATGACGGTGTTCGTCGCCGAGCTCTGCGCTGCGACGAAGCGCGAGCTGCCGGAGCAGTCCGAGAGCTTGATCGACGCGCTCGCGCCCGTGCACGTGGACACCGACGCCATTCCCACACCGGTCGTGCTCGGGGCGCTCTCGCCGGCGGTGATCCGCGCGGCCGCCGGGACACCCTCTCGCTCGCCGACCCTCTCGCGTTCGACCGACGCGCGTGTGGCCCGGCTCCGCTTGGGCGTGGTCGGCGATCCGGATGCGCCCATCGGAGCCTCCACGGAGGACCGCCTCGATCGCGCGCTCACGGCGCGCACCGCGGTGGTTCGCGTGCCGACGTACGCCGATCTCGTGGACGCCCTGGCCGAGAAGCGCGTCGACATCGCCTGGCTCGCGCCGATGGCGTACGCCCGCGCACGAGAGCTCGGCGCGATCGGCTTGTTCGAGGTGTCACGCGGTGGACGACGCGATCCGCGTGCGCTCTTGGTGGGTCGCGCCCCCCGCGTGCAGAGCTTCGACGACCTTCGCGCCGCGCGGGCAGCGTGGGTCGATCCTTGGTCGGCGAGCGGATATGCGCTCCAGCGCCGCGCGCTCCTCGATCGCGGTATCGACATGAGCGTGTTCTCGGCGCAGGCGTTCCTCGGAACGCACGAAGCAGTCGGCGTCGCGCTGGCGAGCGGTCGGGCAGACGTCGGTGGAATCGTCGGCGTGTTCGATCGTGACAAGAACGAAGTCTCGGGTCCGTGGCCGTCGGACGCGCCGATCGTGGTGCTCGCGATGAGCGATCGCGTTCCGTCGGAGGTGATCGCCGTGGGGCCGGCGCTCGCCTCCGAGGTCGAGACTCTGCGCGCGGTGCTGCGCAAGGCCGGGGTGCCCGCGCTCGCTGCGCTCATCGGTGCCGAGGTCGCAGGCGAACTCACGGCCGTCGACGAAGCCCGCTACGCGACGCTGCTCGATCGCGAATCGACCGCTCGCTGATCTCGACACGAGTGCCCGGCTCGCCGGGCCGACGATCCCTCCCCCGCGAGCGATGGCGAGCGGCCCTCCGAGAGTCAGTACTCGCGCATGCTGGCCGCGGCGCCGTCCGTGCCGACCGTTCCCATGCTCGCGCCGCCGTGCCCGCCCATGCCCACGTGCAGGACCGAGCTCGTGTTGGTAATCGCGCCGCTGCCTGCGTGCGCGATGCAGAACGAAGGTCCGCCGCCACCGCCGCCGCCGTGACCGCCGCGACCTCCGACGCCGCCGGCGCCGCCGGGACCGCCGACGCCACCCGCGCGTCCGGGCACGCCCGGGCCGCCCGGGCCGCCCGCGCCGCCCGCTCCGCCGCTTCCGCTCGCTCCGCCGTTGCCTCCGACGCCGCTCGTGATGTCGTCGTTCAGGACGACCACCACCGCATCGACCGAGAGGACGCCGAACGACCCACCGCCGCCCGTTCCTCCGCGCCCGGACGTTCCGTGACAGCCGCCACCGCCGCCGCCGCCGCCGTTTCCACCGGCGAAGCGCGTGCACGTAATGCTCAACACCCCGCCTCCACTTCCACCGCCACCGCCGCCGCCGCCGGTCCCGTCCGCGCCGTCGGTTCCGATCGCTCCGTCCGCCGCAGTCCACACGCCCGCGAGCGTGAAGGAGCCGATTCCGTCGCCGCCGCTCCCGCCGGGCCCAAACGTTCCCGCCGTTCCCACGCCACCGACCATTCCGGGGTTACCGGGGGCGCACGCGGCCATCGCGGGCCCGCCGATTCCTCCCGCGCCGCCCATCGCGGCCATCATCCCCGCGCTGCCGGGCGCAACCGCTGCGGGTCCGCCCGCGCCGCCGGTGCCCCCGAGGTGCCCGCACGCGCTCGTGCCTGCCGTGGGGCTTCCGCCGATGCCGCCCACCGCGCCCGCGGTCCCAGCCGTTCCTGTGGTGCCGGCGAAACCGTTGCCCGCGACGATCGTCGATGCGGAGATCCGCAGCGTGCCCGTCGAGCCGTGCGCCCACACCACGATGCTCGCGCCGCCGGCCGTCGTCGCGTCGGCGGAGTGGATGGTGAGTCGATCGAGCACCGCGCCCATCGTGATCCCGGTCGCTTCGATGGCCGTGGCGCCGCCGTTGATCGTGGTCACCGCGTCGGCGCGACGGTCCCAGTAGCCCGGGATCGATCCCGCACGACTGACGGTCCGGTCGAATCCGCCGTAAATGCCGACACCGTCCATCAGCGTCAGGCTCTCGGCGTACGTGCCGTGATCGACGTAGACGTCGCCGTGGCTCGCGTGCGCGAGGGTGAGCGCGTGCGCGATGGTGAGTACCGGCATCGCCATCGTCCCGGGGTTGGCGTCGCTGCCCGCGGGGGAAACGAAGATGCCCGTGGCGACCTGGCCGTCGATGCCATCGCAGTTCGAGTCCGCGAACGTGGAGTCGGGCTCGTCGGTCGCCGCCGTCATCGTGCAGGCGTACTCGCAGCCGTCGGCCATGTTTGCGTTGAGATCGACCATGCCCGTCGGGCAGACGAGGCCGCCGTCATGACCTGCGTCGGGCGTGGCGAACGCGTCGTTGGCGAGGAAGGCGTCGTTCGCGAAGGCGTCCGTCGCGCCGTCGTGGCCGGCGTCGATCGGGGCGATGATCGGTGTCGTGCACGCGCCGAGTGCGGCCAACGCAAGAGAACCAGCGAGGACCAAGCAAGAATGGACGCGCTTCATGACAACCACGCTACGTTTGCGTCGGCCGCGCCGTCAACTCGCGCGCTATGCTCGGCCCGCTCCGCACCATGGGTCCTGGCGATACATTGGGTCCGTACCAGATCGAGGCGCAGATTGCCGAGGGCGGCATGGGCGTCGTCTATCGCGCGAAGAACCGCGTCACCGGGCAGCTGCGCGCGCTGAAGGTCGTGCGGGACGAGCTGGCTCGCAACCGCGAGTTCGTCGATCGCTTCGTGCGCGAGGCGACCATCGCGTCGGCCGTGCGGCATCCGAACCTCGTCGAGACGCTCGAGCCGGGCATCGAAGGGAACACGATCTATCTGCCGATGGAGCTGCTCGTGGGCGAGACGCTCGCGGCGCGCCTGCGACGGATGAAGCGCATGTCGGCGCACGAGACCGCGACCATCCTCGCGTCGGTCTGCGAGGCGGTGCAGCTGCTGCACGATCAGAAGCTCGTGCACCGGGATCTCAAGCCGGCCAACATCTTCATCGCGACCGTCGGAGGTCACGAGGTCCCGAAGGTCATCGATCTCGGCACCGCGCGTGAGCTAGAAGACGCGGAGCACACGACCACCGGCATGGTCGTCGGCTCGCCGTTCTACATGGCGCCCGAGCAAGCCGAAGGACGCCGTGACGTAGATGGTCGTGCCGATCAGTACGCGCTCGGGGTCGTCGCCTACCAGATGGTGACGGGCGCGCGGCCCTACGAGTCGGACGACACGCGCAGCGCGCTCGCGAAGCTCATGCGGGGCGACCCCTACCTGGCGCCTAGTCGCGTGTTCGCCGGCATCGCGCCGAGCGTCGAGGCCGCGATCGTTCGTGCGCTCTCTCGCGAGCGCGAGCAGCGCTTCCCTCGGATGGTCGACTTCGGTCGCGCGCTCGCCATCGCCGCGAGCGGAATGGACGCGGCCCACACCGTCATGGATCTCGGCGACGCGGTCGAACAGGCCAAGGCCACCATCGCGGCGCGCCCGGTGCTCACCGTCGGTGGCGGTGCAGGCACACAGATTCGCGACATCGAGCCCGCGTCGCCGAACGCAGCGCCGACGCCTCCGCCGGGACCGACGGGCTTCGCAGCGCCTCCGCCTGCCGCGCCGGGCGAGACAGCGCGGCCCTCGGGGGGCGGTGGCACGCGGGTCGTGGTCGGGATCGGGATCATCGCGCTCCTCGCGGTCATCGGCGCCGTGGCGCTCTGGGTGATCTCGTCGAACGACGCAGCGACTCAGCCGCGCGCAGTCTCTCTCGATCCCGAGCCGACGAGCGTCGCCACGCCGCCCCCGACGAGCCTGGTGGTCGCACCGCTGCCCACGACCGCGTCGATCGCGCCGCCACCGTCGACGGGCGCGATCGTCGTTCCACCGCCGCCGACTGCGCAGATCGCCCTGGTCCCGCCGCCCTCGACGCACGTCGCACCGCCGCCGAGCACGGTCGTGGCGCCGCCCTCGAGCGTGGTTCGCCCACCGCCGCCCTCGAGCGTGGTTCGTCCGCCGCCATCCACCACGACGGAGAGCGGTCACGCTCACCATCGGGAGCACCCGCCGACGACCGCGCGGGCCCCGTGCGGTGCCGCGACGGGGATTCCTTGCGTCGAGTGAGCCGATCGGGGGAGAAACGACGCATGGCTCGCCGTCCCGCTTCGCTCTTCGCACCCTCGCTCGCGTTCGCGCTCGTGCTCTGCACCGTGGCGCCGGCTCGCGCGCAGCTGCCTGACTGCTCGGGCCACGACGCGGCGGCGGCGAGCGCCGAATTCGAGGCTGGGAATTCGCTGCTCGCGCAGGCGATCGATCAGGCGAGCCACCGCCATCCGGATCGCGCGGCGCCGCTCGCGACCGAAGCCTTGGCTCATTTCGATCGCCAGTGTGAGCTCGGCGACACGAGCGCGTTTGCCGAGCGTGGGGCCGCGCTCCTCTTGCTCGCGGAGCCGCTGCGCTCCGCGCAGAGCTACGATGCCTATCTCGCGACCCATCCGCTCGACTCGCTGGAGGCGCGCACGCGTCGTCGCATCGAGCCGAACCTGCAGCCGGGCGCGCTCGACCTCGAGATCGAGAACGCGCGGGGCCGTTTGTTCTTGAACGATCTCGACTTCGGCGCGCTCCCGCGCACGACGAACGTCCGCATTCCCTATGGCGAGTACCGGATCGAGGTGCGCGACGACACAGGGACCGTGCTGGCGAGCGCGAGCGCAAGTCTCTCGGCCGAGTCTGCGCACGCCACGGCGCAGCTCGTCCTCGCACCGCTCGAGGCGGGGCCGACACTTCCGCCCCCCGAAGAGGTCCACGTCGCGCCGCTGCCGGTGCCGCCGGTCGAGCCGCCGCCCTCGCGCACGGACTTCCTGCCGTTCTACATCGCATCCGCTGCGACGGCGGGCGTCGGCGTCGCGCTGGGCATCGGGTTCGTGGTCGCCGCCGACGAGCGCGCGCGCACGTACAACGCGACATGCAATCCCGTGGCGGTCGCGGGCTGCTCGTCGGTGCTCTCCGAGCGCGAGACGGATCTCGACGTCGCCATCGTGGGATTCGTCGTCGGCGGGCTCGGCATCGCCGGCCTCGTCGCGACGTGGATCCTCGACGCGAACGAGCCACGCGCTCGCGTGCGAATGACCTTCGGCCCCACAGGCGTCGGCGTCTCCGGCACGTTCTGACGACAGCTCAGGCTGCGCTCGGACGAACCAGCATCGCGCGGCCTTCTGCCGGTACTAGCCGCGAGGACGGGATCCGTGACCGTGTTTTTTTTTCGCGAACGCGCGGGCCGTGCGCACGGCTTCGAGCGACCAGGGCTCCGCCACGCGGACGGCCACCGGCTCGCGCGTGGTCGGATGCGTGAACCGGATCTCTCGCGCGTGGAGCAGCGGCCGATCGATCCCGCGCACCGCGAGACCGTACTTCACGTCACC
>JAYVCF010000064.1:0-7219 GCA_043750095.1 Deltaproteobacteria bacterium
TGCCGACAACCTCACGAGCGACAAGCCGACGACGGCGACGACGTCCGCGCGCATCCTGGACGATCTCCTGATCAAGAAGCCCGATCTACTCGTGGGCGCGATCGATCGGTTCGCGGTGTCGGTCGCCTCGCCCAACAAGCGCACGGTGCAGACCTCCGCCGCCGCGCTGCCGGTCATGGCCAAGATCGCGCCGGCCCGCGTCGCCCGGCACTTGCCCCAGCTCACCGAGGCGTTCGCGCAGACCAACGAGGTCGGCAAAGACGGTCTGGTCACGACGTTCGCGGCGCTCTGCACGGCCTCGGTCGCGTATCAGAAGCGTCTCGAGCCCGTGCTCGAGCTCGCGCTCTCGACGGCCGATCCGAAGACGTTGCTCCGCTGGGCCGAGGTGGTCCTGCCCTCGCTCAAGGGCGAGCCGCATGCACGCGCCCGCGCCGTCGTCGAAGGGCGCTTGCCCTCGATGCCGCGGCCGCTCGCCCAGCCGATCGCGAGCCTGCTCGGGATCAAGCTCCGCCCTCTCGGTCGTTGAGCCGCGCACGCGTGAGCGCATGGATCGCGCCCATCCCATCCGGGGCGGCGCGCTCGCGATCAAGCGGCTCGGGGACCGGCAATCGCCGTGCGGACGCGCGCCAGCACGATCTCGGTGTTGGGCTGGTGCGGGGGCTCGAAGGCGAGCGCGCGCAGCGTGTGCACGGCGCCGACCGACACGCGGCCCATACGCAGCTCGTCGAGCGTCACCTCGCCTCGCTCGAGCGCGGCGCGCACGCGTAGATAGCCCGTGAGATAGCCCGCATCGCGCGCCACGCCGCCGCCGCGATAAGCACGCTCGGCGGTGACCACGGCGACGTCGACGGGCAGGGCGAGATCGCGATGGAGCTCGCGCGCGGTCTCACCAAACGAGGCGCCTGCGTGCATGCGATCCGTGGCGACGACGCGGGCTGCGAGCACGCGCCAGCGCGACGCGTCGAGCGCTCCGGCGGCCTCTTCGAGGGCGATGGCCGTGCCTTCCTGATCGGCGAAGCTGTCGGCCGTTCCCGTCTCGACCAGGCGCAGCGGATGGTGAGCGCCGTTGGCAGCCGCGACCGCGTGGCCGAGCACCTCGTGTGCGACGAGGCGCACGCACTCGCGACGCCCGAACCTTCGCGACGCGACGAAGACCGTGCGATCGCCCGCCGCCGCGCCGGCACCGAGCCGTGGCTCCACGCGCACCTCGACGCTCAGCCCTGCGGCGATCACGGCGACGCGCAGCGCGCCGGCCATCGAGCTCGGGCCCCCGTCGGCGGGCAGCTCGCGCGGCTCGTCGTCGACGCGCGCGAGCTCGAGGATCTGGCGCGCGACCTCGGCCAATGGCTGTGCGCGACCCGCGTGCGTGACGATCTCCGCGCCCGTGCCGTAGCGCCGCGCGGCGAGCGGTCGAACGATCGATCCCTGGCCGAGCGACTCGATCATCGCGACGTCGAGCTCGAGCTCATCGAGCCGCGCAGCGTAGAGATCCGCGAGCGCGTGTCCGCGCGCGAGCTCGACCCAGCGTCGCCCGCTGCCGAGGGCGCGGCGCAAGCCCGCGTCGATCGATCGGCGCTCGATCTCCCAGCGCGGCGTCGGCGATTCCCCTGCCGCGACGGCGCGCGTCAGGCGTGCGCGCTCGCCTGCGGCGTTGACTGCGACGAGGGCGGGGAGCACGCGCGTCGCGCGGGTCGCGTCGGCGCAGAGCTTGTCGAGCGTGGCGAGCGGTGACGCACTCCACATCGGATCGAGGGTAGCACCCTCGAAGGCCGTCAATGACGGTACGGGTTGACCAAGAGGTCGTCGTCGTCTCGGGAGTGCGCCGGACGATGTGGACGGTGCGTCGCGGGGTGCGCGTGCGCGCTCGCTTCGACCGTGGTGGTCGGGGCCGGAACGTCGCTCGCCGGCGGTGTCACGTCGGCGGTGGTCACGGGGGGCGGCGTCACGACCGCGACGGCGGTGACCGGGGGCGCCGCAATCGTGGTCGGCGGTGCGACGGCGACCGTCGTGGCGGGGGGCGTCGCGGCCTGCGTCGTGCCGGATCCGCCGCCGAACAACGCCATCGCCCCGCCCCCGACGACGATGATGATCAAGAGGAGCACGATCGCGGCAATCAGCACGCGCTGGGTCGATCCCTGGGTCGGCTGACTCTCGCTCGTCGCGGCGGCCACTGTCCTCGGCGTCGCGCCGACCGTCGCGTCTTCAGCTCGGATCGCGCGGACCATGCTCGGCGTCTGACCGGGCGCGCCGATCGAGCCGGTCTGCGTGACCGGCGTCAGCGAGCTGCCTTCGGGTCGCGGCACGCCGCCCGCCGCGCTCACTTCGCTGCGGCCCAGCGAGTCGATGGCCGTTCGAATGCGCGTCGTCTCGGTCTCGATCTTCGTGCCCAGCCATTCGCGCACCGACTTGCTGACCTGACGCGGCGTCGCGACACCGCCGACGGTCGCCGCGACGGCCTCGATCGCTTCGACGAGATCGGCCGCGGTCTGGTAGCGCTCGGCGGGATCCCGCGCGAGCGCCTTGGCCATCACGGGATCGAGCGGTGCGAGCTCCGTGACGTACTCGCTCGGCGCGGGGATCGGCGAGTTCAAGAGCCGATTGAGGAGCTCGCCGTTGTTGTCCGCGCGGAAGAGGCGTCGTCCCGTGAGCGATTCCCAGAGCACGATCCCCATGCTGAAGAGATCACTGCGCTGGTCGGCCGTGCCGTTCGACGCCTGCTCGGGCGCCATGTACGCGAGCTTGCCTTTGAACTGACCGTCGCGCGTCGAGCTGAGCCGCACCTCGGCCTTCGCCACACCGAAGTCGGTGATGCGCGCGACGCCGTCGGTGCCGAGCAGGATGTTGTGCGGTGAGATGTCGCGATGAACGATGGAGAGCGGCTTGCCATCGCCGTCCTTGAGCGAGTGCGCAGCGCTCAGTCCTTCGAGCGCGTCCACGATGATGCGCAGCGTGACGGACACCGGCAGCCGCGCTGCGCCTCGTGCCGCCTCGCGAAGGAGCGCGCCGAGGTGATCGCCCTCGATGTACTCCATGACGAGGAAGTACCCGTCGCCCTGCGAGTCGGAGATGTCGAGCGTCGGGACGACGTTCGGATGACGAATGCGCGCGGCCAAGCGTGCTTCGTCGAGGAACATCGAGATGAACTCGTCGTCGTGCGCGAGGTGGGGATGCAGCACCTTGATCGCGACGAGACGCTCGAACCCGGCGACGCCCTGCGCGCGCGCCACGTACACGGTGGCCATGCCGCCGGCCGCCAGCTGCGCGAGCATCTCGTAGCGACCGAGCTTCTTCCCCGACAGATCGCGCGCAGGCTGCATCGCGGTGCCGGCCGTCACTTCAGAAGCTCCCGTCCACGACGAGGGCGCCGCCACCGGGCAATCCCATGAACGAGACGGTCGGCGTTTCGGACTCGCGGGTGCCGCCGCCGCCGCCGCCGCCGCTCCAGTCGGTCACGATCGCCAGCACGACCGACGCTGCTGCGAGCCCACCGGTCACGCCCCACATCACGTCGGTTCGAACCTCGCGGCTCTGTCCATCTTGGAGCGCCGCGGCGGTGGGGTTCATCTGGTACGCCGGGACGCCGCCATACATGTCCACGGCCGACCAGATGAGGATCCCGCCCGCGACGGCAGTCAGACCTGCGACGGTGATGAAGACGGCCGGGTGAAGGCCGCCCGATGGAGGCGGCGGCGCCGGCGGCGGGATTTCCTCGATGGGAGGCGCGACCACAGCGACAGCGACCTCCACGACAGGAGGCGGGGGCTCGGGGGGACGCGCGAACGCGATCGCCTGCGTCTCGCCAGCGGCTGCGGCCGTGGCCTGGGTCGGTGCGATGCCCGTATCGAAGCTCGCTCGCACCGCGTGCGGGCTCGCTGGGTCCACGAAGAAGGAGGTGTAGTCCTCGACCCTGCCATCGAGCTCGACCGTGCACGTCGCATCACACGAGACATCGACGCGAAGAAACCGGCCGCTCGCCGTGTGGAGCGTGGTCCGCGCCTGGCGCGCTGCCTGACGGTCGCTGCCGTACTGCGCCTCGAGACGAAGGGCGAGCGTGCCTGCGCGCAGAGCGCCGTCCGAAGAGTGCTCGAGCGCGCGAATCGCCTGGATCAGCGCAGGCGCGCTCGGTGCGAGGTGGAAGGCCGTCTCGAAGAGCGTCGCGGCGCGCGCGTACTCGTGCGCGAGAAATGCTGCCGTTCCACGATCGTATGCTTCGCCGGCGGCGGACCGATCTTCGGCACTCGGCTCGGTCTGCGCGTGCGCGCTCGATGTCGCGAGCGCGATGCCCAACGCGATCGCGAGCGCGGGTCCGCGCAACGCACCGCGCAGACACACGCCGCCGAGGCGCATCGAGCGCCAACCTGCTCGTTCACCGCACACGTAGTCGATCCCACCGTGATGATGCCGACCGACGCGTTCGAGCGTCAAGAGTTGCGCTCGCGCGCCCGCGGTCAGGTGTGATTGAATGGGACCCATGACGATCGATGACGCGTTGCGGCGAAAGGCCGAGCGCTGGATGGCCGACGACCCCGATCCGGACACGCGCGCCGAGATCGCGGCCTTGCTCGCCAGCATGGGCGGCGGCGAGGACCTCGCCGATCGCTTCGCGCAGCGTCTCGAGTTCGGCACGGCGGGGCTGCGTGGGGTCATCGGCGCGGGTCCCAACCGCATGAACATCAAGGTCGTCCGCGAGGCGACAGCCGGGCTCTGCGCCTACCTCTTGGCCACCACCGAGGGCGCGCGCGAGCGAGGCATCGCCATCGGACGCGACGGACGGCGCATGAGCCCCGAGTTCGCCGACGAGGCTGCCGAGATCGCGCTCGGGGCCGGCTTCCGCGTGCTGATGTTCGACCGCCCCGCGCCGACGCCGATGCTCGGCTACGTCGTGAAGGACCTGAACACCGCTGCCGGGATCATGGTCACCGCCAGCCACAACCCGCCCGAGTACAACGGCTACAAGGTGTACTGGGGCAACGGCGCGCAGATCATTCCGCCGCACGATCACGGGATTGCCAAGGAGATCGATCAGGTCGCACCCGCGATGAACCTCCCTCGCAGCTCGCAGGCCGCAGCGGGCGATCGATTCCGCTGGCTGGGCGACGCGGAGATCGACCGCTACCACGCCGCGATCCAGAAGCTCGTCGTGACGCCGAAGGGAGCGCGCGACTTCTCCATCGCATACACGGCGCTCCACGGCGTGGGCGACATTCCGGCCCGCCGCGCGCTCGCCGAGGGAGGCTTCGCCACCGTTCGATCGGCGCAAGCGCAGGCTCAGCCCGACGGCGCGTTCCCCACCGTGCGCTTCCCGAACCCGGAAGAGAAGGGCGCGATGGACCTCGTCCTCTCGCTGGCGCGCGAGATGAAGGCCGACCTGGTCATCGCCAACGATCCGGATGCGGACCGGCTCGCGATCGCGCTGCCGCGCGGCGACGGAGGCTACGTGCAGCTGTCCGGCAACGACGTCGGCTGCTTGCTCGCGCACTATCTCCTGTCCGAGGGCGACCACACGGGCTCGCGCATGGTCCTGAGCTCGATCGTCAGCTCGCCGATGCTCGGCGCGATCGCACGCGCCCACGGTGTGCACTGGGAAGAGACGCTGACCGGCTTCAAGTGGATCGCGAACCGCGCGATGGAGCTCGAGGCGAGCACGGGCAAGCGCTTCGTCATGGGGTTCGAAGAAGCGCTCGGCTACACGATCGGTGACGTCGTGCGCGACAAGGACGGCGTGAGCGGCGCGCTCGTGTTCGCGGATCTCGTCGGCTGGTGCCGGGCACGCAAGACCACGGTGCTCGCCGAGATGGACGTGATGGCGCGTCGCTACGGCCTCTATCTGTCGAAGCAGCTGTCGGTGACCATCAAGGGTCAAGACGGCGCGTCGCAGATCGCGGCGATCATGAACGCGGTGCGCCGCTCGCCGCCCGCGGTCCTCGGTGAGTACCGCGTCGAGGCCTTCGTGGATCTCGAGGCGCGCGTACGCAATCGTGGCTCGGGACGCGAGCCGCTCGCGCTTCCTTCGTCGAACGCCATCGCCCTCGAGCTCCAGGGGGGGCACCGCGTGATGCTTCGACCGAGCGGGACCGAGCCCAAGATCAAGTACTACTTCGATGTCTGCGAGCGCGTCGCGAAGTCCGAGGCCGTTTCCGATGCGCGCGCGCGCGGAGACAAGGCCGTTGCGGCGCTCGTCGATGCGTTCACGAAGATGATCGACGAGATGACCCGGGCGAAGCGATGAGGGCAGGCGCTTGGTCGGTGGTGCTCGCGCTCGCGCTCGCGTCCTCTGCGTCGTTCGCGCATGCCCAGGGCACGGCGGACGCGGAGATCGCCGCGATCCGCGAGCAGGTGCTCTACGCGTCCTATCCCGATGCCATCACGGAGGCGCAGGCGCTCCTCGCGCGCACCGATCTCACGGCGCCGCAGCGCAACACGGGCCTCGAGCTCCTCGCGACGGCGCAGATCGCCAACCAGGATGCCGATGCAGCGCGCGAGACGCTACGCCTCCTCTACTCGCGCGATCCAGGCTTTCGTCTGACGGATCCCGACGCGAGCCCGCCGGTCGTCAGCGCATTCGCACGTGCGCGCGAGGCGCATCCGGCGGCGGTACGCGTCACGCTCGGCCACACCTCGCCCGGAACGCTTCCGCACCGCGAGTCACCGACGATCACCGTTCACTTGCTCGATGGCGCGGACGCCGTCGACGAGGTGCGCCTCGCCTATCGCCATGCGGGCGACCCAGGCTTCTCTCGCGTCGTTCTCGATCGCCGCGCCGATGGCTCGTACGCGGGACGCATTCCCGTGGTCGGTGCCACGGATCAGACGATGGACGTCGCCTACTACATGACCGCGGTGTCGCCGAGCGGAAGCGAGCTCGGCAACCTCGGCAGCGAGGCGCAGCCGCTCGCGCTGCGGATTCCCGCCGACACGCTGCGTGGTGACTCGGTCTCGCGAGATGCGATCGCCGACGGCCCGCCTCAGCGCGGCGGCGACGTCACCAGCGAGCCCTGGTTCTGGATCTTGCTCGGCGTGGTCGTCGTCGGCGCGGGAGTCGGGATCGGCTTCGGCGTGGACGCGGCGACCCGCGGGCCCGAGCCGGGGACGCTCGGCGTCGTCACGTTGATGCACTGAGCCGTCCGACTGTCCGACTCCTGAGCCTTCGTTCCCTCTGTTCATCCCGCCGGGCGGTGCTACATTCCGTGGGTCACGAAAGGCGTGGACCGACATCTCG
>JAYVCF010000065.1:0-7107 GCA_043750095.1 Deltaproteobacteria bacterium
CGACGGCGCACGCGTGACGTCCGACGGCCTCGAGTGGAAGCTCAATCCGTTCGACGAGTACGCGGTCGAGACGGCGCTTCGCCTCAACGAGAACGCCGCGAGCGGCGACAGGCTCGGTGAAGTGATCGTGGTGAGCCTCGGCCCCGACGAAGTGCAGACGACGCTGCGTCAGCCCCTCGCGATGGGCGTCGATCGCGGCATCCTCGTGAAGAGCGACGACGCCGCGATCGACTCCGGCGTGGTCGCGCGCGCGCTGAAGAGCATCGTCGAGAGCGAGAAGCCCGACCTCGTGCTCATGGGCAAGCAGGCGGTCGACGGCGACTCCAACAGCGCGGGCCAGATGCTCGCCGAGCTGCTCGGCTGGCCGATGGCGACGTTCGCGATGTCGATCCACGCCGAGGACGGCGGCAAGGCCCTGCGCGTCGGTCGCGAGGTGGACACCGGCGTGCTCACCGTGAAGGTCACGCTCCCCGCCATCGTCACGGTGGACCTGCGCATCGTGTCGCCCTCCGCGGTGAAGAACGGCGTGACGCCGGACGCGCACGTCTACAACGAGGGCGCGCGCTATGCGTCGCTCAAGGGAATCATGGCGGCGAAGAAGAAGGCCATCGACTTGAAGTCGCTCGCCGACGTGGGCGGCGGCGCGGCCGTGGTGAAGTACGCCAAGTTCGAGCTGCCGGCTGCGCGCTCGGGCCAGGTGACGTACGTCGCCGACGTCGCAGAACTCGTGAACAAGCTCAAGACCGAAGCGAAGGTACTGTGACTCTGGAGGAGATGACATGACCGACGTACTGGTGGTTGCAGAGTTGCTCGACGGCGGGCTTCGCAAGAACACGCTCTCGGCGGTGACGTTCGCCAAGCAGGTCGCGGCGGGAACCGGCGGCGCGTTCGACATCCTCGCCATCGGCGTGGGCGCGCAAGCGGCGGCCGATCAGGCGGCGGGCTACGGCGCGCGCAAGGTGCTCGTCGCAGAGATCGACGGCGGCTACCTCGCCGAGACGTACGCGCCCACGGTCGCCGAGCTGGGCAAGAGCTACGGCGTGGTCGCGGCGACGGCGAGCACGTTCGGCAAGGACCTGATGCCGCGCGTCGCAGCGCGCTTGGACGCGGGCGTGGCGAGCGACATCGCCGAGGTGTTGATCGACGGGAGCACGCTCACCTACAAGCGCCCGATGTACGCAGGCAACGTGTTCGGCTGGTGCACGATCTCCAGCGCGCAGCAGGTCGTCAGCGTTCGACAGACGGAGTTCGAGGCGGCGGCAGAGAGCGGTGGAGCGAGCCCGACCGAGACCGTGACGGTCGCGTCGCCGTCGAGCGATCGCATCGCGTTCATCAGCCTCGAGGCCGCGAAGAACGAGCGCCCCGAGCTCACCGAGGCCGCGATCGTGGTGAGCGGCGGCCGCGCGCTCAAGAGCAGCGACAACTTCCACAGCGTGCTCGAGCCCCTCGTCGACGCGTTCGGCGCCGCGATGGGCGCCTCGCGCGCCGCGTGCGACGCCGGCTACGTGCCGAACGATCTGCAGGTCGGTCAGACCGGCAAGGTCGTCGCCCCGAAGCTCTACGTCGCCGTCGGCATCTCGGGCGCCATCCAGCACCTCGCGGGCATGAAGGGCAGTAAGACCATCGTCGCGATCAACACCGACAAGGAAGCCCCGATCGCCCAGGTCGCGGACTACTTCTTGGTCGCGGACCTCTTCAAGGCCGTGCCCGAGATGACAGCGGAAGTGAAGCGAGTTCGCGCAGCGGGCTGAGCCCCTGGGGCAGATCGGTGGGCTCATCGACGAGCAGTCGCCGGACGCAGGCGCGCCAGATCGGTTCAGAGCGGGTATCCTCGTCGTCATGCCTTCGAACAAGATGCGGCGCTCGCGGCGAACGACGATCGTGCCGCGGGTGGTGTTTCAGACGGTCGTCGCCATTGGCGTGATCCCCGCGGCGGCCGTGCTCGCGGGCTGTAGCGCGTCCACGACGCGGACCGACGACGCGGGGTTTCTGGGCGTGGCCGCGCTGATCGACGCGGGGCGCGACGGCGGGACGCGCGACGTGGGGCCTGCGGCGTCGGACACGGGGACGTTCTCCGTCGCGTTGATTCAAGACGCCGCGTTCTCTGTGACGGCCAACCAGGATGGTGGTGCGTTCTCGGTGGCGGCGGACTTCGACGGCGGGTTCTTCGGCGTGGGCGCGCCCGCTCCGGACGCAGGCTGATCGGCCGCACGCAGCGGATCCGAGTCACGGGTACGCTCGCGCGGCGTGACGGCGAGCGAGCTCAACGATCGATGGGAGCGGTGGCTCTCGCACCGCGTCACGCCCATCGTCGCTCTCGCGGCGAGTGTGCTGACGCTGGTGGCGTCCGTGGCGACGACACCCGCGCACGACGACCATGCGTGCTGGGCCGAGCTCGTTCCCTCCGGACCGCGCGCGGACGGCTGGTCCGTCTCGCGTCCCGAGCGCGGCAGCGAAGGTGACGTCGTCTTCGTCGTGCGACGCGGCGCCGAGCACGTCGAGGTCCACGTCGTTCCGCGCGGGCAGTGGGACGACGTCGTGGAGACCGCGAGCTTCGGCGTCGGGTACGAGGTGCCGCGCACCACCGCTTCAGCGAGCGATGCGGCTGCGGTGACCGCTTGGTTCGCAGCGGAGCTCCGCGCCCGCGACACCGGATTGCTCGGATCGATCGACGCGATCGCGCTCGATGCCGACGCGGCGACCCCTGCGCTCGCACGCTGGCTCTGGTCGCTGACGGGGATGCGCGGGCTCGCCGTGGCCGTCGCGATGCTCGTGCTCCTGCTCTCGCTCGCGCGGGCACCGTCGCTCGTGGCGACGGCGCTCTTCGGCATCGGGCTCGGGGTGCGCGTGGTGGCGCTCGATCTCCCGTTCGCGCGTGACCAGGACGTGCAGCGATTGCTCTCGGGCGCGCTGCCCATCCGAGAGATCCTCTTCGGGCGCGGACTCGACGACCGGCATCCACCGCTCTGGTTCCTGGTGCTTCACGTCGCCGAGCTGGCGGGCGACGCAGAGTGGTCGGCGCGCATGCCGGCGGTGATCGCGGGTGCGCTGGTGGCGCCGGCGGTCGTGTGGGCCGTGCAGGAGGCGAGGCCGTGCGCTCGCGTCTCGGCGATGACCATCGCGTGTGCGTCCGTCGCCGCGCTCTCACCGACGCTGGTCGGGGCTGCGCGCGAGGTGAGTGAGATTCCGTTCTTCTCGCTCGTGATCGTGAGCCTGGTCGCGATGGGGCAGCGCGCACGTCGCGCTCCGACGCGCGTGAACCTCGTGGGGCTCGCGCTCAGCCACGCGCTCGTGCTCTCTACCTCCTACACGGGTGTGTTCGTGATCGCGGCCGCGTGGGTGGTGCACCTCGCCAGCGTGCGCGCGCCCCTCGCGATCGAGCGACGTCTGCGAGCTGCGCGCCTCGTGGGCGTCGCGCTCGGCTTGCCAGCGCTCGGGCTCGCGCTGCGGATCACGTTGCGTGACTCCGGAGCGCGCGCCGCCGCGCACCTTCATCCGGGCATCGCCTGGGGCGATGCGACACCAGCGTCGATGCTCGCCGCGTGCACGCTGAGCACGCTCGTCGCCATCGGCGCGTCCTTCCTCGTCTTGGCCGTCGTCGCGGGGGTCCTCGTGCGGAGCGAGGCGAGCCGCGCAGCGCTCGCGATCGCCCTCTCTGTCGCGCTCGGGATCGCTGCGCTCACACCGATCGCGCGGGTTCAGCCCTACTACGTGCTCGCCGTCGCGCCGCTGTTCTTGCTCGCGCTCGCGCTCGTGCCGCCTGCCCCGACCTGGCGCTCGTCGCTCGCGACCGCGCTCGTCGTCCTCGCCGCGGCGCTCTCGCTCGCGGCTTATGGCCCGACGCTCGCGGGGCTCTATGCGCCCGATCCGGAGGCCGTCGTCCCGCGCTATCTCGCGCGTGCGCGCGAAGAGGGCCTCGAGCGCTTGGTGACCGTCGCGGGCTACGACACGACGCTCGTCGCGTACTACGCAGCGCGCGCCGCGTCGCGACCGATCGCGTGGCGCGATCTCGACGAGCGCAATGGTTGGCTCGTCGCGCCGGGCCTCACGCCGAGGATCGGCTCGCTCGCGCAGAGCCACTCCTCCGATCCGAGCCTCGGGCGCCACGCGGCCGAGCGACTGCGCGCGTGGCTCCGCGAGGGTCCTCTCGTGGTGCTCGCGCGCGATGCGTTCTCGCTCCCCGAGGTGGAACGCATCCTCGAGGCCTGCGCCGTGCTCGATCGAAGCCCACGCAGCCGCCTGCTGCTCTGCCGGCCTCCAGATCCGTGACGCGGCTTCACGGCGACGTTTTTGGTATGGTCCCGCCCTCGATGCGTCCGTCGCTCGCGCTCTTGCTCGTGTCGCTCGTCGTCGCGCCCTCGCTCGCGCGCGCGCAGGGCACGTACGAGGGCCAGTGGCGCCCCGCTGCGCAGCACGTGGAGGTTGCGATCGACAGCTGGGGGAGCGACTGCCCGTCTCGGCCGACGTCGAGCACATCGCCCGGTGGCGCGCCGATTCACGTCACGCAGTCGGGCGACGACCTCTCGTTCCCTGGCGGTCACAGCACGAGCGCGTGCTGGAGCGAGAACCCCGCGGTGCGACGCGTGTCGCGCACCTACTCGGATGGAACGTGGCGCGTGGTGTGTCGAACACCGCCCGAGGACGCGCGCTCGGAGACGGGCACGTACACGCTGCACGCGACCTCGCTCGACACGATCGAGTACCGCGAGGTCACGCAGTACGACTGGACGCTGAACGCATCGCACTGCACGGCGCGCCTCACGACCACGCAGACGTTCGAGCGCATCGGAGCAGCGCCGCCGCCCACGACGACGGTCGAGCCACCGCCCACGACCGTGGTCGAGCCGCCGTGCACGCCAGGACCTGCGACGCGCGTGGCGATGCGACCGGCGAGCTCCACCATCGCGCCTGGCGGACGCGCTTGCTTCACGGCGCGGCTCGTCGATGCGAACGGCTGCGCCGTGGGCGGCGGAGGCGCAGCGACGTACGACCTGCGCGGCGCGGCCGGCGAGCTCCACGGCAACTGCTTCGTCGCGAGCGCGCCCTCGGGCAGCGCCGTCGTCGTGGGTCACGTCGGCGAGATGAGCGCCGAGGCCACGGTCACGATTCAGAGCGCCGATCTCTCCGACCTCACCGCGGGTCACAGCGGTTCCGTCGCGACCGAAGACGGCGGCGCTGCGATGGCGGGCAGTGAAGCTCGTGTCGCCGCGCGCGGCGAGGCGGGAGCGCATGGCATGCCCGCGTGGGCCGCGGCAGCGTCGATCGCGGGGCTGGTGCTCGTGCTCATCGCGGTGGTCGGCCTGCTGACACGGGGACGCAGGCGTCCCAAGCCGCGCTCGTCGATGGACGACGCGGGCTCGATGCCGCCCGCCGCGCCGCTCACCGCGGCACCCGCTGCCGCAGCGCTGCCGCTGACGCCCGCGCCTGCCCCGGTCGCGCCGAGCGCCGAGACCAAGATCTGTCCCATCTGCCGCCGCGGCTACGCCGCCGAGGAGACCGTCTGCCCGAAGGACAACGAGCCCCTCGTCCCCTACGCCGAGTTCGTCCAGCGCAAGGAACAGAGCGCCCCCAGCAAGACCTGCCCGAAATGCGGCACCAGCTACCCGAGCACCACCCGCTTCTGCGGCAAAGACGGGACCACACTCTAGCCCCAGGCCGAAACCGACCCAAGGGGTCCCCTGGTCGTGGGTCTACAAGCCGAACGCAGCACGCTGGATGCTTGATCGCAGCGGCTCGAAATCGCTATTCTCCGCCCGCGAACAATGTCTCGCTAACCCGCGGCCCCGTCGTTCTGGGCCCGAGGCTCACCCCGAGGATCGTCTGAGATGAAAATCGTGTGCGATAGTTGTGGCGCGAAGTACTCGATTGCCGACGAAAAGGTCGCCGGTCGGGTCTTCAAGATTCGCTGCAAGAAGTGCGGCGCCGCCATCGTGGTCAAGGGCGACGCGCCGGTAGCCGAGGCGGCAACGACCGCCGCCGCCAGCGCGTTCGACTACGGCGGCGAAGCGGTGTGGCACACCGTCGTCGATGGCGAGCAGCAGGGCCCGTTCGCGCCCGCGCAGCTCGGCTCGATGATCTCGGCGGGCACGATGGGCTGGGACGCGTACGTGTGGCGTGAGGGCTTCGACGACTGGAAGCCCGCACAAGACATCGAAGAGCTCGTCCAGGCGATCATGAACCCTGGCGGCGCGCCTGCCGCCGCGGCGCCGGAAGATCCGTTCTCCGATCAGCCGACGATGATGGCCGGCGGCGGCAAGAGCAATCCGCCCGCCGGCGCTGCGAAGGCGAGCAAGCGCGACGCAGGCGCGGATCTCTTCGCGCAGAGCGAGCAGAGCCCCTTCGGTGGCGGCGGTGAAGACGACGACGTGGTCGCGTCGGCGCCGAGCCCGCGCGTAGCAGGGAACCAGGCGATGACGGGCGCGCGCAACGAGAACAGCGTGCTCTTCTCGCTCTCGAACCTGCAGGCGCTCGCGACCGGCGCGCCCGGTGGCGGGCCGAGCCCCTCGCCCTCGCCGTCGATGAGCAAGTCCTCGGGTCCCGCGAAGGCGGGCATGGCCGCGGGCGAAGGCTCCGGCCTGATCGACATTCGCGCGCTCGCCAACGCGACGGGTCTGACCGGCGGTGGCGGGTTCTCGTCGGGGCCCTCGATGGGCTCGAGCTCGCCTCCCAAGCTCGACGAGCTCATCAGCATCGGCGCTCCGACGGGCGGTCTCGGCGGTGCGCTCGGCGCGCCGGTGATCATCGCGGAGAAGCCGGAGCCGGCGCGCGGTGGTGGTGGCGGCATGATCGCGGCAGCCGCCATCGTGGCGTTCGCGCTGCTCGGCGGCGCGGGCATCTTTGCGTACGTCTCGCTGAACCAGCCGGATCCGGCCGCAACCGGGCCTGCGACGGCCGCCATCGCGCCCACGGCGCCGCCGCCGGCGACCACGACGGCAGCACCTCCGCCGACGACGACCGTCGCCGCCGCGGATCCGGGGACGACCGGAGGGGCCGCGCCGCCGCCATCCACAGCGGGCGGGACGCCTACCGGCTCGACGGGTGGTGGTGGCGGTCGGCGTCGTCCGACGGGTGCCGGATCGACCACCACACCGACCACGACCACGGCCA
>JAYVCF010000066.1:0-13445 GCA_043750095.1 Deltaproteobacteria bacterium
CTTCGACGACCTCGAGGACAGCGTGGCCGAGCTGGCCGACCTCCCGATCGATCAGGCGCGTGCGCTGCTCTTGCGCGTCGATGCGCCCACCACGGCCTGGGATCCGGGCCCAGCGCCGGGCATCGAGCTCCTGCACTTCGATGGCGGCCCGCGCGTCCAGAACGCGATCACGGGCTTCTTGCGCCACGCGCCGGGGAGCACGTTCCCCGAGCACGATCACGTGGGGGGCGAGCAAGTGCTCGTCCTGCAAGGCGCGTTCGAGGACGCCGACGGCGTCGTCTATGGCAGCGGCGAGATCGCGGCGCGTGGCCCCTGCTCGCCGCACTCGTATCGCGCGGTTGGCCCGCTCCCCTTGGTCACGATGGCCGTCGTGCAAGGCGGCCTCGTGGTCGGCGGCGTCACCATCCCGCCCGGCGACCCGCGCGCGTAGCAGGCTCCTCGGAAAATCACTTCGCGTACAGGCCTGCGTAGGGATCCGCGGCCCCTCGCGCGCTCGCGACGATCTCGGCCGCGCCCTCGGCGAGCAAGCGATCCGCAGCCGCCACGCCCATCGCACGCGCGGACGTCACCGGATCTCGCGGATCGAGCACCGCGTCGTCGCTCGTCACGAGCACGCGCGAGCCGTCGAGGGCACCAACCATGGCGTCGAGCCGCCAGCGGCCATCGACGATGCGCGCGTGCGCCGCGAGCGGCGTCGTGCAGCTGCCGTGCAAGCGAGCGAGGAACGCGCGCTCGCACTCCACCGCGATGCGGGTCTCTCGGTGCTCGAGTGGAAGCAAGAGCGCGCGCACGTCGGCGTCGCCCTCCTTCGTCTCGATCCCCAGCGCGCCCTGGCCCACGGCGGGAATCGACTGCTCGATCGGAAGCGCCACGAACGCGCGATCGCGATCGAGCCCGAGGCGCTTCAAGCCGGCGAGCGCGAGCACCGCCGCGTGCACCTCTCCCTCGTCGAGCTTGCGCAGGCGCGTCCCGACGTTGCCGCGCAGCACGCAAAACGCGAGATCGTTGCGCTCGCGATGAAGCTGCACGGCACGTCGCAGCGAGCTGGTGCCGACGCGCGCGCCGGCCTCGAGCGAGAAGAGATCCCCGCCGTCCTTGGTCACCAGCACGTCGCGCGGGTCTTCACGCTCGGGGATACAGGCGAGCACCATCCCCTCGGCGAGCGACTCGGGCACGTCCTTCATGGAGTGCACGGCGATCTCGGCGCGCCCGTCGGCCAGAGCGGCCTCGACCTCGGTGACGAAGAGGCCCTTGCCGCCCACCTTCGCGAGCGGCTTGTCGAGCACGCGATCGCCCTCCGTCACGAGGTGGACCTCCTCGATCACGACGTCGGGCCGATGCGCGCGGATGCGCTCCGCCACCCAGCGCGTCTGCGCCAGCGCGAGCGGGCTCTTTCGAGTGGCGATGCGTACCAGCACGGGCCGAGCCTAACGCATCACGCGAGCGTTACGTCACGCTTCGCGCGACAGCTTCCGCGCGTCGGCTCTATGCTCCGGCCGCCATGGCGAAGATGCGCGCGCTCGTGAAGTCCAAGAAGGAAGTCGGCATCTGGATGGGCGAGGCGGACGTGCCCGACGTGGGCCCGAACGACGTGCGCATCAAGATCAAGAAGACCGCCATCTGCGGCACCGACGTCCACATCTACAACTGGGACGACTGGGCCAAGAAGACTATCCCCGTGCCGATGCACGTCGGTCACGAGTACGTGGGCGAGGTCGTCGACGTCGGCTCGCACGTGCGCGGGTTCAAGGAGGGCGATCGCGTCAGCGGCGAGGGCCACCTCACCTGCGGTCACTGCCGCAACTGTCGCGCGGGCAAGCGGCACCTCTGCCGTAACACCGTCGGCGTCGGCGTGAACCGGCCGGGCTGCTTCGCCGAGTACCTGGTCATCCCCGCCGAGAACGCGTTCAAGCTCCCCGCCACGATCCCCGACGACATCGCGTCGTTCATGGATCCCTACGGCAACGCCACGCACACGGCGCTCTCGTTCGACCTCGTGGGCGAGGACGTGCTCATCACCGGCGCGGGGCCGATCGGCATCATGGCGGTCGCGATCGCCAAGCACGTCGGCGCGCGCCACGTGGTGATCACCGACGTGAACGACTACCGGCTCGGCCTCGCCACCAAGATGGGCGCGACGCGCGCGGTCAACGTGACGAACGAGAAGCTCACGGGCGTCATGGAAGAGCTCGGCATGGTCGAAGGTTTCGACGTCGGCCTCGAGATGAGCGGCAACCCGCAGGCGTTCCGCGACATGCTCGCCACGATGAACCACGGCGGCCACGTGGCGATCCTCGGCATCCCGCCCGAGGGCGTGGCGATCGACTGGAACCTGGTGATCTTCAAGGGCCTCGTCCTCAAGGGCGTGTACGGCCGCGAGATGTACGAGACTTGGTACAAGATGGTGGCGATGCTCGAGAGCGGCCTCGACATCTCGCCCGTGCTCACGCATCGGTATCCCATCGCGCAGTACCAAGAGGGCTTCGACGTGATGCGCAGCGGGCAATCGGGCAAGGTCGTCCTCGACTGGTCCACGCCCTGATCGCGGGGCTACAATCGGCGGCTATGCAGAAGACTCCCCTCTTCTCCACCGGGCTCGTCGCGATCGCACTGCACCTCGCGGCGCAGGGCTGCACGGTTCACGAGTACGCGTACGAAGACGCGCTCGTCCCCGATGCCGGCCCGGCGGACATCGGCAGCTCGCCGGACGTTCGGATGAGCGCCGATGCGCCGATGCACGACGCGGCCAGGCTCCCCGACACCAGCATGGGCGCGTGCGCCGCGATCGACCTCCACTCGGAGATCGGTGCACGCGTGGCGATGGGCACCACGCTCGGTGCCACCGATCGCCACACGCCGATGTGTTCCTCCAGCGCCTCACCGGACGCCTGGTTCACCTGGACCGCGCCCATGGCCGGCAACTGGACGTTCGACACGGAGGGGTCCGACTTCGACACGGTCATCGACATCCTGAGCGGCTGCACGGGGTCCTCGCTCGGCTGCGACGATGACGGCCTCGCACCGCAGTCGCGCGCCGACGTGAGGCTCACGCTGCACCAGAGCGTCGTCATCATCGTCGATGGCTACGGCTCGCAGACCGGGCACTACCTGCTGAACATCGGCATGGTGCCCACGGAGATCTGCAACGACAGCATCGACAACGACGGCGACGTCTTCACCGACTGCGAAGACCCCGACTGCGCGACGGACCCCCTCTGCGACGAGTCGATGCACTGCACCGACCACATCGACAACGACGTCGACTTCTTCACCGACTGCGAAGACTCGGACTGCAGCTCACAGATGGTCTGCCTCGAGACGGGCGTGAACTGCGCCGACGGCCTCGACAACGACATGGACGGCCACATCGACTGCGCGGACTCGGACTGCGCCTCGATCACGAGCTGCAACGAGGCCATGAACTGCGGCGACTTCGTCGACAACGATCGCGACGATCTCGTGGACTGCGCCGACAGCGACTGCGCGACCAACGCGCTCTGCATGCCGACCGAGACGAACTGCAACAACGGCCTCGACGACGACCGCGACGGACTCGTCGACTGCTCGGACTCGAACTGCGCGGCGCACTGCACGGAGAACACCGTCGCGCTCTGCATGGACACGCTCGACAACGACAGCGACACGTTCACCGACTGCGCCGACCGCCAGTGCTCCTGCTCGACCGCATGCCCGCCCGCCGTCGCGCCCTCGACCACGTGCCCCGACATGTCCCTGGCGATGGCCGTGGGCGACGGCGTCTATCACGGCACGCTGATGGGCTACGCGTGCGGCGCGCGCGCGGACGCGAGCTGCGGGACGACACACGGTGCGGGCGCGGAGATCGAGCTCGCCTGGACGGCGCCCGCGAACGGTACGTACGTGTTCGACACGGAGGACTCCTCCCACGCGGGCGGCGTCTTCGACACGGTCCTCACGCTGCGAACGGGCTGCGCGGGGGGCGCGGCGGCAGAGTTCGCCTGCGACGACGACGGTGGCTCCGGGCATCTCTCACGCACGTCCCACTACCTCGTCGCGGGCGAAGCGATCGTGATCGTGATCGACGCGGCGAACGTCTGGGACGGCGGGAACGTCACGCTCAACATCCACGCCCGTTAGGCGCCGTCGTCATCCATACCGGCGCCACTGGGCGGTGGCGTGGACCGACGGACGAGGGGATGGACCGCCCGGACGTCGGGTCCCCGAAGTCGATGCATCGTGACCCTCGTGGACGACACGGAGGGCACGACCATGACGGGACGAAGCGAGAACGAGAGCGCCACGCGGCGGAGCCTGCGCGGCCTCTGCATCGTGGTGACGGGCGGAACCGCTGGGCTCGGGCGCGCACTGGTGAGCGAGCTGACGGCGCGGGGCGCCAAGGTCGGCTTCGTCGCGCGTCGGCGCGAGCTCGTCCAGCGCGTCGAGAGCGAGGTGCCCGGATCGGTGGGCGTGGTGGGCGACGTCGGGAAGAAAGACGACATCCATCCGATCGCGCTCCAGCTCACCGCGCGCCTCGGAGCGGTGGAC
Source organism: Deltaproteobacteria bacterium (assembly GCA_043750095.1). Lineage (GTDB taxonomy): Bacteria > Myxococcota_A > Polyangia > Polyangiales > Sandaracinaceae > JBBSAT01. Next base: position 4,525 of record JAYVCF010000066.1, read on the forward strand.
GTGGTGATCCACAACGCGTCGAGCCTGGGGCCGACACCGCTCCGCCCGCTCGCCGACACCGACTGCGAAGATCTCGAGCTCGCGCTCGCTGTGAACGTGCTCGGGCCCTTTCGGCTCACCAAGGCCCTGCTCGGAGCGCTGATGAGCTCGGTGAGCCGCGGTGTCGGAGGCCTGGTCGTGTCCATCACCAGCGACGCGGCGGTGACGCCCTATCCGGGCTGGGGTGCGTACGGCGCGAGCAAGGCCGCGCTCGCGCATCTCTCGGCGATCTGGGACGGGGAGCTCGGTCACGACGGTGTGCAGTTCGTCTCCGTCGATCCCGGTGACATGGACACCGAGCTGCACGCGATCGCGATCCCCGATGCCGACCGGGCGAGCCTCAAGCGACCGGAGACGAGCGCGACGGAGATCGCCGATCGGATCGCCGAGCGACTGCACGCGCCCCGGCGCGTGGCCGCGGCAGGTGCCTCGTGATCGCCGCCGCCGAAGCGAACCAGCGTCGGAGCGATGCGCGCCTCTTGATCGTGGACGAAGAGGGTCGCGTGTCGCATCGGGCGCGCAGCGAGCTCGCGAGCGCGCTGCGCCCCGGTGACCTCGTGGTGGCGAACGATGCGTCCACGATCCCGGCCAGCCTGATCGGCACGCACGAGCCGAGCGGACGGGTGATCGAGGTGCGACTCGCCGCGCGCCGGAGTGTCGATGCGCGCGACCCGTCGCGCTTCCGCGCGGTCGTCTTCGGCGAGGGCGACCACCGCACGCGCACCGAGGATCGCGCACTGCCGCCCGAGCTCGCGGTCGGCGATCGATTTCTTCTCGCGGGGGGCACACTCATCGCCACGATCACGGGCCGCGATCACGCGCGCCTCGTGGACATCGCGTTCGAGGGCAGCGCAGCGCACGTCTGGGAGGCGATCGCGCGGAGCGGAAGGCCGATCCAGTACGCGCACGTGCCCGCGCCGCTCCGCCTCTGGGACGTGTGGACTCCGATCGCCGGCGTACCCGTCGCGCTCGAGCCTCCGTCCGCGGGCTTCGTGCTCGACTTCCGGACGCTCGCGGCGCTGCTCGCGCGCGGCATCGAGGTACACACGCTGACGCACGCGGCCGGGCTCTCGTCGACGGGCGACGCAGCGCTCGACGCGATGTTTCCGCTCGACGAGCCCTACGAGATTCCGGCGGCGACCGCCGTCGCCGTGCTGCGCGCGAAACGCGCGGGTCGGCGGGTGATCGCGATCGGAACGACGGTCGTCCGCGCGCTGGAGTCGAGCGCACGCACGCACGGGCGCGTTCGAGCGGGCCACGGGCTCGCCTCGCTGCGCATCGGCCCGCACACGGAGCTGCGCGTCGTGGACGCGATCGTCTCGGGAACGCACGAGCGCGGCACCAGCCACCACGAGCTCTTGGCCGCGTTCACCGACGACGACACGCTCGCGCGCGCCGACGACGCGCTCGATGCGAGCCGCTACCGCACGCACGAGTTCGGCGACAGCTGCCTCGTCGAGCGCCACATTCGCGCTGTCGCCCTCGCCGTCTGACGTATCCTGCGCCGGTGACGCGCGCCGCGATCGTGCTCTTCGTGATGGGCGCGACGCTCGGCGTCGCCCTCGATGCGTGGCACGTCGCGAGCGGAACGACGCGCTACGCCGTGACCTGGATGTTCGGGATCGCGTGGTGGACGGTCCCGCTCTTCGCGTGCGCGGGCGTCGCGGTGGGGCTCGTGCCCGTCGCGCTCGAGCGCGCGCTCGGAAAGAGCGTCCGGCCCGCATCGCGCGAGCGGGTGGCGCTATCCGTCGCGCTCTTCGTCGTCGCGTACCTGGTGACCGGCTTGTTGCGTGGCGGGCTGTGCGCTGCTGCGCTCGCGGTGCTCGCGCTCGCGATCTATTTCGCAGGCGACCGTCCCCCGCCGGGGCTCGCGCTCACACACGCGATCGGCGCGGCAGTGGGAGGCGCCCTCGTGGAGATCACGCTCGTCCACTTCGGCCTGTTCTTCCACACCGACGACCGCTTCTTCGGCGTCGCGCCCTGGCTCCCGCTGCTCTACGTGTGCGGCTCGCTCGCGCTCACCGCGCTCGCCCGATCGCTCGTCAGTCCTTCGGGAGCGGCGGCATCCAGCGCGCGTTGATGAGCTGCGTGTTGACGTGATCGACCCAGTCGCCCGCGATCAGCAGGTAGTCGCGGCAGTAGCCGGTGGGAACGAATCCGAGACGCCTCAGGAGCGCGGCGCTGCGGATGTTCTCGGGGCGATGGTTCGCCTCGAGGCGATGCAGGTGCAGATGCTCGAACGCATGCTCGATCACCAATCCGCACGCCTCGCGCATCACGCCTTCGCCCTCGCGCGACCCGCAGATCGCGAAGCCGAAGTGTGCCGAGTGGAAGCATCCTCGCACCACGTTCGACAGGCCGAGCGTACCGATCACGCGATCGCTCGGCCGCTCGAACACGTGAAATCGGTACGCGCGATCGGCCTCGCGGTCCCGGCGATACGTGGCGAGGCGCTCGACCCAGAACGCCTCCGTGTAGAACGGAGGCGGCGGCTCGGGCTCCCAGCGCGCGAGGTGCGCGCGGTTGCGCACGAAGTAGTCGAGCACGCCCTTGGCCTCGTGTGCGTCCGCGAGACGAAGCACGAAGCGCTCGGCGACGAGCTCGTTCTCGGGCTCGCGCTCGCTCACTCGCCTTCGGTGACGCGCGTCAGTGCCGACTGCGGGACCACGCCTCGAACGGCGACGCCGTCGTCCACCGCGACGTAGACGTCCACGTCGGCCGAGCCCGACGTGCGGCTCATCTCGCGCGCCCAACCGACCGCACGAAGACGCGCGACCTGCTCGCCATAGAAGCGGATCCACGTCCCCGACTCCACGTGGAAGAGCGCGCCCTCTTCGACTGCGATGCGCTCGGGCATGGCGCCTTCCGCCACCGTCGTCGCTTCCGGGACCGGACGCGTGCCGAGCTGATCGGCCGAAGACGCCTCGAGATCGCCCTGGATGTAGCCGACGAGGAAGGGACCGACGCCGACGCGGACGCCGTTCCATCCATCGCGCGTGCGGATCACGACGACGGTGATCGGCGGATCGAGCGCGGGCAGACGCGCGATCACGGCGCCGCCCGGGCGATCGTAGACGGGCACTTCCGTGCCGGCGGGAACGCGGCGGAACTCGCCGGGGCTCAGGCCCGTGTCGCCGTCGGCCTCCGGATGATCGACGAGCCAGTCGCCCGGCACCGATCCGACGAAGGGACCGAGATCGGCGACGCCCTCGCGACCGAGGCGCGGGCGAATCTCGACGCGAAAGCTTCCGTCCGAGGACTGCGACACGAGCCCGACGGGATCGTTCGCGCCGAGGTAGGCCGGCGTGCCGTCGATGCGTCCGCGCTGGTTCACGTACGCGACGAGCCGCGAGAGAGGCACGAAGCCGTGCACGACCATCTGTCCGCCGACGGTGACGGGCAGTCGCCCGTTCTGGGGCGCGCCGTTCACGCGCACGCGAACGCCTTCGCTCAGGTAGCCGAAGGGCGGCGCGTTGTCGTCGCCGGCCGCGTAGAGCGCGGGCCCTTGCCCCGGTCCGACCATCAGCACGGCTGGCCAACCCGCAGGAGGCCCGTCGACCGTCGCCGTCGCGCCCGTGCCGCCCGTGCCGCCCGTGCCCGAAGCCGCGCTCCCGCCTCCGCCGCAGCCGACGGCCAGCGCGAGCACGAGAGCACAACCCAGCCCTACCCGTTGAGAAGTCCGCATCTCGGAGATCATGGCGCGATGGCTACCAGATCGCGGCATTCCGCGCGAGCGGGGCCGGTCGGCTACGGCGGAATGAGCCCCTCGATGCGACGTCGCCGTCGCGTCACCGGCCGAGCTTGGCGTTCAGGCGCTTGCTCGCCGCCTCCGGGATCAGCCCGCTCACGTCGCCGCCGAGGCGCGCGGCTTCTTTCACCAGGTTCGAGCTGACGTAGAAGTAGGCGTCGTTCGCCATCAGGAACACGGTCTCGACGTTCGGATCGAGGTGGCGGTTCATGTTGGCCATCTGCAGCTCGTACTCGAAGTCGGCCACGGCGCGCAGGCCACGGAGCACGACGCGCACGTTCTTGCGCTTGCAGTACTCGACGAGCAGGCCGTCGAACGAGTCGACCTCGATGTTCTTCTCGTTCGCGAACTCTTCCTTGATGATCTCGAGCCGCTCCTCGACGGTGAAGAGAGACGACTTCCGCGGGTTCTCGAGCACGGCGACGATCAGCTTGTCGAAGCAGACGAGGCCGCTCTTCACGATGCTGACGTGACCGTGCGTGATGGGATCGAACGAGCCCGGGTAGATCGCGATTCTCATCGGTACGGCCTCATCGGGGTGCGCCTAAGGGGCGCCTCGGGGGGCGCCTCAGGGGGCGGGAGCATAACGCGCGAAGAGCACGGCCGAGTCGCCATATCGCTTCTGCGTCAGCGTCTCGAAGTCCGCGCCCAGCGTGGGGGTCGCCTTGCCTGGATGCTCGAGCACGACCAACGCGCCCGGAGCGAAGAGGCCCCTCAGCGCATCGAGGAGCGGCGGCACGAGCGCGACCTCGGCGTAGGGCGGATCGATCAGCACGCGATCGAAAGACACGCCGGTCGCCGCGAGCTTCATCGCCACCGACGCGGGCGCACCCGCGAGATCGACCGCGAGAACCGAGGCGCGATCGCGCAGGCCCAGCGACGCGAGGCTCTCTTCGATCGCGCGGATGGCCTGTCGATCTTTCTCCACGAGCACGGCGCGCGATGCGCCGCGCGAGAGGGCCTCGATCGCCATCGCCCCTGTCCCCGCGAAGAGATCGAGCACGCACGCGCCGACGAAGCCGCCGCGGGACTCGACCGCGGACGCGACCGCCTCACGAACGCGATCGGAGGTCGGCCGCGTGGCGGCTGCGATCTTCGACGCGAAGCGCCGCCCCGAGAGCGCACCGCCGACGACACGCAGGCCCGCCAAGCGCCGCGATCAGAAGGTGACGCGGAGCTGCATCGAGCCGCTGTTGGGGCCGAAGCTCGGGATGAGCGAGACGGTCGTCGCTTCTTCGTGGCTGCTGGAGCTGTCGACCACGAGCAGGATGATGCCCGTCGCCGCCGCAGCCACCGCGACGCCGAGGAACACGTACTGGAGGATCTCGAACGTGCTGCCCTGGCTGCACACGTCGCGGATGTGGGTGGCCGCCGGGCCCGTCCCGAGGTGCGCGATGCTCGCGTCCTGACACGCGACGTCGCCCATCAGGCCGTACATCGAGCCGAGATCCATGCGGTACTGGTTGTACGGGGCGTCGTTCGAGAGCGTGAGCAGCTCGGCCCACGACACGATCGTACCGACGAGCGCGAGCGCCGCGCCCGACAACAACGCGACGGCCGCCCAGTTGACCGAGGGGCCACCGTCGCCCGATCCACCCGAGGAGACCTGCATCGCCACGAGCGCCTCGGCGCCCTCGCTGACCGTGACCGACTGCACGGGCGCGGTGCCGACGGCGACTTCGTGCGAGCCGGTCGCCACGTCGGTCGCGACGTACACGCCGCCTGCGTCGGTGGTTCCGACGGCCGTCCCGTCGATGCGGACCTGCTGACCGGCGCTCGCGCTGACGCGGATCGTGCCCACGCGCGGCACGTTGGCGAGCTCGTCGATCATGGCGCGCGCCGGATCGCGCAGGTCGTCGATGTCCATGCGCGAGCTGGGGAGGCTGCGCTCGACGTTCTCTTCGACCTGGCCGCTCGCCACGCTGAACGAGTGGACGCTCACCGCGAACTCGTAGTGCTCGCCCGACGTGCGCGAGATCGTACCGAAGATCAGCCGCTGCGCGCCGACGGTCGCCGCGATCTGGGCGAGGCAGGCGGGATCCGGGGCCTCACAGCCGGCGACCAGCTCGAGGTTGGCCAGATCCACTTCGCGCTCGCTCACCGACCAGCCGCGGACCGCGGAAGCCGCATGACGCAGGGCACCCGTGAGGTTCCGGGCGTAGTCGTCGTCGCCATCCACGGAGCTCATCCCGAGAACGGTCACCGACTCTTGGGCCTGCGCCGTCGCCACGCTGCCGAGCCCCAGCCCGAGCACGAGGCCCAGGGGGAGCAGAGCGGTGACCAGCCGTACGGCCACGACAGGAGTCGTCGAAGACGCGATGAGCGACATGAAGGTGCCTCCGACTCGCACCTTACTGCGCTCGGTGAGGCCGCGACAAGCCCGACCGCGCGGGCAGGGGATCCAACCCGAACTGCTTTTCGCGCGTCTGAACGATCTGTGGGAATCTCTCCAACAGCACTGGGCCGTGGTCCCTATGGCAGCGGCGCTCTCATGAACGGCGTGATGGAGAACATCGGTCCCAGGGTCTGCCCCAAGTGTGGGTCCCGCTACGACAGCGGCGCGGCGTTCTGCCAGAAGGACGGCGCGATCCTGCGTGCGCCCGTCGAGGACCGCGATCCACGCATCGGCCAGACGCTGCTCGACCAGTTCCGCATCGAAGAGAAGATCGGCACCGGCGGCATGGGCGCCGTCTACCGAGCACACCAGTCGACCATCAACCGCGACGTCGCCATCAAGATCCTCCATCCGGATCTGGCGACCAACGCGGATGCGGTGCGCCGCTTCCAGCGCGAGGCGCGCATCTCCACGGCGCTCGACCACGCCAACGTGGTGCGCGTGTTTCTGTTCGGACAGCTGCAGGACGGAAGCCTCTACATCGTCATGGAGCTCTTGCGTGGGCGTCCGCTCTCGGACCTCTTGCGCGTCGAGCCGCGCCTCGCCGTGCCGCGCGCGATGCACATCCTCGCGCAGATCTGCGACGGCGTGGGCGAGGCGCACGATCAGGGCATCGTCCACCGCGACGTGAAGCCCGAGAACGTGATGCTCGTCACCAAGGGCCGCGATCCGGACTACGTGAAGGTGCTCGACTTCGGCATCGCACGCCTGACACGCGCCGAGGAGCAGACGACGGCGACCCAGGCCGGGCTCGTGTTCGGTACGGCTCGCTACATCTCGCCCGAGGGTGCGGCCGGCGAGCAGACCGACGCGCGCAGCGACGTCTACTCGCTCGGCGTGCTCGGCTATCAGCTCTTCTGCGGCGAGACACCCTTCGACGCGGCCGCGCCGGTGACGCTCTTGATGAAGCACATCCACGAGCCGGCTCCGCCGCTTCGGATGAAGCCCGGCGCATCGCAGCTTCCGGACGCGATCGCCGACGTGATCATGCGCGCGCTCTCGAAGAACCCCGACGGGCGCTACGCCGACGCGAACGAGCTCGGCGAGGTGCTGCGCGACGCGGCCATGCACGCCGGCATCCCCGAGCGACGTCAGCGCACGGGCTCGTTCAACGTCGAGCGACGCGACGGGAGCCAGCGCAACTCGCTACCCGCTCAGCAAAGCGCGCCACCGATGGATTATCGTGCCTCCTCACGCGCCGATCCGCGCTCGAGCATGGCGCCGCGCACACCGATGGGGAGCTCGACCTCGACCACGGAAGAGCTCAGTGCCGCGGGTCTGCGCTCGGCGAAGCGTCGCGACGGCGGGCTCTCGGCGCTCACCGTCGTCGGTGCCTTCTTGATCGGCGTTCTCGCGGTCGTCGGTGTGGTCTTGGGCGTACGCGCCTTCGCGGGCCCGACGCCCGACGAGCGACATCAGCAGCTCGTCGTTCAGTCGGAGGCGGCGCTCGCCGCGCATCGCTGGGATGGCGAGGACGGTGTGCGCGCGACGACCGATCACATCCTCGCCGAGCATCCCGACGACGCCGACGCGCTGCGCATTCGCCACGACGCCGCCGAGCTGATGATCGACGAGGGCGATCGCGAGCGGGACCGCGGTCACGAGGACACGGCGCGCGCGCGCTACGAGGCGGCCGAGTCCCTCGACTCCTCGAGCGAGGCGCACGTGCGGCTCGACGCGCTCGAGCATCCCGTGCCGCACCGCGAGCAGGGCATCGTGATCTCGCCGTCCCCCGTCGAGCACGAGCAGGTGATCGTCACCGCCACGATCGCCGATGGGCACACGGTCGCGGACGGCGATCAGCCACGCTTCGTGCTCGTGCAGACGCATCGCCACACGAGCCACACGGTCACGGCCACCGCGACGGGCATCGAGGGCGCGTTCTCGGCCACGTACACGTTCCCGCAGGCGGGCCCCTACGAGGTTCAGTTTCACGCGGGCGACTACACCTTCGCGACGACGGTCGAGGTCGCCCACAGCGCGCATCCCACCACGCCGGGCGAGGCGCCCGTCACCACGCAAGGATCGCTCGGCCCGGCGCCCTGGTTGCCGATCCCTTCGATCGTGGATGCGCCGATCATCCACTCGATTCCGTCGCTGCCCTCGCCGTTCACCACCGCGCCACCGCCGACGACCACGACGACCGCGGCGCCACCGCCGATCCTGCCGCTCACGCGCCCCCCATCGACGCCACCGCCGCCCACGACCACCACGAGCGCGCCGCCCTCGCTGCCGCCGGCGTGGACCAGCTCGCCGTGACGCTCCGTTAGGCCGCGGGGAACGTGGACGCCGCTCGGGGCGAGGCCTACGCTCCCCGACGATGGTCGACGTCCCCGCGCTCGGAAACCTGCTTCTCGCCGCGATCCTCGTGTCCGCCTCGTACACGTTCGCCGTGTCGATCGCCGCGGCGCGCAATCGGCCACACCTGCTCCCGGCCTCGCGCGCCGGCGTGTACGCGACGATCGCGCTCATCGCGAGCGCGGTGTTCCTGCTGGCCTACGCCTTCCAGTCGCACGACTTCCGCATCCGCTACGTGGAGCGCTACAGCGATCGCTCGATGACCGCGGGCTATCTCTGGACCGCGCTCTGGGGCGGCCAGGACGGCTCGCTCCTCTGGTGGTGCTTTCTCCTCTCTCTCTACACGCTCCTGTTCACGCTCTGGATCCGCAAGAAGCACCACGAGCTCCAGCCGGTCGCCTTCGCGACGCTCTCGAGCATCTTCGTGTTCTTCGGCGTGCT
>JAYVCF010000067.1:0-15244 GCA_043750095.1 Deltaproteobacteria bacterium
GCCGACGTCGCGCCCACGGGAATCCTGCCCACGACCGCGACGCTCAATCTCCTTCGCGGCGGCGCGGAGCGTCGCGTGCGCGTCGTTCGCAAGGATGGCACCACGCGCGAGGGCAGCTACGCCGATTCGAAGACCTTGCTCGCCGACGCCGAGCGCGAAGGCGCGATCATCGATCACGTGGAGATCGTGCTCCCGTCGGAGCTGCTCGAGCGCGTGTGGATCCTCGACACGCCCGGGAGCAACGCGCCGCATCCCGAGCACGAGGCGCTCGCGCGCGAGGCGCTTCACCGCGCCGATGCCGCGCTCTGGATTTTCGATGCGGGCCAGGCCGGCAAGGCCACCGAGGGGCGCGTGCTCGAGAACATCGTCAAGAGCCGCCGCGAGGTCGTCGCGGCGCTCAACAAGGTGGATCGTCTGCACGGGACCGAGCTCGATCAAGTGATCGCGGCGCTCGTGCGCGAGGTGCCTGCGCTCGGTGCGACGGCGCCGGTCGCTCTCTCGGCGCGCGCCGCGTTCAAGGCGCGCATCGCCGGCGACGCGGCAGCGCTCGAGCAGAGCGGGTTCTCGGCGCTCATGACCACGCTCGAGACGGCGGTGTTCTCACGCTCGCGCGAGCTGAAGCACCGCGCCTGTGCGGGGCGTCTCTCGCAGCTCCTCGACGAAGCGCTCGCGACGGAGCCGGCCACGCTCGCCATCTTCGAAGAGCAGCAGAAGGGACTGGCTGCGGCCGCCGCGCGCATCGCCGCCACCGAGAGCACCATCGGCTCGGACCTCGAGCACGCGATCGATGCGATCGAGGCGGGGCAGTCGCAGGCATTCCTCGACGCCGCGCGCGAGGTGCTCTCCTTCGTGCGCCCGCGGACCAGTCGGCTCGGCACCCACGCGACGGATCCCGAAGATCGCGCGTTCCTTCGTGACGCGATCCAGGCGCGCCTCGAGCTGGCGGCAGAGCGCGCGGGCGGAGAGCTCGTCGATGCCATCGTGGCGCGGCTCGACGAGGCGGCGCGTGGCACCGACCTCGCGCGAACGGTGCGGCTTCGGGCGCGCGCGGCCATCGCGGCACCGCTCTCGGCGCTCGTCGGTCATCAGGCGGGCATGCTCGCGGGAGGCGCGCTGCGTCGCTTCTTCGACGAGATCCTGCCCACCGCGGAGCTCGAGGTCAGCGCCATCGCCGAGGCTCTCTCGGCCGCGCGCGCGCACCCACGCGAGCTCCTGCGCCCGCCGCTCGAGGCTGCGCTGGCCGAGCTTCTTCGAGAGCTCGCGAAGGAAGCGCGTGAGGCGGCGGACGAGAGCCTGGTTCGGCGCGATCGCGAGCGCTCTCGCACGTTCACGCCGCTCCGGACCCTGCGCGAAGCGCTGACCGAACTCCTCGGCGGCTGAGGAACACACCGAGGCAACGCGCCTCACGGGAACGAATCCGATGCAAAACCGGTTCCCTTGTACGGAACGGATCACTATCATTCATCTTTAGGTACTCAGGCACACCCCGATGGAGATCAAGCAGCAGCTCCGGCAGTCGCAACAGCTCGTGATGACGCCGCAGCTCCAGCAGGCGATCAAGCTGCTGCAGATGTCGCGCATGGAGCTCGTGGACATGGTCCGCGAGGAGATGCTGGAGAACCCCATCCTCGAGGACCAGGCCGAGACGGGCGAGATCTCGCCCTCGCCGGTGGTCGAGAACATCGTCAACGCCGAGACCCACACGATCGATGCTGCGGTCGCCCAGGACGATCGAAACAGCGAGCAGAACGCGTCGGGCGCCGAGAAGAAGGTCGATGAGATCGACTGGGAGCGCTACCTCGAGAACCACGCGATGCAGGCCCCCATGCCCTCGGGCGGCCGCATGTCGGACGAGGACCTGCCCGGCGTCGAAGCGACGCTCACCAAGCGCGAGGACCTGGTCGAGCACCTCGCTTGGCAGGTCCGCATGGCGGAGTTCGTGGAGGACGAGCTGCGCTTCGCCGCGCTCGTGATCGGCAACCTCGACGACAACGGCTACCTCAAGCTCGACGCCGTTCCGCCCGAAGAAGAAGTCCCCAAGGACCAGATCGTCCCGCGCCTGGCTGCCGAGGCCGGGCTGAACCCCGAGGACGCCGAGGAGGTCCTCAAGATCATCCAGCGCATGGACCCCATCGGCGTGGCGTCGCGCGATCTTCGCGAGTGCCTCCTGGTCCAGGCCGAGCACCACGGGATGGACCCGCTGGTCATCCAGGTGCTGGATCTCCACGTCCCGAACCTCGAGCGCAAGAACTACGCGGCCATCGCGCGTGATCTCAAGGTGGCCGTCGAAGAGATCTACGACGTGGCGCAGGTGATCGCCGATCTCGAGCCGAGGCCGGGCCGCGACTACGTGTCGGAAGAGCCGCGCTACATCGTCCCCGACGTCTACGTCCTCAAGATGAACGACAAGTACGTCGTGTCGGCGAACGACGACGGCATGCCGCGCCTCAAGATCAGCGGCTTCTATCGCGCTGCGATGCAGGGCGATCCGAAGGCGAAGGAATACATCCAGACCAAGCTGCGATCCGCGCAGTGGCTGATCCGCAGCATCGATCAGCGCCGCAAGACCATCGTCCGTGTCACCGAGTGCATCGTGGACAAGCAGCGCGAGTTCTTCGATCTCGGGATCGAGTTCCTCAAGCCCATGATCCTGCGGGACGTGGCCGAGACGGTCGGCATGCACGAGAGCACGATCTCTCGCGTCACGAGCAACAAGTACGTGGCCACACCGCGCGGTGTGTTCGAGCTGAAGTACTTCTTCAACTCGGCGATCCGTCGCGAGACGCAGGAGGACATCGCGTCCGAGAGTGTCAAGCAGGCCATCAAGAAGATCATCGCCGAGGAAGACAACTCCGATCCGCACAGCGATCAGAAGATCGTCGAGATCCTGGCCCAGACGGACATCGTCATCGCGCGACGCACGGTCGCGAAGTATCGCGAGATGCTCGGCATCCTCAGTTCCGGTAAGCGAAAGAAGTACTTCTGAAACAGGGCCGGGGCGCGTCGCCAACTGGGGACGGCCTCGTCGAAAAAGGAGACCGCGATGGAGATTGCGTACACGTTCCGCAACGTGGAGTCGTCCGAGGGCTTGAAGCAGTACGCCAAGGAGAAGCTCGCTAGACTTCAGAAGTACGTGCGCTCGCCGCTCTCTGCCGACGTCGTCCTCTCGCACGAGCGCCACCTCCAGCGCGTCGAGATCAGCCTGCGCTCGGACACGGGCCGCCACGCGGGCGCGCACGAGTCGGAGGACATGTACGCCAGCATCGACCTCGTCGTGGACAAGCTCGACCGGCAGCTGCGCGACGCCCGGGACCGGATCGCGACCGACAAGAAGAAGCACTCGGGCGGCGTCACTCAGCTGAGCGGCAAGAGCAATCGCTTCGGCAGCAACGAGCGCTGACGAACGTAGGACCTTCCGGGGGGGACAATCGGCTGGGCTTCGCCCAGCGCTCTGACTGAGACTCTGCCTGAGACGGACAGGACCGATGAAGCTGTCGGAGATCCTTACCCTCGAACGGATCGAGACCCACCTCGACGCGGCGGACAAGTCCGACGTGCTCCGAGCGTTGTCGCGGCTGATTGCACAGCAAGCGCCCCGCGGCAGCGAGCCCTCGAGCGAGGCCATCGCGCCTCCGGCGCCTCTCGCTGACATCGAGCGAGTCCTCGGAGACCGCGAGCGGCTGGCGTCGACGGGAATCGGCGACGGCGTGGCGATCCCGCACGGCCGCGTCGCGGGGCTCGATCACTTCGTGGCGGCGCTCGCCATCCGGCCCGGAGGCGTGCCCTTCGACGCGATCGACGGTCGCCCCGCGTCGATCTTCTTCGCGGTCGTCGGACCGGAGAAGGCGGCGGGCGAGCACCTCAAGTGCCTCGCACGGATCGGGCGTGTCCTCCGGGACGACGCCGTCCGCGTGCGCTTGCTCGCCGCCAAGGACTCCGCAGACGCGCTCGCCATCGTCACGTCCGCCGACGGCGCCTAATCGAAGTATCTGACCGACGAAGCAACGCCGCCATCGCGGATGCCCCGGCGCCCGAAGACCCAGTTATTCCTACGCGGGCCCTCAGCGCGACGGAAGGCCCAGCGCCCGCAGCGTCACGGCCAGATACCGCGTGGGGACGTCGTGGTGGGCGATGCGGGCTCGCGCTGCGATCACGAGGCGTGCGGCCGAAGTAGGCAGCACGGCTGGCCACGCCTCGGGCTCCATCACCGAGCCCGGCCAGCGACGTCGCGCATCGCGGAGCATCGTCTCCGTGCGCGACCACGTGCGCCCGCCCGTCGCCAGCGACACCAGGGTTCGCGGTGCGGCATCGGTGCCGCCTGCCGCCCAGTCGAGAAAGCTCGGCCCGCCTGCGTAGAGCGCATCGAAGAGCACGACGTGTCGCAGGCGCGCATCGAGCCCGCCGTGTCGGGTGATCGCGAGCGCGGTCTGAAACGCGGCGCTGTGCGCTGCGAGCGTGATGCTCGACACGCTCTGGTGATCGAGCGTGGCTCCGAGTGTGGGCGCCAGCGCCGCGAGCGCTTCGTCGATCATCCTCGCCGCTTCGCCTGCGATCGCGAGGCGGCCCGGAGATCCATCGCGAGCACGGAACGCCAGCTGCGGAATCAGGAGCACGCTGCGCGTTCCGGCTGCATCGTGCGCGGCCGCCCATCCGAACCCGGGCTCGGGCCGATCGCGCGGGCGGCAGCGGGCATCCTCGGCGGCGCTCGCGAGCACACGCGTACAGCCCGAGTAGCCGTGGAGCAAGATCACCAGCGCGACCGGGCCGCGTGCGTCGACTCCGTCGGGCACCTGCGCGATCGCTTCGGGCGCGTCGTCGCGGATCACCGCGGCGTGCGTGAGCTCGAGCTCGACGATGCGACCCTGCGCGAGCGCGGACGCTGCGACGAGGGACGTGAAGGGGAGCAGCGTGAACAGGACGAGCGCGGCTCGCCCCCGCTCGCTCACGCCGAGACGACGCGCTGGATGCCCTCGAGACGCTGCAGGAGGAAGCGCTCGCTCGGTCCGAGCTCGGCCTCCTTCTCGCGCATCTTCTCCAGGTATCGACGCATGGTCGGGCCGCCCGGATAGCGCAGCTTGCGAACGATCTCGTGCAAGCGCTCGATGTCGTCGGCGCCGAGCAGCTTGCCTACGGCCTCGTGCACGTCGAAGACCCAGTCGATCCACGCGTTCTTCTTGGTGCCCTCCGCGAGCCGCAGCGCGTACTTCGTCGCCTCGGCGAGCCGCGCCGGCTGGATGGTCTGCCCGGCCTTGGCGCGCGAGAGAATGTCGGAGAGCAGCCGCGAGAGCACCCGCTCGGCTTCGTCGTAGCGACCGAGCGCGAGCGCCTTGTCGGCGATGCTCGCCAAGAGCTGCTGCGACGCGGTGATCTCCTCCTCCACCCGCGGGCTCGCCTGCACGGAGGAGGACGGTGCCGTCTCGCGCGGCGGAAGCGGCCCCATTCCCTGGATGTTGTTCAGCGTCATGCCGACGAGCGTGGGGCTGCCGCGATGGATGGATGCGCCGCACTTGCTGCAGTGGGACGCAGAGGGAGCGTTCGCGGAGCCGCAGTTGTCGCATCGCGACATGGACTCGCCGCGGTCGGACACCTCGACCAAGACCATGTCGTGCGAGCCCACCGTGACGCGATCGAGGTGCGTCAGCTTGGTCGGCCCGGGGATTCGGTTGCCGTTGACCACCACGCCGTTGCGGCTGCCCAGATCCTCGACCCAGACGCCGTCGCTCTTGTTGGTGATGATGGCGTGGCGCCGCGACACCAGCGCGTCGTCGAGCGAGAGATTGCACGTCGAGCTGCGGCCGATGACGAAGGCACCCGGCTGCAGCTCGAGGTCCGATCCCTGGTACCTCAACCGGTAACGCGGCACGACGCCCAGATCATAGACCGATCCACGATCGCGAGACGCAAAAACGGCGAGCATCCAGCTCGGCGCTTTCTGGCGGGATCAGAACGCGAAGACTTCCTGCAGGCTGGCGATGTCGCCGAGCGAGGTCGTCAGGCGACCCTGTACTTCGATCGTGGTCGCCATGAGCGCGCGCGTCTCTTGCAGGGCTTGCACGAAGGTGCGGAACGAGCCGAGGCGCTCGCTGAGGACGCCCGAGCTGTTGGCGCCATTGATGACGATCGCGTGCGTCGGTGTCGCCGTGATCGGGATCTCCGGCGTCCAGAGCTCGATGGGCGTGCCGGTGTCGCCGGGCGTGACGTGCACGAGGATGTGGCCCGTGGGCTGGTGCGATGTCGCGTCGAGCTCCGGCTCGGCGAACCGGATCGCGCCGCGGACCGTCCCGTCGCTGCCCGTCTGGAGCGTCGCGACGTATTGCGCGGACGCCGCGGTCGCCGTCGCGTCTGCAGCTGCTTGGATCGCAGCCCTCGCCGAGGCCTGGTCGTGCCCGAGCGAGGTCGGGCACACGCCGTTCGCCGCGAGCTCGTCGATCGACGCCCGCGCATCGGGCCCGGCCGCGATCACGCTGAGGTGCTCGAACTGACGCCAGAGCTCCTGGATGTTCTGGTAGTACGTGAAGAGGTCGTCGACCGTACCCGGCTGGAACGCGTTGTAGTTCTTGTCCGCGAACGCGGATGCGGTCAGCGGGGGCTGGAGCGCCGTCAGTGCGTCGATCTCGGCGTAGTTCACCGACGGATGCCCGCTCGCCCCGCCGCCGGCCGACGTCGCGATCGCCTCGATGTGCTGCTGGGCCTGCAGCACCACGCGGCCCGCGGTGTCGACGGACGCGTAGATCGCGTGGCCGTCGGTGACGGTCGTGTTGTAGAGCCTGCGCCGGCCGTTCATCGTGCCGACGCCCGCGCCGAGCGCAGCACCGACCGCGATGGAGATCGCGATGACCAAGAAGACGCGCCCGCCCTGACGCCGACCAACCTCGGCATCGTCGACCGGCCGCTCGTCGGCCGCGATGCGAACCGTCTGTTGAACGACGGCGCCGGCTGCGAACGGATCCACCGCGCGCTTGCGCTCGGGCGCCGGCGGCTCGGCCGGCCTCGCGAACGGTGGCGGCGCGATGTCCGGGCCGAACGGGAGCTTGGCACCAGAGGCGGGCGGCGGCGCGACGGAGGAGGGCGCTGAAGCAGCGGCGTGGGGCCGCGGCGCCTGGGAGGGCGCGCTCCTCGGCGGCTGCGGTGGCGGCGCGACGGAGGGCGGCGCGATCCCGGCTCCGGCAGGAGTCGCCGAAGGCGCGATCCCGGCGGGAGTCGCCGGAGGCGCGATCACCCCACCGGGCGCAGCGATCGGCGGCGCGCCGGGCGTCTGGGGCGAGATCGTGCGGCCCAGACGAGCACGCAGATCTTTTTTCGGCTTCTGTTCCGACATGGGGCCGCAGCAACTCCTATTCGTGCGTAGTGAGCGGGGTCAATGGCGCGCGCATGGCCAACTTGCCATGGGCGTCGCCGATCAGAGCGTGAACTGCTCCGGGGTGTTGGCGATCTCTTGGAGCGCCGTCAGTAGGCGCGCTTGAATCTCGACGGTGGACCGCATCAGGGCCCGCGTCTCCTCGAGCGACTGTGCGAACGTGCGGAAGGAGCCGAAGCGGTCTCCGAGGACGGCCGAGCTGGCGGGCCCGTCGATCGGGATCACGTGCGCGGCCGCGGTGCCGACCGGGGTCCCCGGCGTCCAGAGATCGAAGGGGCGACCCGGACCGGTGCGGCCCGCGCGCATGAAGCTGCGGCCCGTCGGCTGGTGCGTCGTCGCGTCGAGATCGTCTTCCGCGAAGCCGAGCGTCCCCTGGATCGTTCCGTCGTCGGTCGCCTGGACCAGGGCCACGTACTGCGCGTTCGCCGCGTCGGTGCTCGCCTGCTGCGCTGCCTGGATCGCCGCGGCCGCGGACGCATCGTCGTGGCCGAGGTCGGCGGGGCACACCGTCGCTGCCGCCGTCTGGTCGAGGGTCGCGCGTCGCGCGGCGCCCGACGTGATCGCGTTGAGGTGCGTGAAGTCTTCCCAGAGCGCGTGGACGTTGTGGTCGTAGTTGAAGAGGTCGTCGACCGTCTCGGGGGCGAAGCGGTTGTAGTTCTTGCGCGCGAACGCGCCTGCGTGGAGCGGGTCCTCGAGCGCCACGAGCGCCGCGATCTCGTCGTAGTTGAGCGACGGATGGTGATCCGGGCCGCCCGAAGCCGCGGTGGAGATCGCCTCCATGTGCTGCTGGGCCTCGAGCACGACGTGGCTCGCGGTCTCGACGACGTCGTGGATGTCGTGGCCGTCGCGGACGGTGATGTTGTAGAGGCTGCGGCTTCCGCTCGCCGTGCCGGCGCCCGCGCCGATCACGAGGCCCACCACGATCGAGACGGTGATCACGACCAGGTTGCGGTTGCGCCGACGGTCGGCGGCACCGGCGTCCTCGGTGGGCCTCTCGTCGATCACGAGACGCACCTGGTCCGGCGACGCGGGGCCGGCCGCGAAAGGATCCGCGGAGCGACGGCGCGGCTCGGGCCTGGGCGCCTCGGCGGCCGCCGGCCTCGCGAACGGAGGCGGCGCGATGTCGGTGTTGAACGGCGACCGGGCCGACGGAGCCGCCATCGGCGGAGCCATCACAGGCGCTGCGACCCTCGGGCCCGGTGATGCGTCGGCGTACGGGCTCGCGGCGGGCGCTGCCGGGGCCGGCCTCTGAGCCGCAGCGGGCGCCGCAGCCGGCGGTGCCACCACGCCGCCCGGGGCGTTGATCGGCGGTGCGCCCGGCGTGTTCGGCGCGATCGTGCGACCGAGGCGTGCGCGAAGGTCCTTCTTGGGCTTCTTGTCTTCGGACATTCTCTCTCTTCTCGTACCCGCGGGTGAGGATCGCGGCGGAACGCGGTCCTGCTTCGAGGCGAGAGCCACTGGGAATTCCGCGCCGAACTCGAAGCCGCCGAACGGTATCCATGCGGCCCGAGGGGTGTCAATGGGGAACCCCCGGAAACATGCGGTGTCCCGAGATCGTGGAGCGTCGCATGGGGGGCCTGGGGGTGACAGCGCGGTACGGCTCGGCTACGAGGAAGGCGCCTTGAGCGCGGAGCCGTCGACCCTCGAGAACCCACGCCCGGCCGGCCTCCGCGACCGCCTGCTCCGCTGGGGCCGCGGCCTCGTCCGCGCCGAGCGCCGCCTCTCGGACTGGATCCCCATCACGCCGCTCGGTGTTTCGATCGCCCTCTTCGGTGCGACGGTGCTGAAGCTCTTCGCCTATCCGGAGATGGACCTCGTCCTCCTGGTGATCGGGTACGGCTGTCTCGGGCTCACGGGCATCGCCGCGCTTCTCGTCGTCGGTGGAGCGATTCGCCTGAAGCTCGCCGCGCGTCGCTATCGAGGCCCCGACGAGCGCACGCTCGAGACGGGACGCTCGCTACCGACGGGGCTCTCGCTGCCGTCGCTCGCGCTCGTGCCTTTCGTCCTGGTCTGGTGGGAGTGGGAGTTGCCGAGCGGCGCGGCGGTCGCCCTGCGCTCGCGGGGTCTCTCGCTCGAAGAAGACGTGCACCTCGAGGATCGCGGCATGGTGCGCGGCATCGCGCGTCGCATCGTGGTGCAAGACGTGTTCGGCCTCGCGCGCATCGCGATTCGACACGCCGATCCGGCGCGCCTCACGGTCCTTCCGCACTGCGGCGCGCTCAAGGAGATGCCCGTGCTGGTGACGCTCGCGGGCGGCGACGAGATGCCGCATCCGATGGGCATCGACGACGGCGATCGCGTGGAGCTGCGTCGCTACGCACCCGGCGATCCGGCGCGCTTCATTCACTGGAAGGTGTACGCGCGCGCGCGCAAGCTCGTCGTGCGCGTGCCCGAGCGTGCGCTGACGCGAGCACGTCGAACCATCGCGTACCTCGTCGCGGGACCGGGCGACGAGCCCGTCGCGGGAGCGGCGCGCGTCGCCGTCGAGTCGGGAACGTTGGGCGTCGAGTGGGTGTTCGGAGCGGATGGAACGGCGGGCGACACCGACGAGCCGGGCCCTGCCGTCGATCGGATCGTGCGCTCGGTCGAGGCGCGGGCCGAGGGCGCGCTCGGTCTTCGTGCGTTCGTCGATCGCGCAGAGAAGACGGGGCCGGCCTCGCTGGTGCTCTTCGTCCCGCCCGTGCCTGGCCCCTGGCTCGATCGGGTCCTCGCGCTCGTTCGCCACCGTGCGCATCGCACGCGCGTGATCGTGGCGACGGACGGCGTGGACGTGGCCGTACCGCGTGCGCGTTGGTGGGACCTGCTCTCGCGTGGCGTGGAGCGCAGCGGCACGCGCGCCGAAGATCTCGACGCGGTGGTGCGCGCGCTCGCGGGTACGCGCGTGTTGGTGCTCGTGCTCGATCGAACGACGGGACGACGTCTCGGCGATGCTCACCGCGCAGCGATGCGCGCGCTCGCGACGAGGGCGGCCTGATGGCGGACCCGAGGAACAAGCGCGCCGCTGCCAAGCCTCCGCCGCCCACGAATCCCGAGAAGCTGCCCGAGCCGCTGCTCGCCACCTTGCTCCGCATGTTCGTCTACACGGTGACGGCCGGCGTGTTCGCGTGGCCGCTGACCGTACCCGAGAGCGCGCTCGCCGCCGCGTGCGCCGCGGGCATCGCATCGGTGATCGGCCGTGCGCTCGCCGCGACACGCGCGCGCACCTGGGTGATCGCGCTCTCTGCGTTCGTCGCGTTGATGGTCTCGCTCTGGCTCTCCGACTGGCTCGTGGCGAGCGCGGGCTTCGCGGGCGTCGTCGGGCCCGCCGTGGCGCTCCGACTCGGCGAGGTGGCGGCGTTCGGTCTCGGTGCGCTCACCATCGGAACCGGCGTGCGTGCGGCGTCCTCGCGACATCGCAACGCCGCGCTCTTGGAAGCGGGCTTCGTCGCGGTCGCGTTCGGCGCGCTCGTGATCGCGCATCGACACGGCGCGATCCATCGGCCCTTCGAGATCGCCGATCCTTTTCTCGAGCGTGGCCTCGATCCCGCGGTCGCGGTGCTCGCCATCGGAACGCTTGCCGGGGTCGTGATCGGACTCTTGCTCCTGAGCGAGCGCAGCATGTGGCGCTCGGTGTTCCACGTGTTGTTCGTGCTGCTCCTCTTGCTCGGGGTGTTCGCGACGACGCAGGTCGTCGGCCTGCCGCCGCCGCCGCCGAACGGTGATGGGCTCGGTCTGCGCGACGATCAGCACCAGCAGGGAGACGGAATCCATCGGCCCGGTGGGCCCGAGTTCCAGGACGAGTACGACCAGTCGGGCGGTCAGGCGCCGGTCGCGATCGTGGTCCTGCACGACGACTACTCGCCGCCCACCGGCGTCTACTACTTCAGGCAAGACGCCTACAGTCAGTACAACGGCCACCGCATGATCGCGGCGACCATCGCGGGCGTCGACGACGACGTCGCGCCTGGATATCCCACGACGCAGATGGTCTCGATCGCGCATCCGCCCGAGGCTGGCGCCTATCGCGGCACCGTGGAGACGACCGTCGGCCTGCTCGCCGATCACCCGCGCCCGTTCGCGCTCGAGTCGCCGATCGCGCTGATGCCGATCACGAACCCGAACCCCGCGCGCTTTCGTCGTACGTACCGTGCGCGCTCGGCCGTGCTCACGGCGGACGAGTGGTCGCTCGTGGACGCGCACGCGGGCGATCCGAGCTGGTCGGCGGAGATTCGCGAGCACTACACGCATGGGCCGCCCGACCCGCGCTACCGCGAGCTCGCCGTGCGCATCGTCGACGATCTGCCGCCGCAGTATCAGACGAGCCAGTACGCGCAGGCGCTGGCCATCACGAACTACCTCGGCACCAACGGCATCTACTCGCTGCGCAGTCGGCACGCCTCGGCGGCGGATCCGGCCGCGGACTTTCTCTTCGGCGACATGACGGGCTACTGCGTCCACTTCGCGCACGCGACCGTGTACTTGCTGCGCTCGCTCGGCCTGCCTGCGCGCGTCGCGACCGGATACATGGTCCCCGAGTCGTCACGACAGGGTGGCAGCGCGATCCTCATCAGCGGGCAGGCGTCGCACGCGTGGCCGGAGGTGTACCTCGATGGTGTGGGCTGGGTCGTCGTGGACGTCGCGCCGCAGCGCTCGCTCGATGCCGCGCCGCCGCCGCCCGACGAAGATCTGCAGCAGCTCCTCGCCGAGCTGCTCCGCGGCGAGACACCGCTTCCCACCGACGGATCGGAAGCGCCGCGGCCGCTCGACGAGCTCGCGCGCGGACTCGGTGCGCTGATCGTGCTCGCGATCGCGCTCGGCTATCTCGGCAAGATCGGTCGTCGCGTCGCGCCGGTGGTGACGCCCGAGGCACGGCTTCCGCGGCTCGCGTACCGTGCGGCGCTCGACGCGCTCGGCGAGGCCGGGCTCCGTCGCGCCGACGGAGAGTCGCGCGAAGGGTTCGCGTGGCGCATTCGGGATCGCGTCCCGAGCCTCGCCGTGCTCACGGACGCGCACGCGGCCACCGCATACGAGAGCCGCACGCGCCCGCCATCCGCCGAGGTGCGCGCCGCGGCACGACGCGTTCGACGTGAGCGCGCCGCGCACGTTCCTTTCTGGCGACGCCTCTTGGGGCTCGCCGATCCGTTCTCGTGGCTCTGGACGCGCTGAGGAGATATCCGATGGAAACGACGACGACTGATGCACCCGCGAGCGAGCCGGCCGCGACCAAGAGCGAAGGCTCGCCCCTCGATCGCGCCAAGACGGTCGCGGGCAAGCTGCGCGCGCGCCTGTCGGCGGCCATCCGCGGTCGCGACGACGTGATCGAGCTCGTGCTCACGGCGCTGTTCGCCGACGGTCACGTGCTGCTCGAGGACTACCCAGGCTCGGGCAAGACGACGCTCGCGCGCGCGCTCGGTGGTGCGGTGAGCGGTGGCAGCGAGGAGATCGCCTCGTTCCGACGCATCCAGTTCACGCCCGATCTTCTGCCGAGCGACATCACCGGCACGAACGTCTTCGAGGTCGAGCGCTCGCGCTTCGTGTTCCGACGCGGCCCGATCTTCGCGCACGTGGTGTTGGCCGACGAGATCAACCGCACGTCGCCCAAGGTGCAGGCCGCGATGCTGGAGGCGATGGCGGAGAAGCAGGTGACCGTCGACAACGAGACGCACCCGCTCGACACCTTGTTCTTCGTCATCGCGACGCAGAACCCGCTCGACCTCGCGGGCACGTATCCGCTGCCCACGCCGCAGCTCGATCGCTTCTTGTTCAAGATCCGCATGGAGCACATCGCGCGCGAGGCAGAGCTCGAGGTCCTCGCGGCGTATCCGCGGCCGCATCTCTCGCTCGCCGCCGACATGCCGGGCGTCACGCGCGACGAGCTGATCGCCGCCCGCACGGCCATCCGCAGCACGGTTCGCATCGACGTGGCGTTCCAGAGCGCGTTGGTCGATCTCGCGCGTGGTCTGCGTGGTGACAAGCGCGTGCTCCAAGGCGCCTCGACGCGCTCGCTCGTGCTTCTCCTGCCCGCCCTCCAAGCTCACGCGCTCGTGTCGGGCCGCGACTACGTCTCGCCGCGCGATCTCGAGATCCTCGCGCCCTACGTGTTCGGCCATCGTCTCGAGTGCGCGCCGGGCGTGGACGACGTGATGGCCGTGGTCCGCGAGCACACCGCGATCGAGATCGAGCGGCTCGCGCGCAAGAGCCTGGCGCGCTGATGCCGATCGGCGAGCAGAAGACGACGCGACCGCTGCGAGCCTGGGTGCTCGCACTGATCTCGCTCTCGTTGTCGTCAGCGCTCGTCCACGCGCAGGGCGATCCGCCGCCCAGCGACGTCCCCCAGGAACCGCCCGCGCCCGACGACGGCACCGAGCCCACCGACGACGAGCCGCCCATCGTCATCGGCACGGGCGACTTCGATCCCTGCACGCTGATCGGGCCCGGCGAGGGCGAAGACTCGACGCCCGACGAGTACCGCGCGTGGTGCAACGCCGACAACGGTAACTTCATCCGCGCCCGCGAGCTCGCAGAGACCGTCGTGCACGATCACCCCACCTCGTACGTGGGGAACTTCGTGCTCGGCTACGTGCATCACATGGGCGAGGCGAACTCACCGCGCGCGCTCTTCTTCTTGCGCCACGCGCTCGATCTCTACACGCACGCCTGGGGCAACCCGCCGCTGCCGACGGGGCCCTGGCGCTGGCACGCGCACATGCTGCAGGAGCTCGCGTTCGTCGAGGGCGAGCTCGAGCACTACGACGCGCAGCTCGCGTACATGGATCGCTACAACACGCTCTACGATCCCGACATGGCCGCCGAGGCCGCGTGGCCGCTGATGAAGATGCGTCGCTTCGACGATGCGCGTCGTGTCGCACAGAGCGCGCTCTCGACCGGATCGCCCTGGCAGACGGAGGTCGCGCTCAACGCGCTCTGCGCGGTCGAGTTCGAGGCCGGTGACGAGCAACGCAGCCACGAGGCCTGTCGCGCGGCGCTCGATCTGCACGGCGCCGATCCCGATCGACAGAGCGCGGTCGACTTCACGAACTTCGCCGAGTCGTCGCGCTCGCTCTTCCGCCTCGACGAGGCCGAAGAGATCGGCCTTCAGGCGACGAGCGCGCAGATCTCGTGGTTCGGAAATCCCTACGTCGAGCTCGCGGAGCTCTACATCCGCGAGGGTCGCTTTCCCGAGACGCTCGACATGCTGCGTCAGGTGCACGCCTACCGGCTGCGGCGACCGCCGCACGTACAGGACTCGGATCGCAACGAGGCGCGGCGCGCTCTCTCGGAGTTCTTCGTCGTCGTCGGGCGCGGGGAGGAAGCGGTTCGGATCACCACCAAGGCGGTGAACATGCCCGACCGTCGCTCGCACAACAGCCGCGACGCCGCGCAAGATCTCGCGGTCGCGGCGATCCTCGATCGCGTCGCGCGTCGCATCCACGCCGACGAGATCGAGCGCGCTGCGCTGGGCGAGCCGGTGCTCGACCGGATGATCGCGTTCGGGCAGGCCTCGCTCGAGCGCTGGGAGTCGTGGACGAGCGGACGACAAGCCGCGCGCGCGCTCTCGGACACCTCGCGCCTCGTGGGCATCTTCCAGATCGGTCGCGCACGAAGCGGGATTCTGCCGCCCTGGCTCGCGGGTGATCTCGCGTCGATCCTCGGACCCGGCGTGACCATCGAGGCGATCCGACGCGCGCGTGCCGAAGATCCGCGAGCAGGCGCGGGCGCCTACTACGACGCGTTCGAGGCCGAGGCGATGCTGGAGGCCGGTGATGCGGCGCGCGCGTACGAGCTGGCACGTCGCGCTCACGACGCGCTCTCGCCGGCCGAGTCGTTGCTGCGCGCGCGCACGAGTGCGATCGCTGCCGAGGCGGCGATGCGCGAAGGCAGGCACACGCAGGCGCTCGCCGCGTACGA
>JAYVCF010000068.1:0-11374 GCA_043750095.1 Deltaproteobacteria bacterium
ATCACACGAAGGGCGGCTGAGCGCTCCCGCGTCCGTCGAGCAACAACGCGCGCACCTTCTCACCCGCGGCGACCTCGCCCTCGCGCTCCGGCAAGATCAACAGCGCATCCACGCCCGTGACGGACGTCAGCGCGCTCGATCCTTGTTTCGTGAACGGCCACGCGACGCCGTCATCGTCGATCCGCGCGCGCGCGAGCTCGGTGCGATCCGCGCTCGTGCGTGTCGCTCGGCCGAGCGTGAGGTCCACGACGCGACGATGAGGCCGCGGATCGCCGAGCATCCGCCGCAGTCCGGGGCGGACGAACACCTCGAAACCGACCCACGCCG
Organism: Deltaproteobacteria bacterium; assembly: GCA_043750095.1. GTDB lineage: Bacteria > Myxococcota_A > Polyangia > Polyangiales > Sandaracinaceae > JBBSAT01. The sequence goes on from JAYVCF010000068.1 coordinate 328, forward strand.
AGACGGGATTGCCGGGAAGCCCGATCACCGGAGTGCCGTCCTTCACGCCGACGGCGAGGGGTCTGCCCGGCTTCATGCGAACACTAGAGAGACGCCGCTCGACACCGAGGGACGCCAGCGCCGCGTGAACGAGATCATGATCACCGACCGACACGCCCCCGACGGTCAGCACCACGTCGCCGCTCGCGAGCGCGAGCGCGAGCGCCGAGACGGTCTCGTCCAGATCGTCGGGCGCACGCCTGTGCCACAGGTAGCGCGCGCCCGCGTCCCCGATCATCGCACCCAGCATCGGCTCGTTCGAGTCGTAGATCGCGCCGGGACGCAGCGGTTCGTGGAGCGGGAGCAGCTCGTCCCCCGTGGTGACGATGACGACGCGCGGCCGCGCATGCGCTCGCACGTTGCCGCCGGCCCAACCTTGGGTTGCGAGGAGGCCCACCGCGCCCGTGTCGATGAGCGCGCCGCGATCGAGCAACGTCTGCCCGATCCCGATGTCCGACCCGCGTCGGCGGATGGACGCCCCCACCTGAACAGGACGCTCGAAGCGCGCCGTCGTTCCGTCGCGTGCGACGACCTCTTGCATCACGACCGCGTCGGAGCCCTGCGGCACTGGCGCTCCGGTGAAGATGCGCATGGCAGTGCCGACGGCGAGCGCGCTCGGCATCGCGCTGCCTGCGCGTGACTCGCCGTGCACCGACAGAGACGCGCCTTGCGTGATCTCGCTCGCGCGCACGGCGTAGCCATCGACGAGGCTCGCATCGAAGGGCGGCGACTCGATCACCGCCGTGATCGGCTCGGCCACGAATTGCCCGAACGTTCCGGCGTACGGGCTCGGAGGCAGCGGAACGAAGAGCGCCATCGTCTCGCGCAGCGCTTCGCCGATCGTCTTCAAGCGCCAGGTCTCCGCGCCGCCACGCAGCACTCGGGGCTGCAGCGTCCTTCGCCCAACGTCGTGAGCGCACGTCGTTCCGAGCTGCGCGTCTTCTCTTCGACGAGCTCACGCACCATCGTGATGAACGACGGATGCGTGCCGACCGTCCCAGCGCGCACGAGGTTCACGCCTGCGGCTTCCGCGCGCTGTCTCGCCTGGTGATCGAGATCCCAGACGACCTCCATGTGATCGGAGGTGAATCCGAGCGGGACGAGCAGCACATCGTGAACACCGCGCCGCGCGAGCGCCTCGATGTGATCGCCGACGTCCGGCTCCAGCCAGGGCATCCCGGGCGCGCCGCTCTTGCTCTGAAAGACGAGGTCGTGCTGCGCGAAGCCGGATCGCCCCGCGACGAGGGCCGCGACCGCGCGCAGCTGTGACTCGTAGGGCGCGCTCGCCGCCATCGCGCTCGGGATCGAGTGCGCGGTGAAGACGATGCGCGCGCTCTCGCTGGAACGTGATCGCGCTTCCTTCACGCGGTCGACGACCGCATCGACGAAGAGCGGGTGGTCGAAGTAGTTGCGCAGCTTCTCGATCGCAGGCGCGCCCTCTACCGCAGCGCGCGCCCGCTCGAGATCCTCTCGGTACTGTCGGCAGCCCGAGTACGACCCGAACGCGCTGGTCACGAACGCGAGCGCATTCTTCACGCCATCGGCTCGCATCTGCCGGACGGTCGCTTCCAGCATCGGATGCCAGTTTCGATTGCCCCAGTACACGGGCAGCATGTTGCCGCTCGCGCGCAGCTCCGTCTCGATCGCCGCCTTCAGCGCGCGCAGCTGTCCGTTGATCGGCGAGACGCCACCGAAGTGCGCGTAGTGCGCGCCGACCTCGAGCAGTCGCTCGCGCGGGATGTTGCGCCCGCGCGTGACGTTCTCGAGGAAGGGCACGACGTCGTCGGGGCCTTCCGGCCCGCCGAAGCCGACGATCAAGAGCGCGTCGTAGGACACGCGCGAAGGCTAGCTCGAACGCTGCTCGCGACGAAGGCGAGCGGAACGCGCGGCGCGGCCGATGGCGCTGCCGAGCGCGTGCAGAACGTAGACCGAGAACGCCGTGAGCAGCACGGACCCACACACGTAGAGCGCTGCGAAATCGGGAGAGATCGACATGGGCGCCTCACTTTCGGAAAGTCGCGGACGGACCTCCCCCGCCGCGCGCGCGACGGATCGCGAGCACGTCGAGGCGTCCGGCCCTGACGCGAATCAACCTGCGGCGTCTAACGCGATGCGTCAAGACCTCGAGGTGCTCGCATTTGCTGCTTTGACAACGTTTCGACCCGCGCGTAGGTTGCCGCGAATTTTTCGCTAGGTGCTCGCCTGCATCCGGCTGAAATCAGAGGAGCTTCTTTCGATGGCCAAGGCTGCAGCCGCTCAGATCGCTCCGCTCCCCTGGGTCGAAGAGCTTCACTTCAAGAGCGAGAGCGCCTACCTCTGCTTGCTCGTCAACCGACGCATCGGGCTCATCCGCGTCATCGACTTCCGCGCGGGCGCGCTCCCGGCCAAGCGCCTCTTCATCCAGAACGTCGCCAAGCGCGAGCAGATCGCCAAGGTGATCCTCCTCGTCGAGAAGGACGAGGTCTCGAGCTGGACGCGCGTCGGATTCGTTCGCGAAGGCACGATCCCCGGCTTCTACAAGCGCTCGGACGGCCACCTCGTCGGCTGCGTGATCGGCGACCGCACGGCGTCGATCGAGGTCAGCGACGAGGGCCAGCGCATCGCAGAGCGCACGGTCAACGCGGGAAAGAAGAACGCGAAGGAAGTGCCGGACCTCATCCCGGGTGTGGCCGTCGAGGTCATCGACGTGGACGACGCACTGGCCGCGCGCGACGAGGCCTGGAAGAAGCGGGGAAGCGACGGCCCGACGCTCAGCGGCTTCGACGCGTTCGGTCGCGAGGCCGAGCGCTACTACGTGGAAGCGACCGCGAAGAAGGGCCGCAAGGTCTACCTCACGGCCGAATTCCAGGATTGCTTCGGGCACTCCCTCATCGAGATCCTGCGCTCCCCGAGCGAGGACGCGGACGTGCTCGGCCTCGCCGCCGCGCTGCGAACGATGACGGACGACCTGAAGGAGCGCGGCATCATCAGCGCGTTCGGCTTCGCGCCCTCCGACGACATCGGCCTCGCGACGGCGTACGTGGCCGCGGGCTTTCGCCGCACCGGCTTGCTCGCTCACGGCTGCCAGTCCGGCGGCGACCGCAAGGACGCCATCCTCTGGACCAAGAAGCTCGCGAACCCGGCAGGCGACGTTCCGGAAGAATGATCGGCCGGCGCTCGCCCGGCACACTTGCCGAGGAATGAGACGTCCGAGGCTCGTGTTACGCTGCCAGCCGCATGCGAACGAACGAAGACATCGAGGCCTATCTCACGCGGTCCAAGTACCCGCACCACGAGATCGAAGAAGGCACCTGGGTGGTGTCGGACGTGTCCGGAGCGAACGAGCAGATCGTCGTGAAGGTCTCGGACGACGTCGCGCTCTTCCGCGTGAACGTGCTCGACCTCGAGTCGGTCGATCCCAAGAAGGCCGCTGAGCTCCACCAACGCTGCCTCGAGCTGAACGGCAGCGACATGGTGCACGGCGCGTATGGCATCGCGGGCGGACGCCTGGTGTTGACGGCGTCGCTCCGCATGGAGAACCTCGACTACAACGAGCTCGTGGGCACGCTCGACGACTTCGGCGTGGCGCTCAGCAAGCACGTCCCCGGCTTCGCGGTGTTCCGTAAGGTCCCCGCGAGTCCCGCACAGGCCTGAGAGGAGACGAGGACGACCATGGGCTTCTTCGGGCGCGTCGCGACGTTGATCAAGAGCAACCTCAACGATCTGATCTCGAAGTCGGAAGACCCCGAGAAGATGCTCTCTCAGATCATCCTCGACATGAACGCGCAGTTGGTCGAGGTGAAGAAGCAGGTCGCCGTCGCGATCGCCGACCAGAAGCGCCTGGAGCGGCAGTGGCAGGGCGAGAAGGCCGTCACCGACGAGTGGCACAAGAAGGCGATGCTCGCCGTGCGTGCCGGTGACGACGAGCTCGCGAAGGAAGCGCTGCTCCGCAAGAAGGAGCACGAGCTGCTCGCGAAGGGCTACGAGGAACAGTTCCGGAAGCAGAGCCAGGCCGTCGGCCAGGTGAAGCTCGCGCTGCAGGCGCTGAACAACAAGATCGGCGAAGCGAAGCGCAAGAAGGACCTCCTCATCGCGCGCAACAACCGCGCGAAGGCGATGGAAGAGATCCAGAAGGCGATGGGCAAGCTCTCGGACACGAGCGCCTTCGACGCCTTCCAGCGCATGGAGCAGAAGATCGAGCAGCGCGAGGCCGAGGTCGAAGCGGCGGGCGAGCTGCAGGAAGAATCGACCGGCGACGTGCTCCGCACGAAGTTCGCGAAGCTCGAGGCCACCGCCGGCGCCGACGCCGATCTCGAAGCGCTCAAGCGCGAGATGGGGATGATCGCAGCGGAGCCGAAGGTGTCGGCGCGCGTCGCGAGTGCGAAGGAAGAAGAGCCGGAGATGAACGAGGCCGAGATGGCCGAGCTCGAGAGCGCCTTGTCCGAGCTCAAGAAGCGCGAAGAGCTCGGCGGCCGCTGACGAGCCCAGGGAGCGAACGCTGGAACAGTTCTATGAGGAAGGCAGGAAGCCAGGAACGAACGAGAATCTTGTTCCTGCGTTCCTGCCTTCCTCATAGAAGAATCCTCAGTCTTTGCTCGCCGCCTTCTTCGACGGCTTCGACTCGGACTTGGTCTCGGTCTTCGGCGCCTCCGACTTCGTTTCGCTCTTCGTTTCGCTCTTCGTTTCGTTCTTCGTTTCGCTCTTCGTTTCGGACTTGGTCTCCGACGACGACGACGGCGTGCCTTCCGAGGCGGACTCGCTCTTCTTCGCGGCGGGCTTCGACGACGAGTAGAGATCGGCGTACCAGCCACTGCCCTTCAAGATGAAGTTACCGCCCGTGATCTGGCGGCGCGCCTTCATCTTGCCGCACTTGGGGCACTTCCGGACGGGGTCCTCGCTCATGCGCTGCTCCACGTCCCATTTGTGGCCACAGGCTTCGCAGGCGTAGTCGTAGGTCGGCATCGCGGCGCCGAAGTTAGGCTCCGCGGGCGCGTGCGCAAGCCGGAAGGCGCCCGTTTTCTTGACGCTTCTGCTGGGTCGGCGCGATATCGCGTACCTCGGAGGAGCCTATGTACGACGGTTCGCGCGTGACCGATGCGGTCGATTACTGGAAGCGCCGCGAAGAGCTGAAGCGCGCGGTGAACATCGTGCGCGCGCGTCAGCCCGAGCGCTTTCGCTGGCGCAAGGCCGTGGCCGCCGTCTCCGAGAGCACCGGGCCGCTCCGCGGGATCACGCGGGCGCGGATCGAAGAGCCGGTGCGCGAGATCGTGCTCGACCTCAGCGACGACGTGCTCAAGCGCGAGGTCATCATCGACGCGCGGCGCGTCGGCGTCGATCTGGACCGCGGCGAAGTGCTGCCGCGCAAGACGCTCGCGGAGATCCGCATGGCGGCGCGCGACGCCGGCACCGACCTGACCCGCATCGCGCGTCACCTGCGCCTGCCCACTGACGGCCTCGCGATGGTGGATCTCGCCGGCGTGCTCGTCGTGGGACGGGCTCTCGGCGACCACTACCGCGTCAAGGCGCAGCGCCTCTTGCTCTCCGTGCCGGACGCGGACGGCCCGGAGCAGCTCCGCTTGCACCACCGCATCATGCTCGAGCGCGCGGACACCGACCGCGCCGAGTCACAGCGCTGGTATACGTTCGCGCGCAGCGTCCTCGAGAGGCCGCCCGTCGTGCGTCGCGTGAGCGGCCTGAGCTACTGAGCGGCCGGCGTCGCGGAGTCTCCGGCAACGGCGCCGATCGTCTGCAGGTACGCGAGCACGGCCTCCATGTCCGCGTCGCTCAATCGCGCCGGGTGGATGGCCGGCATGTTCGCCGAGCCCTCGCGGATCTGACGGCGGAGGTGATCCGTCGTCCAACCGATGTTGGCGATCGCGGGCGCGCCGTTGTTGTGGCACGACGCGCAGACCGCGTTGTAGCGAGCCTCGCCCTGCGCCGCGTCGGTCGAGCCGATGGGGCCTGCGTATTGCGACGAAGTGTCGCCGCCAGTCGTCGTGTCGCCGCCGCCCGTGGTGGTGCTTCCACCGCCGCCGCACGCCGCGACCGCGAGACCCATGCCGACACCAAGCACCCTGACCATCTTCACCATGATCCTGCCTCCGAGCGCCATCGGGCGCGCGCGGAGCCTAACACAGCCCTTCAGTGCTGAAGGCTGCGGTGTGCATCGAGGACGAGGTCCGGGCCGAGCACGTCGTCGCCGCCGTCGTCGGTACCGAGGCCGATGATCTCGGTGCCGTGCCCGGTGGTGTGGCCATCGACCTGCGTGCGGTCCGCGTGGTGGCGACGACCGCGCGGCGCCGGCGGCTCCGTGGCGGCGACGGTCTCGACGTGCTCGGGCGCCGTCGGGATCGCGATCTCCTGCGCCGTCTCGTGGGCGGGCGCCGCGACGAGCGCGACCGGCGCATGGACCGACGTCAGCGGGAGCGTCACGTCACGCGCGCCCTGCTGCATGACCAAGAGGCCCGCGAGGCTCGCCGCGACGAGGCTCGAGAGCCCGAACGCGAGCGCCCAGCCGTTGGCGCGCGAGGGCTCCCGCGGCGTGAGCCGATGCTGGAGATCGGCGCGGAGCGTCTGGCGATCCGACTCGACGCGGGCTAGCTCCGCCCGCATCGCCGCGATGCGCTGGTCACGCTCTCGATCGGCCTCCAAGCGAAGCCGCGCCTCGGCCTCCGCGACCTCAACGTCACGCGCAGCCCGCTCGACGCGCTGACGCTCGGCCTCGCGTGCGGCGGTCTCGATGCGCTCGCGCTCGGCGCGCTGCTCTGCGAGGCGCATCTGCTCGCGCTCGCGATCGGAGTCGATGCGGTGCTGCTCCATCCGCACCAACTCCGAGAGAGCCATCACCACGCTCGAGTCCGTCTTCGTTTCGCTCGCCATCGCCGCCTACCTTTCGGGAGGGGACATTGCGAGCGGCGGGCCAGGAGCGAGGTGGCTTGTTTTCAGGCAGCGAGTCTCGCCGCGGCAGCCCTACGCTACGATTTGCATCTCGTAGAAGCTACTCTTCGTTCACGCGCTTCTTGCCCCGGACCTTGAGGCCGAGCTGGTTGAAGCGAAGCCGAACCTTGCGGGCGCCCGCCGGACCGGGCTTCTCGAGGAGGCGCGCGGCCATGCTCTCGAAGTCGCCGCTCGTCTCGGCGAAGAGGCGCTCGTAGAGCTGCCTCTCGAGGTGCTGCGCGACGCCGTGCAGCGTCGGCGACGCGCGGACCTCCAGCTCGGTCATGCCCCTCTGCGCTCGCTCGCGTGGCGCGCTGGGCGCTCCGGCCGACAAGAGCTCGCGCACGAGCTTCTCGGGGATGGGGAGGATGCGCGCACTCTCGCCTGTGTGGGCCCGACCCTCGTGCGCCGCGCTGAGCGCATCGGCGATGGTGAACACCGCCGCGTTCGCCACGAGCAGCTCGAGCTCGCGCACGTTTCCGGTAAACGCGTGTCGGCGCAGCTCGCTCACGCTGTTCTTCGAGAGCACGAGCGCGACGCCGCGATCGACGTGGAGGGGGACCTTGCCGAGATGCAGCTCGGCGTGCGGCGTGCCGCCGAGTCCGGCGACCTCGAGGTAGTCCGCGAGCAGTTCACGGTCGGCGCCGCTCGCGAGCTTCTTCTTCAAGAGCGCGCGCGCGAGCACGTCGAGATCGTCCATGCGATCACGAAGCGGCGGCATGGTGAGACGCGCCGCCGGATTCAGCCGCGCGTAGAGATCGGCGCGGAACGTTCCTGCGCGCACCCGCGCTCCGAGGTCGGCGTTGGTCGCTGCCACCAGCTTCACGTCGATCGACCGCGGCGAGCTCTCGCCGAGCCGCGTGATGCGCGCGTCTTGGAGAGCGAGCAAGAGCATGCGCTGCGCTTCGGCAGGGAGGTTGCCGACCTCGTCGAGAAAGAGCGTGCCGCCGTTCGCTTCCTCGAAGCGGCCACGACGATCGACCGCGCCGCTGAACGCGCCGCGCGTGGTGCCGAAGAGCTCGGACGCGACGAGCGTCTCGGGGATCGACGCGAGATCGACCGCGACGAAGGGGCCCTTTCGCCGCGTGAGCGGATGGAGCACGCGCTCGGCGAGGGCGCTCTTGCCGGTGCCAGGCTCGCCGAGCACCAAGATGGGAAGCGACGTGCGCGCAAGCGCGGTGACGTCGCGGCGCAGACGGGCCATCGCGGGCGAGCTTCCCCAGGTGTAGCCACCCGCCTCGGGGGAATCGGCGTGCCGCGCCAGCACGCGCTCGACGAGCAACGAGAGCGCACGCGCGTCGAACGCGGCCTCGCCGGCCAGCGACGCGAATTCGTCCACGGCGAGCGCCTCCGCCGCGTCTTGGTAGGCGAGCTGCGACTCGCTCGTCATCAAGATCACCGGCAGGTCGGCGCGCATCCGGCGCAGGTGCCCCAGGATCTCGATCCCTTGCAGCCGCTGCCGCCGCTCGAGGTTCTTCTCGCTCGAGGGCAAGAGGCGCTCGACCGGCACGTCGAACGCCACGTCGAGGAGCACCACGTCGACGTCGCGGTTCTTGCGGAGCGCCTCGTCCGTCTCGGCGGCGTCGTGCGCGTGGGTCAGCGTGCAGCCAGGCCTCTTCTCGCAGGTCCAGCAAGGCCCAGGAAGATCGCAGCGCGTCGCGTAGTCGTAGTCGCGCAGGAGCGCGTGGCCGAGCTCGACGTAGCGATCGCCGTCGTCGACGATGAGGAGCTTGGGCCGACGCGCGCTCATGACTTCTTGGCTCCGCTCGAGAGATCACGCGCGAGCGACGTGAGGGCCTGATCGATGGCGAGCGCGTCGTTGGCGATCGATCGAACGACGAGCTCGGTCCCGCCCGCCAGCTCGCGCTCGAGCGCCGCGATCCGCGCGAAGCGCTCGCGGACCTCGAGGATCCGCGGGTCGTCGACGGCGAGCGCGTGGACGAGCGTCTCGAAGCGAGCGCGCGGTGTCTCGCCGCTCGAGAGGGTGCCGAACACGTCGCGCCAGAGCATGTCCACGAGGACGCCTGGGATCGCGCCCCTGGGCGGAAGGTTGCGCGCGGCACGCGCGACGTACTTGCCGACATCGTGCGCGAGCGTGCGCGCGATCACGTCCTTCGACTCGCTCATGCGGCGGCCCCCGCGAAGAGTGCGCCGATCGCCGTGGCGTCGAAGCTCGGCACCGCGTGCACGTCGCCGTAGAGCTTGGCGAGGTTCTTCAGGCGCTCTTCGGGAAAGTCGTGCACGAAGACCGCGCGCTGCGCGAAGCCCGCCTTGCGGATCTCGGCGAGCACGAGGGTTCCCTGTTGGTCCTTGATCCAGCGCAGCGCGCGCGCGCGATCGCCCCCGAACAAGCGTCGCGCGATCGCGTCGACGTCGCCGACGAGCACGTCCGCCGGCGCGCGCTCGAAGCGCAGATCCACCAGGAGCACATCGAAGTGGGCGCTCGCGAGCGTGCTCACGGCCTCGGCGGCCGAGCGCGCCGCGCTCACATCGAACCGATCGCCGAGGAACGTCTTGGCAAACTCCTCGTACTCCGTGCCGTCCTCGACGACGAGCATCTTCCGCTTGGCCACGCTCCCGCATCGTATCGCGTCACGCGTCGATGCGCGGCTCGGCGGAGTCGAAGGGGGGTTCGTCACCGAACGCACGGAAAAACCGAAGCGCGACGGCCTTGGCCCATGGCGCATCGGCTCGCTCGACGATGATCGCGCCGTCGTATCGGGTGAGCGCCGCCGTGACGAGCCCGAGGCCCCGATCGACGCGCCGCTCGTAGATCGCCTCGGTGGTGAGCGTCTCCGGGGACGTGTCCAGCACACGGAGTACGACGTTCTCTTCGCCCGTGGCCTCGAGCTCCACGACGACCTCGATCTTCACGCGTCCGGGCGGCTCCATGCGGCCCACCGCGAGGATGGCGTTGCGCAGCACGTTCTTCAGCACGAGCACGAGGTCCACGCGGAAGACCTCGATCTCGGGCGCCGGATGAGGCGTCTCGATGGTCACGGCGCCGAGCGACACGCGCGAGGTGGCGTACTCCTTCTGCACGTCGTCGAGGACGTCTCGCAACAACGCGCCGTCGACGCGCGTTCGGACCATGCCCGAGACCAGCTCGGCCAGCTCGCGATCGAGACGGCCCAGCTCCGCGTGCGCTTCGCGGAGGCGCTGCGAGGCCCGCACGTCGCCGCGGGCGAGAGGAGCCTCGAGCCGACCGATGGCGGCGATCGCGCGCGCCGCACTCCGAAACCCGCGATCACGTCGGCGCAGATCGAGCTCGGGGCCGAGCGCGCGCTCGAAGGCGCGGAGGTGACCTTCCCAGGCGCTGGCGAGCGGCTCGCCGCCGAACAGACGCGTGCTCACGAACTCACGCTGCGGCGAGCTCGCACGCCCCTCGGCGAGCGCGTCGATCCCCGACGAGACCGCACCGATGCGGTGCTTGAGCAGCTCGTGGCGAAGGCTCGAGACGAGATACGCGATGGCGGGGTGCAGCTCGGGACGCGTCGCGGCGAGCTCCGCGAGGGAGCGACCCGAGGGGCGCACGAGGATGACGAAGAGGGCGGCGAGCGCGAGCAAGAGCGCCACGGCACTGAGCGCGCTCGCCACCGCGAGAGGACTCGAGAGAAATCCCGAGTCGTCGGGCAGTGTCGGCGTCGTGGCCGGCACGTCGAGGGCCGCCAGCTGCGCAGACTCGGGGTCCAGCTCCTCGAGCTCGCGACGCGCGACGTCGTGATCCGGATCGTCGGGAACGAGCGTGAGAAACTTTCGGTAGTACTCGGCGGCGCGGATGAAGAGGTGCGGGTTGTCGGGCGCGAGCTCGGCTTGGGAGCGAAACGCGCGAGCGAGCGGGAGATAGAGGCGCGGATCCATCGGCGCCGTGCGCACGGCTTCCTCGAAGGGCTCACGCGCCCGCGGATCGCCGTCGCCCACGCGCGCGATGCCGTCGCGATAGAGCCGATCCGCCTCGCGGATCCGACGGTGGGCCTCCTGGCCTTCGGGGAACCGCTCGTCGATCGCGAGCCACGCGCCGTACGCGGCAGGATTGCGCGTCTGTTCCCAGTCTCGAAGCGCTGCGTGCCAGGCCTGCGTCGCGGCCGTCGCG
>JAYVCF010000069.1:0-17701 GCA_043750095.1 Deltaproteobacteria bacterium
TCGAGGCCGCGATCACCCCGCGCACCAAGGCGATCATGCCGGTGCACGTGCACGGCACGCCGTGCGACCTCGGCCCGATCGCCGCCATCGCGAAGAAGCACGCTCTCGCGCTGATCGAAGACGCGGCGCAGGCGCACCTCGCGACGTACGAGGGCAAGCCCGTCGGAGGCTTCGGTCGCGGCACGGGCTTCTCGCTCCAGTCGAGCAAGAACCTCTCGGCGGGCGAGGGAGGCCTCTACACGACGAACGAAGACGCGCTCTTCGAGCGTGCGAACCAGGTCCGCAACTTCGCGCAGAACATCGTGCGCGCCGACTCCGCGGCCTACGATCCCAACCGCCCGCTCGATGGTCACCGCGCCATGGTCTCGCTCGGTGTGGGATCGATGTATCGCGGCAACGAGATGATGGCGGCGTTCGCGCGCACGCAGCTCGCCTCGCTCGCAGAGAAGACGGCGCGCTCGCAGGAGAACGGACACCGCTTGGCCAAGGCGCTGCGCGAGCTGCCGGGCGTCTCGCCGCAGGTGATCCCGAGCGATCGCACCACGGTGTTCCACAAGTACCGCGTCTGGTTGGATCCTCAGAAGGCGGGGATCGATCTCCCCGCGCCGAAACTTCGCGATGCGGTGATCACCGCGCTGCGCGCCGAGGGCTGCGAAGTGGTGCTGTGGCAGGGCGCCGCGCTTCCGAGCTTTCCGCTCTTCACGGAGCTGAAGGGCTTCGGCAAAGGCTTTCCGTTCTCCGCGGGGGATGTGGAGCGTTGCCACACGAACTATCACGCCACGTATTCGGGTGCGCGCACGCTGCTCGATTCGTCGCTCGTTCTCTTCTCGCAGACCTGCCCGCTGATCGCCCAGAGCGCCGCGACCGTGGACCTGTACGCGGACGCGTTCCGGAAGGTGTGGTCCGACAAGACTGGCCTGGTGGACCTCGCTCGAAAGAGCTAATCCCTGCGCTCGTGGCCGGAGAAGTCGACGCGCCGAAGAAGCCGCACGAGCGGCGCAACCGCATTCTGAAGAATGTCGGGCGCGCGCTCTTGTTCGTGTTCGGCCTGGCGGCGGTCGTCGCGCTCGTCACCGAGGCGGGCCCGCATCAGGTGTTGCGGACGCTGCTGGAGGCGGCTGCGTATCTGCCGCTCGTCGTCGCGCTCGAGGTCGCGTTCATGTCGATGGACGTGGTCGCGCTGCGATCGCTGCTCGGTGAGCGCGGTGCGGCGGTCCCGTTCGCCGTCTGGGTGCGAACGGCGTTCGTCGCCTACGGCGTGATGATCCTGCTCCCCGCAGGTCGTGCCGGCGGTGAAGTGGCGCGTGCGGCAGGCCTCGTTCCCTACGTCGGCGCCTCTCACGCGGCCGCGCTCGCGACGCGCTTGCAGGCGGCGACGTTGATCGGCAACACGCTGATCAGCTTTCCGGCGTGGATCGCCGTGGGGCTGGCCGTTCAGTTCCACACGCCGCTCGCTTGGATGGTGCTCGTCAACGGGCTCGTCACCGGGGTCGTCGGCTGCTTGATCGTGCTCACCTCGCGTCGCTCGTCGATCGGGACGTTCCTCGGCAAGCACATCCGCGCGCTCGCGTCTCATGGCGAAGAGTTCGACGAGGCGTTGCGCGACGAAGTCTCCTGGGGTCGGCCGATCCTCGCGACGTTCGTCGGCCGCATGTTCCAAGCGCTTCAATACGGGATCATCTTGCTCGCGGTCGGTGGACAGCTCACGCCGCTCTCCGCGCTCGTCGCGCAAGGCATCCACCTGGTGGGCGCGGGCCTCGGCGACATGGTGCCCAACCAGGTCGGCATCACCGAGGGCGCGTATCGACTCTTCGCGCCGGCGCTCGGCCTGGAGAACGCGCCCGCCCGCGCGATCGGGATCGCGCTCGTCGCGCGCCTGTGCCAGTTCTTCCTCGCCGCGACCGCGCTGACGGTGAGCAGCGTCTGGCGTACGCGCCCGCAGGTCGCGCCCGCCGCGACCTCGTGAGCGAGAGCGAGAGCGAGAGCGAGAGACGGAAACGAAAGAGCCCGCGGTGCGCCTTGTGATCGGCTCGCGGGCTCCTTCTAATTGTAGGGAACGATTGCGCGCTCAGGCGTGCGGCGCGACGCCGTTCGTCCCGACCTCGACGAAGAACATCGGTCGTACGCTCCTACTCGCAGCGCGGGCTCGTGCACGGTGGCACGGGCGCGTCGTCCGGATCGGGCAAGTAGAGCGACATCGCCTCGGGCGCGCCGTCGAAGGTGTGATCGAGGTTCACGACGGGAACGGGGAGTCGATCGCCGCCGCGTGTGAGCGCGCCTTCGACGTGTACGTGGACGGGCATCGTCCAGTCGAGGCCCACGCAGTCGACCACGACCGTCTCCGAGAAGCCGATGGTGGCCGAGCCCCAGTGGACGACCTCTCCGGGATAGGCGCAGGTGGCGCCGGTTTGCGTGACCGTCATCAGCGAGGCCCAGCTCGCGCCGGACGCCGGATCGATCGGCTCGGACAACGTTGCCTGTACGAGGCTGTGCCCCTCGAGGTCGTTGCGCTCCAGCGAGGTGACGCGCGCGTGTACGACGCCGTGGAAGGGCCAGACCCACGTGTCGTCGGACAACTGGCGCGCGTGGTCGATCTCGGCGGCCCAGGACGCCAGATCGTGTCCGCTCCAGTGGACCACGTACCAGCGCGCCGCGAACGGCCTAGTGGGCAAGAGCTCGATCGGACACCCCGTACTGTCCGCACCCCGCGCGGTGGCCGTCGTCGCGACCGGGTCCATCTCCGGCCACGTGAGGACCTCCCACTCGCGGACGTCCGCGCAGGTCGGTCGCCGCTTGGGTGAACCACTGGGACCGTAGACGATGATTCGACCCGTCGTGTCGCCAGGCCGGAGCGGTCGGAAGGCCGTTCCGGCGAGGCTCCCGGTGCCCGGGCTCGGACCGACGCAACCGGCGCCGGACGCGAGGACGACGAGCAGGATCAGCGTGGCGAAGCGCGGCATCGCGACCATTGTAGCTTGCGTACCGATCGCGGGCCCAGGATGAGTGCGCAGTGACTCACGCGATCGCACAGCGTCGCGACGGGGTCGCGCATGGCGGCGCCGCCCCGGAGCAGTCGTTCGCGGACGTCGATGCACCGGCTGGGTTCGCGCGGACGCTCTTGCGGCCTGACCCGAGCTCCTTGCTCGCATCAACGTAAGCGCTCTGCTCGGGCATTCTCATCGTGCGGGCGTGCTCGGCCCGGTAAACCCCGCGCACTGCGTGCGCGCCGATGCTCGCGGTGCTCGCAGTGCTCGCAGTCGAAGCGACGGCTCCGCGCTGCTCTGCGCCGCTCCGCTCGGTCGGTCCGCCTTCGCGGACCGAGGGTTGACCGGGCCTGCGCGCGCCCTGGGTGGGGCTTCGCCCCGAGCAGGTCGGGGCTCCAGCCAGAAATACGGAGGCTCCTCATGCTCAGCATTTATCCGGTCTCTCTTCAGGTCCGTCGCGATGTCGCGGGCATCTTTCGCGTCGTAGCGCAGGTCGATCGCAATCTTGCGGATCAGCTTCGGCGCGCGGCGACGAGCGTGCCGCTCAATCTCGCGGAGTCCGACGGGATGAGCGGTGGGAATCGGCGGCAGCGGCGGCTCTCGGCGCTCGGGTCGGCGCGGGAGGTCGTCGCTTGTCTCGATGTGGCGGAGGCGATGGGGTACGCGCGCATCGATGGCGTTGTGCGGGCGCGGCTCGATCATGTGATCGGAGTGCTCGTGCGGGTGGCGCGGGCGTAGGCGGTGGTCGCGAGCCCGGCGGCGATTGGCCGCTGGGCTTCGCGGTCGCGGTCGAGGGCGAGAGCGAGAGCGAGAGCGAGAGCGAGAGCGTGAGCGAGAACGAGAGCGAGAGCGAGAGCGAGAGCGAGAGCGACGGCGAATCCCTCTGGCGATTCGGTGGGTTTCGCGATAACTCCGCGCGCGGATGAAGGGACTGCTCGAGACGCTCGCGCGCAGTCAGCACGGTCGGCCTTGGCTGTGGCTGGTGATCTCGTTCGGGCTCGGGGCGCTCGCTCTCCCCTGGGTCACTCGGCTGCGGCTGAACAGCGACTTCCAGGCGCTCCTCCCCGAGAACGCGCAGAGCGTGCGCGACCTCGACGAGATTCGCGCGCGCTTCGGGGGCACCTCCACGCTGACGCTCGCGGTGCAGGTGACCGAGGGCGGATCGATCGAGTCGGTGCGCACGTTCGTCCGCGCGCTGGTCCCCCGGATCGCCGGGCGCCGTGATCTCGAGGTCGCGTCGGTGGACTGGAACGTCGGCGACTTCGCGGACTTCGTCGAAGCGCACCGCTTTCTCTACGCCGACCTCTCGGACCTCGAGGAGATGCGAACCGCGCTCTCCGATCGGCTCGATTACGAGCGCGCGCGCGCGAACCCGTTCTATGTCGATCTCGACGAGGAGCCGCCGCCCGATCCCGAGACGGTGATCCACCGCATGGAGAGGGACGCCGATCACGCGCGCGAGCAGCTCGACCGTTTCCCAGAGGGCTTCTACCAGCACCCGGATCGTCCGATCATTCTCGTGTTCCTGCGGACGGGGATCCGTGGCGGGGCGACCGAAGGAACCGATCGGCTCATCGAGGCCGTCGAGGATGCTGCGCACGAGATCCTCGCCGTCGAGCCGACCGAGCTGCGGGGCGTGAACGAGGGCGTGGGCTTCGCGGTGCCCGGGCTTCGCGTCGACTTCGGTGGCGAGCTGATGGACGTGAGCGAGGAGACGGAGGCGCTCGAGGAGGCGGTGGAGCGCTCGACGATCGTGACCTTCGTGCTGCTCGCCGTGGTCATCTATGCCTTCTTCCTTCGCGCGCGCGCCTTCGCGTTGCTCGCGCTCGTCCTCGTTCCGCCGGTGTTGATCACCTTCGGTGCGGCGCAGCCCATCGTCGAGTACCTGAACGCGTCGACGGCGTTCCTCGGATCGATCGTGGTCGGCAACGGCGTGAACTCCGCCGTGATCTGGCTGGGCCGCTACTTCGAAGAGCGACGCGAGGGGCAGGGCACGCTCGAGGCGATCGAGCGCGCACACCGCGGGACCTGGCCGGCCACGATGGCGGCTGCGTTCGCCGCGGCGCTCTCCTACGGATCGCTCATCGCCACGCAGGTGCGCGGCTTTCGCGACTTCGGCGTCATCGGCGGCATGGGGATGGTGCTCTGCTGGGTCGCGACGTACACGGTGCTGCCCGCGCTCGCGGTGGTCTCCGAGCGCTGGCGCCCGCTCACGTTCGGCGATCGCGAGAAGAACGCGAAGGGTTTCTACGGTGTGATGAGCGCGCGGCTCGCGCTCGGAGCACCACGCGTCGTCCTCGCCCTCGCTGCGATCGTGACGATCGCGCTCTCGGTGGCGCTCGCGAGTCGCCTCGAAGGCGATCTGCTCGAGTACGACTTCCGCGAGCTCCAGGCCTATCGCAGCGCCGAGAGCCGCGTGCAGCTCGTGAGCGAGCTCGTGGGCGAGACGGTCGAAGAGACACGAAGCGGCAGTGCGCTCGCGATCCTGGCGCCGCGCGTCGCCGACGTGCCGCTCCTTCGCACCGAGCTCGTCGCCTATCGCGACGCGCATCCCGACGTCGTCGGAGAGGTGAGGACGATCTCGGACCTGCTCCCGGCCGATCAAGACGCGAAGGTCCCCGTGCTGCGCGAGCTGCGGCAGCTCTTGCTCGACGTTCGACCGCATCTCACCGACGAGCAGCAGACGCAGGTCGACGAGAACCTGCCGCCGCAGACCGTGACGCCGATCAGCGCAGAGGATCTGCCCGAGAGCGTGGCGCGTCCGTTCACGGAGCGCGACGGAACGCGCGGCCGGCTGGTGTTCGTCGAGCACGTCGTCTCGCACGACGTCTGGGACGGGCGGTACTTGATCGAGTGGGCCGCGGGCGTCCGCTCCGCGCGCACGGCCGACGGTCGCTCTCCCGCGGTCGCTGGCGTCGCGGCGGTGTTCGCCGATCTGCTCAGTGCGATCTTTCGCGACGGGCTCAAGGCGATCGGGCTCTCGTTCGCGGCCGTCTCGGTCCTGGTGTTCCTCTCGTTCCGCTCGATGCGCGATCGGCTGCTCACGCTGGGCGCCCTGGTGCTCGGCGTGGTCTGGATGGCGGGTGCGCTCGGCGCGCTGGGCGCTCGGCTCAACTTCCTGAACCTCGTGGCGTTTCCCATCACCTTCGGCATCGGCGTGGACTACGCCGTGAACGTGATTCAGCGCCTGGCGGAGGAGCGCGTGCACGATCCGACAGGCGCCCTACGACGCTCGCTCGAGGGTGCGGGCGGCGCCGTGATCCTCTGCTCGCTCACCACGATCATCGGGTACATCTCGCTCTTCGCGTCCACGAACCGCGCGCTGAACTCGTTCGGCCTGGCGATGACCATCAGCGAGATCACCTGCCTCAGCGCCGCGGTGATCGTGCTCCCGGCGTTCCTGCAGCTCCGCAGCGAGCGTGCTCGCAAATCGCAAGGTTGAGATAGGATCCGCCGGGCTCGATGCGGGATCAGATCAATGCCGCCAAAGTGGGAGCGCTCGTCCTGGCGGCGGTCGTGGCGGCGTTCGTGCTCTGGCGTGCGGTGGACGAGACTGCAGGCGGTGGCCACGGCTACCGCGTGCACGCGTCGATGGCCGACGCGTCGGGCTTGATCACGAAGTCGCGCGTGACCATCGCCGGCATCCACGTGGGGCAGATCGATCGCATCTCGCTCGAGGGCGATCGCGCGCGCGTCGAGATCCTGATGGACGAAGGCGTGGCGCTCTACGCGGATGCGCGTGTGCGTCGCGAGTCGGCCTCTCTCCTCGGTGAGTACCTCCTGGCGATCCATCCGGGCACGGTGACCGAGCGGCAGCTCGTCGATGGCGACGAGATCATGGTCGTGGAGGAAGTGCCCGGGATGGGCGACATCATGGAGGACGTGGGCGCGATCGCGCACTCGGTGCGGGCCGTCGCGCGTCAGCTCGAGACGACCTTCGGCAATGACGAGGCGGGCCGGCAGATGGCCGCGTCTCTGAGGAACCTGACCGAAGCGCTCGAGGCGGTGAACCGAACGATCCAGGCCAACGAGCAGGTCGTCGATCGCACGCTCGAGAACGTGGAAGGCATCACGGGAGACGCGCGCCCGCGGCTCGACGCGATCCTGCGCAACGTCGAGGCGCTCACGACCGACGTGCGCGATCTGATCGAGCACAACCAGGGCGACATCGATCGCTCGCTCGGAGAGTCCGACGACACGCTCGCGTCGATCCACCGCGCCTCCGAGGAGCTCGAGGACGTGCTCGCCGACATCGGTGAGGTCACCGAGCGTACGGCAGCGGGCGAAGGAACGATCGGCCGGCTCACGAGCGACGAGCACCTCATCGACGAGGTCGAGACGAGCGTCGAGGGCATCTCCGACGTGGTCGGCGCCTTCACACGCCTGCGCACCGTCGTGCAGCTCCGCAGCGAGTACAACTTCCTCTCGAACACGTTCAAGAACTACTTCTCGTTCCAGCTCTTCCCGCGCGAGGGACGCTACTTCTTGATCCAGCTCGTGGACGACCCGCGCGGCCGGACCGAGTTCACGACCACGCAGGTCCGTCGGAGCCCTCCGGCCGCCGGCGAACCCGAGTTCTACGAAGAGCAGCGCGTCACCACGAGCCAGGCGCTGCTCTTCTCGTTGATGCTCGCGCAGCGCGTGTACTTCGCGACCTTCCGCTTCGGCATCATGGAGTCGTCGGGCGGTCTCGGGCTCGATCTGAACTTCTTCGAGGAGCGGCTCGTCATCAACGCCGACATCTTTCAGTTCGGCCACTCGCAGTTCCCGCGCATCCGCACGCGTCTCTCCTACGAGCTCGTCGACTCGCTCTTCATCCTCGGCGGCGTGGACGACTTCCTCAACGAGACGACCATCGACTTCTTCTTGGGCGCGATGCTCTCGTTCGACGACAACGACCTGGCCAGCCTGATCCCCTTCTTCGGCGGGGCCATCGGCGGAGCGGGCAGGTAGGCCCAAGGACCACAAGGGCGCGGTGTCGAACGTCGTGGGGGCGTGTATGATGCGCCGGTTGCAAGAGGAGTCATGAAGATGCGCTTTCGCACCGGTAGTCGCGCCTTCGGCGCCTTGAGTCGGCATCGAGCCGTTGTCGTGGTCGCGCTTCTTTCGTGCGCCGTCAGCGTGGTTTCCGCCGTCGCGGTGAGCGATGTCGAGGCACAGCGCGGACGCCGCGGACGCTCGGGCAGCCGCCGCGGACGCAGCTCGACGACGGCCCCCGCCGAGGCGCCCGACAGCGCGGCGATCGCGCCAGCCCTGGACGAGATCGGCCTGCACTGGGGCACCAACCCGCACGACACCTTCGAGCTCTTCTCGGGGCGGATCGCGGAGAGCTTCCGCCCGCGCATCGCGAAGGCGACCGGCGCCATCGAGGAAGATCGCCTGCGTGCGGAGCGCGACGAGGACGTCCGCCGAATCCGCGCGAGCTACATCCGTTTCCGCGGCCAGCCCAGCGGCTGGGACACGTCGTTCCTGCGCGACGAGTTCACCGCCGGCAACAACGAGTCGATGATGGTCGTGCGCGAGGACGAGACGCACTCGACCAGCCACTACTTCTTCATCAACGATCACCTCTGGAAGCGCTACCAGGCCTACGACGCGGCGGCGTTCGGCGCGGGCGTCACGTTCGAGCAGTTCTCTCAAGCGATCCAGCGTCGCTTCGGGCCGGGCGTCGAGCGCAGCGGCTCGCTCGTGGAAGGCCGACCTCCGACCCGCTGGGTCGAGTGGCAGGACGCGACGACGCGACTGCGCGCTGTGGACCAGACGCGGTTCTACGGATTCTTCTGCCTCGTGTTCGAGGAGCGGGCGACGCTCACCCAGCTACCCACGCTGCGGGCCCACACGATCACGCGCGACACGGGAGGCCACGCGCTCGTCGACTCGATCCTGCGAGACGACACCGAGGGCAGCTCCGCGGGTGGAAGCGGCGGCGACGATGCGCACGCCGACATCGCCGACCGCCTGAGCGGACGCACGCGGCATCGGACCGACGCGGCTGACGCGCCCGCGACACCGCCCTCGTCAGGGTCGAGCTCACCGACGCCGCCCGCGACAGCGCCACGCCCCCGCGCCAGCGACTCGGACGACCCGTTCGCGGGCATGGATCTCTGAGGTCGGCGCCTCGGAGTTGCGCGGGCCTCGGCCTCGTTTGTTCTTGCCTCACTCTCGGCCCAGAGGCTAAAACCTCGCTCCGCCCTATCGTGCCGTTACCGTAGCGAGCGGAGGAGACCCCCGTGAAAGAGCTTGCCCGCTTCCTCCTTCAGAACGCTCAGCTCGACTTCTCGGGGGACATCACCATCGAGCAGATCCGTCAGTTCCTGCGGGACGACGACTCGCGCGAGGCGCGGCAGCTGCTCGCGAAGCTGATCGAGGACAAGGGCGTCGACGACATGCTCGTGACCGTCGCGGACTGCCTCAAGGAGTACATCCCGGACGGGATTCCCGAGGACGTCGTTCGCCAGCAGCTCAGCAACTACGCCGAGTCTTGAACGCGGCGCAGAAGCGTCGCGCTGCGTGATCCTGACGCAAAAGCGTCGAGCTGGACGGAGGCTCGGGTCGTTCGCGATCGGGGCATGTCTCTCGCTGGCATCGGGCTGTGACGTGCCGGTAGGAGCGACCCACGAGGGGCCGCGCGTCACCGGCATCAGCCCGGACTTCGCGGCGGGGCCCCTCGATCGCGCGCCCGTCTTTCGGATCGAGCTCGACCGACGCATCGCAGCGGCGAGCATTCCGCAGGGCGTGGTCGAGATCACGTCCGGCGAGAACTACGTGTTCGTCGATCTCGAGATCCGCGTGGTGCACCCGGCGTTGGTGGTGCGGCCCTCGGACTTGCTGGATCCGGACGTCGACTATTCGCTCGCGCTCCATCCTCTGCGCGACCTCGAGGGTCACGCTTCGGCCGAGGTCGCCGCGCGCGTGTTCCACACGGGGAGCACGACGACCCCGCCCACGCCGGACGCGGTGACCTACGACGACGTGGCGGGGATCTTCGCGGGCTGCGCGGTAGCGGGTTGCCACGTGGGCAGCGGAGCGCCGCTCGGGCTCGACCTCTCGAGCGCGAGGGCCATCCGTGCGACCGCGATCGGCATCGCCGCGCGCGAGGTGGCGCCCGCGGTGGGCGGGTATCTCGACGCGACCGTGACGGCATCGTTCATCGGCCTGCCGCGCATCGACCCACGAAATCCTGCGCGGAGCTACCTGCTCTACACGATGCTCGGAGACGTCCACATTGCGGGAGCGCCCATGCCACCGAGCGGCGAGCTCGCCAGCGACGCGGAGCTCGAGCTGCTCGAGCGCTGGATTCAGGCCGGAGTGCCGGGTGTGTGAGGCAGCATCTCGTCACGATCTCGACACGATCGTGTCGCGTCCGGTCCGCGGACGACTCCGGTCGAGATCGCGCTATGCCTGAGAGCCCCATGAGAGTGCGCGTGATGGCAGATCGAGCTCGCGTCGAGCGGCGCCTGGTGATCCCCGGAGCGGCGCTCGCCCTCGCGCTGATGCTCTCGGGAGGGTCGTGCTCGGATGGCCGCCACGCGCCGACGACGCCGACGGTGCCCGACGTGCAGGCCGCGGCGCTGGGCACGCCCGCGCTTCGCGTCGTCGTGCTGACCGATCTGAAGGGCTACCTCGAGCCCTGCGGCTGTACGAGCCATCCGCTCGGCGGGCTCGATCGGCTCGCGGCGCGCATGGCGACGATCCGCGCGGACGGGGTGCCGACGCTCTTCGTCGCGGCGGGCAACCTCTTCTACGACGAGGATCGACACGGCGTGGACGCGGCGATGGCGGCGACGCAGGAAGAGTGGCGCGCGCAGACGGTGGCCGATGGCTTGTCCGCCATCGGTCTCGCCGCGGCGACGCCGGGCGCGGGGGATCTGCGTGAAGGGGCCGCGACGCTGAGCGCGCTCGCGAACCGGGCACGGTTTCCGCTCGTCGCGTCGGGCGCATCCGTCACCGTCGCGGGTGTGGACGCGGCCGCGCCGCCCGTCGTGCGCGATCACGTCGTCGTGAGCGTCGGGAATCTGCACGTCGGCATCGTCGGCCTTCCCGAGTGGACCACGCAGTCCGGGGTGCAGGTGCCGAGCGACCCGATGGCCGCGCTGACGGCCGCGACCGCGTCTGCGCGCACCGAGGGTGCGGAGCTCGTGATCGCCCTGATCGACGGAACGCGCCGCGACGCACGGCGATACGCGAGCGCGATCGACGGCCTCGATCTCGTCGTGTCGGCCGGCCTCGACGAGGACGAGGCGCATCCGCCCGCCGTGAACGGCGCCATCGTGGTCTCGGCGGGCCAGCAAGGGCAGGGCGTGGCCGTCATCGAACTGCACGGCGTCACCGAGGCAGGCGCGTGGACCGACGCGAGCACCTGGTCGCGCACCGAGGAGCGGGATCGAAGCGTACGCGAGGCCACCGCACTGCGCGCGCGCATCGCCGAGTGGGAGCACGACGGAACGACGAGCGCGGACGACGTCGCCGCACAGCGCGAGCGCCTCCTCGGTATCGAGCGCGAGATCGCCGCTGCCGCGCGCGCGCCCGAGGTGCATGGACGCGCGTTCGTCGCGAGCTACCTGCCGCTTCCGCACGACGGGCCGCGCGAGACCGCGGTGCGTGCGCTCCTCGAGAGCTACGACCAGCGCGTCAACGAGCACAATCGTGTCGCGCTAGCGGGCGTTCTTCCGCCGCCGCTCGCCGAGGGACAAGCGGGCTACGTCGGCACCGCGCGCTGCGGCGAGTGTCATGCCGAGGAGCACACGTGGTGGCTCACCACGCTTCACGGTCACGCGTACCAGACGCTCGTCGACGTGCACAAGGAGTACAACCTCTCGTGCGTCGGCTGCCACGTCACGGGCTACAACCGGCCCGGTGGATCGACGGTCGCGCACGTCGGTGAGCACGGCGAGCTACAGAACGTCGGCTGCGAGAACTGTCACGGCCCGGGGAGCCTGCACGCCGCCGCGCCCGACACCGTGCACGTGACCTTGGACGCGCCGGAGGAGACGTGCCTGCGGTGCCACCAGCCCGAGCACAGCGACAGGTTCGTGTACGATGCTTACCGTCGGATGATGATCGCGCCCGGTCACGGACTACCCAGCAGCGGCGGCTGACGTGCGGAGCGCCGCGGCGATCGCTCTCGTGCTGAGCGCGGCGGCGGTCCCGAGCTGCGGGAGCGCGCATCACGCGAGGCGCCGCGATCCAGCCGTGGCATCGCAAGCGCCGAGCGCGAGGCCGAGTGCGAGTGCGAGTGCGAGTGCGAGTGCGAGTGCGAGTGCGAGTGCGAGTCCGAGTCCGAGTGCGAGTGCGAGTGCGAGTCCGACCGATGAGTGGTCCACCGCTCCCGCGCTCGACACCTTCGAAGGCCGCGTCAGCTACTACCACGACTCTCTCGCCGGTAATCACACCGCCAACGGCGAGGTCTACGACCCCACCGCGCTCACTTGCGCCTCACGCGATCTCCCCTTCGGCACGCTCATTCGCGTCGTCCGTCCGGACACCGGCGCGTCGGTCATCGTGCGCGTGAACGATCGCGGCCCCTGGGGCCGAAGGCGACCCCGCATCCTCGATCTCTCCCGCGCCGCGGCCGAGGCGATCGACATGATTCGCGCGGGCGTGATCGAAGTGCGCGCCGAGATCGTGCGCCGCGGTCCCGGCGACTGAGCGTCTACGCGACTTCCTTCGCGTCGAGCACGAACCTCAGCGACGCGGGCAGCTTCGACCTGGCCGCGTCCGACACCAGGGGCCGGGGCGTCGAGAGCGTGTTCCAGAGCAGCAGGTTCTTTCCCTGCCAGCGAGGCTCCTTCGCGATCGCGCGCAGCCCCGCGAGCGCCTTGCCGCTGTAGGTGACCTCGCCCGGCTCGCCCGTCAGCCGCCGCATCTGCTCGATGCCTTCCACGGCATCGCTCGTCGGGTAGCCGTACCCTCTTCCGAGCGCGCTCCCGTAGAGCGAGTACTTCACGTTCTTGCTCTGTCGCGTCCAGCGCGGCTCGCGCGCGGCGATGAAGCGATCCGTCGCGCGCACGATCTGGCTGATCGTGATGCGATTGCACGCGATGGCGAGCGTGATGCGCACGCCGATGATCTCGGTGTCCCAGCCGAGCCAGGCCGCGCCGAGCGCCAGCGCAGCGAGCGTGCCCGACGAGCCCGTGGGCAGCACGATGGCGTCGGGCCGCGGCAGCTCTCCGCGTGCGACCTGATCGCTGAGCTCGATCATCGCGTCGATGTAGCCGAGGTTCGCGAGCGGGTTCGCCGCGCCCGGCAGGATGAGATAGGCGTCCTTGCCCATCGCACGCCAGGTTCGATAGATCGTCGTCAGGTACCCGCCGCCCCAGACGAGCTCGGCGTCCGCATCGGCATCGACGAGCAGCGCCTCCTTCGCGAAGCGCGTCACCGGCTGATCGAACAACACGATCCGCACCGGCAGCCCGACCGCGCGCCCGAAGAGCGCCGTGGCCATCGCCTGCGTGGACGCGAGCCCACCGGCGGTGACGATGCGCTTCTTCCCTTTCGCGAGCGCGTCGGCGAGCACCAGCTCGTAGCGACGCACCTTGTTCCCACCGTAGAGCGGCGAGGCGAGGTCGTCGCGCTTCATCCAGATGCCCTTGCGCCCCAGCCAGTCGGCGATGGCGTCGCAGCTCTCGACGGGCGTCGGTGCGTGCGCGAGCGGCATCCAGGGCAGCGTCGACAGGCCCGGCAGCTCGTCGAAGAGCCGCGGACGCTTCCGCGAGGCCGGCACCCAGTCGCTCGTGCGCGATGCGCTCATCGCGCGTGAGCCTACGCTATCGTCGACCGATGCGTCTCCACTCGCCGCCCCTTCTTGGGCTCGACCACGTTCAGATCGCGATCCCCGTCGGCGGCGAGGAGCGTGCGCGGGCCTTCTACGTCGGGCTCCTCGGCCTCCGCGAGATCCCGAAGCCGCCGGTGATGGCTGCACGCGGCGGGGCCTGGTTCGTCGTCGGCGAGCAGGGGCTGCACGTCGGCGTGGAAGATCCGTTCGTCCCAGCGAGGAAGGCGCACCCCGCGTTCCGACTCGCGACGGCGGCCGACGTGCGTGCGCTCGCCGCGCACCTCGCGGGCAAGGGCGTCGAGGCGCGCTTCTCGACCGAGACGGCGGATGCGGTTCGATTCCACGCCGACGATCCCTTCGGCAATCGACTCGAGTTCACCGCCCCGGCGTAGCTGTTACTCTCTCTCGCACGTGGCCATCGACGAGCACAGCGCGACTCTGGCGGCAGGAAACGTCTCCGCCGAGCGGCCCATCGTCGGCGCGCGCTACGAGATCCTCGGCCTCCTCGGCTCGGGCGGGATGGGCAACGTCTACCGCGCGCGCGACATCGAGCTCGACGAGATGGTCGCGCTCAAGGTGCTCAAGCCGCAGGTCGTGAGCGCTCCAGGCGCGCTCGAGCGCTTCCGTCGCGAGGTGAAGCTCGCTCGCCGCGTCACGCATCCGAACGTGGCGCGCGTCTTCGACATCGGTGAGCACGGCGGCGATCGAATCCTCTCGATGGAGCTCGTCGACGGGGAGTCGCTCGCCGCGACCATTCGTCGCGAGGTACGCATCCCTCTCGCGCGCGTGGTCGAGATCGTGCGCGCGGTCTGTCAGGGCGTCGGCGCGGCGCACGCGGCGGGCGTGGTCCATCGCGATCTGAAGCCCGACAACATCCTCATCGCGAAGGACGGGCGCGTCGTCGTCACCGACTTCGGCATCGCGCGCGCCGCCGCCGAGGGAGCGCGCACGGTCGGCTTCGTCGGGACGCCCGCCTACATGGCACCCGAGCAGATCGACGAGCGCGCGACAATCGATCACCGCGCGGACATCTACGCGCTCGGTGCCGTGCTCTACGAGCTCTGTACCGGCGAGGCTGCCTGGCAGGCCGAGTCGCTCTGGGCGCTGGCGGCGGCGCGCCTCTTGGAGCCGCCACCCGATCCGCGCGCGCGACGCCCGGATCTTCCCGCCGGGCTGGCAGAGCTGGTGCTGGCGTGCATGACGCGCGACCAAGCGGCGCGACCGCAGTCGATGAGCGAGGTCGAAGGACGGCTCGCGAGCATCGCGCGCCCGGAGCCGTCGCAGGTCACTCAGCCCGTGGCTGCGGCGCGTGAGCGCGCGGTGGTCGCCACGACGGGCCTCGACAAGCGCGTCGCGGTGTTGCCCTTCGCGAATTCGGGTCCGCCGGATCAGGAGTACGTCGCCGACGGGCTCACCGAAGACCTGATCGACGCCTTGAGCGTGGCGCGCGGCCTGCGCGTGCGATCGCGCGGGGCGGTCATGCCCTACAAGGGCGCGACGCGTGATGCGCGCGACGTCGGACGCGAGCTCGACGTGGCCGTGGTCGTCGAGGGCTCGGTGCGGCGCACGCCCGGCGGATATCGCGTGAACGCGCGGCTCGTCAGCGTCGCCGACGGCTTTCAGCTCTGGGCGCGCAAGTTCGACGTTCCGGAGGCCGAGCTGCTCGCCCAGAACGACGTGATCGCGCACGCGATCGCCGAGGCCCTGACGGTCGATCTCGACGCGACGCCGGCGCGCGCGGCTGCGACGAACGCGAAGGCGGTCGATCTCTACCTGCGCGCGCGCCACGCCTATCACTCCGCGTTCAGCTCGCCACGCTTCGATTCCGCCGCGGCGTTCGACGAGGTGCTCGCGCTGACTCCCGACGACCCACGCGCGCTCGCGGGGCGTGCGCTCGCAGGTGCACAGACGTGGATGTGGTCGGCGGTCTCCAAGCAAGCCGCGTTCGCCGCCGCCGATCGCGCGGTGCAGCTCGCCCCGACGCTGGGCGACGCACACGCGGCGCGTGGCGCGATTCGTTTTCTCTCGGGCGACTCGGTCGGGGCGGTCGCGCCGCTGAAGCGGGCGGTTCGGCTCGCACCGGGAAGTACCGAAGGGCACGAGGCGCTCGGGCGACTCTTGGGTGAGGTCGATCGCGACGAGGGGCTGGAGCACCTGCGAGCTGCGATCGCGATCGAGCCGCGCTTCGAGTTCCGTACATCAACCTCGCCCGCTTCCACGCCCTTCGTGGCAACCACGATCGAGCGATGGAGGTGCTCGACCAAGCGCGCGCGCTCGGGCTGCGCGCCGCGGTCCCCGTCGAGTCGCGGCTCGTGCTCTGGCGCCGGGACACCGAGCGCGCGAAGGAGCTCATCTCCGAGGTCGACATGACCATCCCGACGCACGTGGGAAGCCTTCGCTGGCTGCGGCTGACGGCCGGAGGCGAGGATGTTCCCGTGCCGCACCCGCCGCTGCCGCCGGGCACCGAGCGGCCGCGGCTGCTCCACTGGTTCTGGCTCCAGATGGAGGTCGAGATCGCGTGCTTCAAAGGAGAGTACGCGCGCGCGCTCGAGGTGCTGCGACAGCTCGACACCGAGGGCAGCTTCGACCTGCAGTGGCTAGAGGGCGTGCCGCTCTTCGGGCCGCTGCGGGCCATGCCCGAGGCCCGTGCGATCCGGGAGAGCTTCGCGGCACGCGCGGCGCGCGTCGTGGAAGCATATCTGGCGCCCGACGAGTGACGTAGGGAGCGAGCGCGTCCGCGTTCTGTTACATCTGCGCACCGTGACCCCCGACGAAGACTTGGCCCCCGCGGATCCAGCCGGCCTCACGCCGCTGCGCCGCAAGGGCTCGTTCTCCGTCGTCACGCTCCCGCACCAGTGGTTCGTGCTCGCCACGTCGGGCGAGCTTCGCGAGGAGCCGCTCGCGCGCATGCTGATGGGAACGCCCATCGTCTTGTTCCGTGATGGCCAAGGCAAAGCGGGCGCGCTGCTCGACCGGTGTCCGCATCGCAACGTGCCGCTCTCGGGTGGAGAGGTCGCGCGCGACGGGAACCTCCAGTGCCCGTACCACGGCTGGCGCTTCGATCGGAGCGGTGCGTGCCGCGCGGTTCCCTCGTTCACCGGCACGCCCGAGAGCAAGGCGCGCAGCTGCACGGCGTATCCGGCGATCGAGCAGCAGGGCTTCGTCTGGATCTACTCGACGCCGTTCGAGCCCGGCGAGGCGAAGATGCCGGAGAGGAAGCCGCACGTGTTCGCGCGCGCCGACGACCGCGACTACGTGACGGTGCGCCAGGCGATCGATCAGAACGGCACGATGTTCTCGGCACTCGAGAACGCGCTCGACGTCCCGCACACGGCGTTCCTGCATCGCGGGCTCTTTCGGAGCGAGAGTCGCGGGATCACGCTGAAGGTGAAAGTCTCACGTACGCACGATCGCTGCGTCGCGGAGTACATCGGCGAGCCTCGCCCGCCCGGCTTCATGGCGCGCGTGCTCTCGCCCAGCGGCGGCGAGGTCCAGCACTGGGATCGCTTCATCCTGCCGTCGATCGCGCAGGTCGAGTACAAGATCGGCGACGAGAACCACGTGCTCGCCGACACGGCGATGACGCCCATCTCCGACTTCGAGACCCGCCTCTGGGGCGTGGTGTCGCTCAAGACGCGCCTGCCTGGGCGCATGGTGGAGCCATTCGTGAAGCCGATCGGCCTGCGCGTGCTCAAGCAAGACGCGGCGATCCTCGCCAAGCAGACCGAGACGGTGAAGCGCTTCGGCGGCGAGCAGTTCACGTGGACGGAGATCGACGTGCTCGGAAAGCACATCTGGCGCCTGCTCAAGTCTGCCGAGCGCGGCGAGCCGATTCGCGAGACCGAGGACACGGAGATCTCGCTCGTCGTCTAGCTCGAGATCGAGAGATCTGACCGACGCATTCTGATGCCAGGCGATGCCGAGCACAGGCCGCGGCGGGGGG
>JAYVCF010000070.1:0-4535 GCA_043750095.1 Deltaproteobacteria bacterium
GGCGACGGCCGCCCTCGTACACGGACTGGATCTCGGCTCGTCCGCCATGCGCGAGCACCTCGATATCAGCGCGCTCGCCCGTCTCTACTCACTGGACCCGGTGCGGTCTGCCGTGGTGCCCCCTTGGGGAGAACGCGGCGTCGATGCGTATCTCGACATCGGGGTGGATGCGGCGAGTCTGTTCGAGCGCGGCGACCGACCCGCCGCGACCGTTCGGCTCGCGCGGTTCATCCCCCCAGGTCTCTTGCCGGCGACGAGAACGCCCGCGCTCGACCAAGTGATCCGCCGCCAGGGACCGACGCGCGTCGCCGACGCACGTTGACGGGGCGCGGCGCTCTCGTACCATCGGCCCGCCTTGGGTCTCATCGTCCAGAAGTTCGGCGGCACGAGCGTTGGCTCGATCGAGCGCATCCAGAACGTCGCCAGGCGCGTGGCGCGGGCGCGGGCCGCAGGCGACGAGGTGGTGGTGGTCGCGAGCGCGATGGCCGGCGAGACCAACCGCTTGCTCGCGCTGGCCGGAGAGCTGGCCAAGACGCCCGATCCGCGCGAGCTCGACGCGCTCGTGGCCACCGGCGAGCAGGTCTCGGTCGCGCTGCTCGCCATCGCGCTTCATGCCATCGACGTGCCGGCACGCTCGTTTCTCGCGCATCAGGTTCACCTGCGGACCGACAGCGCGTTCACCAAGGCGCGCATCCGCGGGATCGAGGCGGACCGACTCCTCGAGACCACGCGAGAGGGCAAGGTGGCCATCGTCGCGGGCTTCCAGGGCGTCGATGACGACGGCAACGTGACGACGCTCGGCCGCGGCGGCTCCGACACGTCGGCGGTGGCCATCGCCGCGGCGCTGGGCGCCGGCGTGGTCTGCGAGATCTACACGGACGTGGACGGCGTCTACACGGCCGATCCCAACATCGTGAAGAACGCGCGCAAGGTCTCGCGCATCAGCTACGAAGAGATGCTCGAGCTGGCATCGCTCGGGGCGAAGGTTCTGCAGATTCGATCGGTGGAGCTCGCGATGAAGTACGCCGTGCCGGTGCACGTGCGCTCGAGCTTCTCGGACGCGGAAGGGACGTGGGTCGTGGGCGAAGACGAATCCCTCGAGAGCGTGGTCGTCGCAGGTGTGACCACCGACAAGAACGAAGCGCAGATCACCGTGCGTCGCATCCCGAGCGGGACGCGCAACGTCGCGCGGCTCTTCACGGCGCTCGCCGATGCGCGTGTGTCGGTCGACATGATCATCCAAAACCCCGCGGTGGACGGCGCGACGGACCTCACCTTCACCGTGCCGAAGGGCGAGCTCGAGCGCGCGCAGGCCATCGCGCGCATGCAGCTCTCGGGTGCGGCCGAAGTGACGGCGCGCCAGGACGTCGTGAAGGTCTCGATCGTCGGGCTGGGCATGCGCTCGCACGCGGGCGTCGCGGCGCGCATGTTCACCTTGCTCGCCGACGAAGGCATCACCATCGACGCGGTGAGCACGAGCGAGATCAAGGTCAGCTGTCTCATCGCGAGCAAGTACGGCGAGCTCGCCGTGCGCACGCTGCACGACGGGTTTGGTCTCGGCGACGAGTAGCGCGGGGCACGCCTGAAGAAGCAGAGATGCCTCTCAGGAATGCAGGAAGGCAGGAACGGATCAGAAGAGAAGTTCGTTCCTGAATTCCTGCTTTCCTCAGCGGATACTCTCGTCTCACATCTCGGGCGTCATCGGGCCGACGCCGCCGTAGGTCATGCGCTGCGCTTGGGTGATCGTGCGCGCCTGCGCGACGTCGCCGAAGACGGTGCCGCCCAGCGTGATCGTGCGCGGGTAGCCCGTCCTCGTGCGGTCCACCTCGTAGAGCCCGAAGTGTGGCGTGAAGCCGCTGGCCCACTCGAAGTTGTCCATGAGCGACCAGTAGTAGAAGCCGCGCACGTCGGCGCCGTCGCTGATCGCGCGGTGGATCTGCTCGAGCGTGCGCACGACGTTCTCGGCGCGGCGTGCGCCCGTTCGTGTCGCGATGCCCGACTCGGTGATCACGAAGGGCAGCGAGCCATGCGCGAAGCCGGCGCCGGTCTGATAGCGACCGTGGAAGGCCATGATCACGTCGTGGAGCCCCTCGGCGTACCACTCGTAGCCCATGGCAGGGACGACCCAGGTCGCGTCGTCGGCGGGGAGGCACGCGCCCGCGTTGATGCCGTTGGTGCAGGGCGTCGCGTGGATGAGCGGAAGCAGGCCGCCGTTTCGACCCGTCACGCCGGCTCGGAAGTAGTACTGAAGCCCGAGCCAGTCGATCGAAGGCCCGCCGGTCGCGCTCATCCACTCGGGGTGCGTCTCGTCCGTCGTGCCGTCGAGGTTGGCGTCGAAGGTGCCGTCGCGGAGCGAGTCGACGAGCAGGTAGTGATAGACGTACGTGATGGCGTCGGCGGCCGCGACGTCCTCTGCGTTCGTGCTCGGAGCGTTGGCGCGCGCGGGCACCCAGTCCGCGACCGAGAGCGGAATCCCCACCGACGCGGCGACGCCATCGCCGTCGGCGTCGACCGTGTCGCAGCGGTGGAGCGCCTCGTACATGGCCACGTGCGCCTCGATGAAGCTCCGCACCACGTCGATGAAGCGATCCGTGTGACCACCGAGGTAGTACGAGCGGCCCGGCGGGAAGTAGCCGATGCCGTATGCCGCGAAGAGATAGTTGACCGGCTCGTTGAGGGTCCCCCACTCGTCGACGCGATCACCGAAGTGCGTGCCCATGGAGCAGGCGTGCTCGCGCAGCTGCTCCACGATCGCGTGAGCGTGCGCGGAGCTCCAGCCACAGAGCTGCGTCGCCGCGGGATTCGTCGCGTCGCAGGTGTCCGGATCGAGGCGCGGGTCGTCCACCCAGAGCGGGTTCGAGAAGTGGAAGAGCGTGACGTGCGGGCGGATGTGGGCCGCGACCAGCGCGTTCACGAGCGCGTCGTAGTGCGCGATGGCGGCGGCGTCGGTCGCGTCACGCGTCGGCTCGATGCGCGCCCACTCCATGCTGAAGCGATACGAGTCCGTGTGGATCGCCGTGAGCAGCGCGATGTCGTCGATGGAGTGCGCGTAGCCCTGGACCGCGTCGTCCACGAACACGTTGTGCCCGAGTCCGCCGGCCGAGGTGGGCGCGCTCCAGACCGACCAGTCGGTGTGCGTGTTCATGTCCTCGATCTGCGTCGCTGCCGTCGCCGCACCGAAGCGGAACGAGCCGGCGCCCGAGGGCTGAGACAGCGACCCCATCGCAGGGAACATGATCGGATCCGTCGGACCGCCGTCGCGCATCAGGTGGGCGGCGTCGTGGCCGGCGTCGTTCACGGCCGCGTCGTCCGCCGCCGCGTCTGCGCCCGCATCGGTGGCGGGCGAAGAAGTCGTGCACGCCGCCATCGCAAGCGCGACGAGCGCGGCGCGCTTCAAAGCGTGCCTCGCAGCGTCGTCAGCTCCGAGAGCGCGTGATCGTCGCCCGCCGTTCGCGCCCGTTCGATCCCGAGATCCGCGAGCCGGCGCGCGTCCTCGGGGCGCCCGAGTTCTTGCGCGACCTGCGCCGCCATCAAGAACGTCGGCACGTACTTCGGATGATCGATCGCCACCTGCTCCAGCGCAGCGAGCGCCTCGTCTTTGCGGCCCGCCGAGCGCAGCTCCATCGCGCGCGCGTAGACGTGGAAGGGATCGCGCGAGCCCTTGGCGATGATCGCTTCGATGACCTGGAGGCGCTTGGACATCTTACGACTGCTCGAGGACGCCGAGGTACGGCAGGTTCCGGTACTTCTCGCCGTAGTCGAGCCCGTAGCCGACCACGAACACGTCCTCGATCGTGAAGCCGAGGTGATCGATCGGGACCTCGACGCGCGTCCGCGCCGGCTTGTGCAAGAGCGAGCAGAGCTCGAGCGAGCGCGGCTTGCGCGTGGCGAGGTTCTTCAAGAGGTAGGACATCGTCAGGCCCGTGTCGACGATGTCCTCGACGATGATCACGTCCTTGTCCTCGACGGGCTTGGTCAAGTCGTACGTGATCTGCACGACGCCGCTCGACTCGGTCCCGTCGCCGTAGCTCCGACAGCCGAGGAAGTCGATCGAGAGCGGCAGGTCGATGGCACGGATCAGGTCGGCGCCGAAGACGAAGCTTCCCTTCAGCACCGGTACGATCACCAGCTCGCGTCCTTGGTGTGCCTTTGTGATCTTCGCACCGAGCTCCTTCACTCGTGCGGCGATGGTGGGTGCGTCGATCAGCGTGCGGATGTGAGACATCGAGCCCTCGGCGGAAGAGTACGGAGACGGTCAGGGAAGCAGGCCCGCGCGGCGACGGATGTCGAGCGCGAGGTCGGAGGTCCAGAATCGAACGAGATCGGTGACGAGCGGAGCGCCGGCCGCGAGCTCGAGAACGGTCGAGCTGCCGTAGTCGCGCTCCGTGCGGCGCATCCCTTCGACGCAGGCGGGAAGATCGTCGGCGAGCAGCGCGGCCGTGCGTGCCGCACCGAAGGCCACGCTGCGCGCGAGGTTCGGAAGGTCGGACGTGCCGAGCGCGACGTAGCGCGGTGCGATCTCGTCGAGGAGTCGA
>JAYVCF010000071.1:0-5143 GCA_043750095.1 Deltaproteobacteria bacterium
ACGACGGCTTCCACCACGCGATCGCGCACTACGACTTCCGGATGCCGCACGAGCCGGGCGGGACCGACCACATGGACGGCGTCATCCAGCGCTGGGTCGGCGGTGACATGGGCTACTTCCCGCACGTCGCCTCGCACATGGAGCTCGATCACACGACGGGGCTGCTCTACGTGGCCGACACCCGCAACGCGCGCGTCGTCAGGCTCGACACCAACACCGGTGTCGCAGGCGCCATGATCGGCCCCGACTACGACGGCGGGCCGATGATGGCGATGACCTCGGCGCCGCTCACGATCCTGATCGACGGAGCGATCGCCGGGCTCGATCAGCCCTCGGGCCTCGCGCTTCGTGCCGGCGTCCTCTACATCACGGACCACTCGCGCGACACGATCCACGCGTACGACCTCACGGGCCAGGAGATCGACTGGATCGATCTCTCGAGCGCTCTCTCGCCCGGCTCGATCGGCGGCATCGAGCTCGACGTCGAGGGTCGGATCTACGTGACCGACACCGTGCAGGGCCGCATCGTGCGGGTCGCTCCACGCAGGTAACCGCGAGCGCGCGTCAACGACGCGCCGACCAGAAGCGCAGGGTGCCGAAGGCGGTGTCGAGGTGGCGCAGCTCGCGAACGTCGCGAAGGCCGGCCGCCGAGAACGTCATTGGCCCACCGCCTCGTCCACGATTCGGTTCTTCGCGTGCGCGGCAGCATCGTCAAGGGCTGGTGACGTCGGCGCGGGTGGCGTCGGGAGGATGCACCGCCGCGAGGTAGGTCGCGAGAACGCGTGCTTCGTCCGCGCTCAGCAAGGCGCCCCGCGCGATCATACGGCCGACCACTGCGCTCCAGCCCGCGCGGTCGTCTCCGCCGTGCGTGTCGAGTTCGTCCGAGCCATGGCAGTCCTCGCAGCGCGTGGTCAGGAGCTCGCGTCCGAGCGCGGCCGAGTACACGAGGCGAGCGACGGGCGGCGGCGCGACCGGAGCAACGATCGCAGCATCCGGCTCGTCCGAGGGCACCGTCGGTTGCAGTGGCACGCCTGCATCCACGCCGCCGGAGTCTGCGCGCACGCGTCGCGGTCGGTGCACCCGCGCTCCTGCGTCGGCGAACGACGCGTCCGTGTCGCCTCCATCGATGGCAGGTACGCCCGCGTCGGTAGACCGGTCGACGACCGGACCCGAAACATCGACCCGCGGCGCGGCGATCTCGGCGGCCTGCCGGGCGCGCGAGAGGTCGTCGTAGCGCGCCGCGGACGCCTGCTGGAGCGTCGGGGTGATCGCGACGAGGTAGGCGGTCACCGCCCAGACGTCGGCGTCTCGGATCGGTGCGCCGATCGTCGGCTTGGCCGCCATGCGCAACACGAGCGAGTGCCACGCGGCTCCCGTTCGCGGCTCGGCGAGGATCATCCGCAGGTCGTGGCACTGGGTGCACTGCGTCGTCAGCACGCGGCGGCCCTGCACGAGCGACTCCGCCGTGGAGAGCGCCCGCGGGTCGATCGGTGGATCCGCGTCGATGCTCGCCAGCACACGATTGACGCGCGCACGCTGATCGTGGGTCAGCGCGACGCCGGAGTACGCGCGTAGCCCGAACGGGATCGAGAGGGTCCCGAGCACCACGGTGCAGACGAGCAGCGCCAGCCCGAGCGCGGGCATCGCCTCCTCGAAGTGCCGGAACCAGCGGAGGATCGCGATCTTCGTGATCAAGATCACGCCGATGACGATCGCTGCGACTGCGTGCACGACGGTGCGAGCCGGAAGCTCGATCGCGTAGCCCCAGAGACGCGGGACCATGTGCCACATCATCACGACGTAGATGAGCGCGTACGCGTACCCGACGATGCGGTGCACGCGCATCCACTGCGCGGGCGCGTGGCTCTTCTTGGCGACGGGATCCCAGTACTTCGGGCTCCAGAGCCAGGCTTGCAGAAGCACGGCCGCGATCGCGAGCACCACGAACGAGATCCCGAGCGCGAGGCTGACGGCATGAGACATGGCCGCGCGATCGCCCGTCACGGCGCAGGGTGCAAGCGAAACGCACGCGCGGGTGGCCCCGTCGGTCACGGGAGTGGCGGCCACGGTCACACCGGATGGTCATCCTCTTGCTGCGGGATCGCGCGGCTGACACATCAGTCTGCGAAAGCGAAGGAGACGAACATGGATCTGCGAAGCAAGTTGTTCCTGGCCGCCGCGGCGGCGCTGGGCGTGAGCGTGACGGCGTGTGGCGGTGGCTCGCATGCGTCCGAGACGCCGGCGACCACGGGCTCCACGACCAGCGGATCGACGGCCACGACTGGTGAGTCGTCGTGTGGTGCTGCTCAGGGATCGGGCTCGTGCGGCGCTGACGAGGGATCGGGGAGCGCGCAGCACGGGGACGCTGGCATGGGCGACATGCCCATGGGATCGACGACGTCGTCCACCACTCCGCACTGATCGCGGCGCGCCTCGGCGTGACCGACGCGGTCACACCGCGGAGGCAGAGCCTCGCGCGGCGCGCAGCGGCGCGTAGAAGTCCAGGATGATCGCTCGAGCTTCGATCGTTCTGTTGGCGTGCGCGCTCGCGTGGGTCTCGGCCTGCGCGACCGTCCCTTCTCAATTCTCCCCGCGCTCGGCTGCTTCGCCCCAGGCGGCCGAATCGCCACGGGCGACGATCGGTCTCGCGCTGCGCGAGGATCCGCCGCTGCCTGGCGAGAGCACCGAAGGCTGGGCTGGGCTGGCGACGCCGAGCGGTGGCGGCATGCCGATGGGGCACATGCACCATCACGGAATGGACATGCAGGGAATGGAAGGCATGGACATGCAGGACGCGCCCGACGCGGGACCGCTACCGGCATGCATGGAGGGCATGGACATGGGCCCATGCACGCCCCGCGCGACCGATGCGCGACCCCTACCGGCATGCATGGAAGGCATGGACATGGGTCCATGCACGCCCCGCGCGACCGACGCCGGCACCGGGAGCGCGACCCATGCGCACTGACCGCCTCGGGCTGGGGCTCGTGCTCGCGACGACTCTCTCAGCATGCGTCTCGACCGGCGTGCGCGAGGACCTCGCCGAGATCCGCGAGCTGACCCAGGCCATCGCGCTCGCCGATGTGGGTGGACAGGTCGAGGACGTGTCGGCGCCCGACGTCGCCGAGATCCTCCAGGCTCCGCTCGATGCGGACGCGGCCGTACGCATCGCGCTCGTGAACAACCGCGAGCTGCGGGCGACGCTGCGCGAGCTCGGCGTAGCGCGGGGACGACTCCTTCAGGCGGGGCTCCTCGCGAACCCGCTCGTCGACGTCGAGATCGCGCCGGAGCGCCAGACCGGATTCGTGGCGCGGGTCGAGTGGGACGTCGCGACCCTGCTGCTCACGCCCCTGCGTGCCGAGGCCGCGAGCGCCGATCTCGACGTCGCGCGCTTCGATGCGGCCGGGATGGTGATCGAGACCGGCTACATGGTGCGCGACGCGTTCCACGAGCTGCTCGCCGCCGAGGAGCAGCTGGCCGTCGCGCAGCGCCAGCTCGATGCGCTCGCCGCAGCGCGCGACGCAGCGCGTGCCCTTCAGACGGCCGGCAACTTCGCCGCGCTCGCCGTGAGCGCGCGCGAAGCGGTGTACGAAGAGGAGCGCGTGCATGTCGCGGAGATGGAGCTGACGGCGCTCGTCGCCCGCGAGGAAGTTCAGCGCCTGCTCGGATTGCACGGCGAAGAAGCCAGCTGGACCACGGCGGGACCGCTGCCTCCGGTGCCTGCCGAAGCAAGCGACCCGCCGGACACGGAGCGTCGTGCGGTCGAGGCGAGCCTCGAGCTCCGCGCGATGCAGCGCCGGATGGTGGCTGCGGCTCGTCGCGCGGGGCTCGCGCGCACGGAGGGCATCATTCCGGAGCTCCTCGTCGATGTTCACATCCTCGTCGGCGATCAGACGGCGGTGGGCGGTGGCTTCTTCACCGGAGCGCCGACGACGATCGGTGGAGGGCTCTCCCTTCGCATCCCGGTATTCGATCGCGGCGACGGCCTCGTGGCAGCATACGAGCACCAGCTCGATGCGTGGTACGAACGCTACGTCGGCGTCGCCATCGACGTGCGCTCGGCCGCGAGAGAGAGCCGCGCACGGCTGCTCTCGTCACGGGCCCGCGCACAACACTACGCCGACACCGTGCTACCGGCGCGTCAGCGGGTGCTCGACCAGACGCTGCTCCAGTACGACGCGATGCAGGTCTCGGTGTTCCAGCTGCTCGACGCGCTTCGCGCGCGACAGGAGACCGAGATGGCGGCGATCGACACGCGACACGAGTACTGGTCGGCCGCGGCCGCGCTCGATGCGCTGCTCGCAGGCCACCGCATCGAGAGCGGACACGGAGCGAGCGCGACGACGACACACGGCATGACCGGCGGAGGTGAGTGATGGACCGACGTAGCTTCATCCGACTCGGCGGCGCTGCGGGCGTCGTGCTCGTCGCGCAGCCGATGCAGTTGCTCGCGCAAGACGGCGCGATGGGTCACGCCCACAGCACACCGGCCACGCCTGCTCCGGCGCCCACGGGACCTCGCTCGCGACCCCTGATCGTCGCGCCCGGTGGGCAGATCGCGGTCGTCACTCCCAACGGCAGCACGCTGCCCATGCGCACCGTGGCCGGCGTGAAGGTCGGCCACCTCACCGTCGGCGAGGTCCTGCACGACTTCGCGCCCGGCCTGCGCTGTCGCGTGTGGGGCTACAACGGATCGACGCCCGGCCCGACGATCGAGGTCACCGAGGGCGATCGCGTCCGCATGTACGTGACGAACCGATTGCCCGAGCCGACGACGGTGCACTGGCACGGCATCGTGCTGCCGAACGGCATGGACGGCGTCTCGTCGCTCAACCAGCCGCCGATCCCGCCCGGCGAGACATGGGTCTACGAGTTCGAGCTCCGGTATCCGGGCACGTTCATGTACCACTCGCACTTCGACGAGATGACGCAGATCGCGCTTGGGCTCACGGGCATGTTCATCGTGCACCCGCTTCGAGCGCGCGGTCCGCGCGTCGATCGCGACTTCGTGCTCATGACGCACGAGTTCGACGTCGTCGTCGGCACCGATCGCCCCGATCCGAACTCGATGAACGACTTCAACGTGCTCACATTCAACGGAAAGATATTCCCTGCCACCGAGCCGCTCGTCGTGGGCACAGGC
>JAYVCF010000072.1:0-15537 GCA_043750095.1 Deltaproteobacteria bacterium
GGGCAACTGAGCCGCCCAGGCGCGGAGGTCGTGCGCCGCGATCGGCCCGTAGTAGCTGCGATCGATCCCCACCGTGCGAAAGAGCGGGAACCGCGCGTACTCGGCGAGCGACTCCTGGGTGAACACCTTCTGGCTCGGATAGCGGCGGTGATAGACGAGCGTGGCCCAGCCGGGGAACGTCCAGCTCGAGGTCCCGAGCCGCACGTGAGGCGGGAGGCGCGCCGCGAGGTCGACGAACGCCGCGTTCGGATCGCGCGCGGCGACGGGCTCGGGCCCGAGCTCTGCCGCCGCGCCGAAGAGATCGAGCTGTACTTCCTTCTTCTTCATCGCTCGGCCACTCGGTCCGGACTGCGACTCTCGCTCGCCCGAACGGCCCCGTGATAGCGTTCCGCGCGTGAACTGGCCCGCGCGAGGCAAGACGCGATGAAAGAAGACGCTCCCGGAGATCTGATCGAAGGCTACGAGCTCCTGCACATCGTCGGCCAGGGCGGCATGGCGGTGGTGTGGAAGGCTCGCGCCGCCGACGGCGAGCTCGTCGCCATCAAGCGTCTGATCCCCGCCCTCGAGCGTGACCCGGTCTTCGTGCGGCTCTTCGTGGAAGAGGCCCGCGCCCTGGCGACGCTCCGGCATCGCCACATCGTCGCGCTGCGCGCCCATGGCGAGGTCCGCCCGGGGCAGCACTATCTGGTGCTCCAGTGGAGCAACGGCGTCGACCTCGCGCACTTCGTCGACTGGCACTACGCCGATGATCGCCCGACGCCGTGGCGCCTGGTCTGCCGCATCGGCACCCACATGCTGCGCGGGCTCGCGGCGGCGCACGGTCGATTGGATGCGACGGGTGCGCTCTCGCCCGTCTATCACCGCGACGTGTCGCCCGGAAACGTGATGCTCGACGTGACGGGCGTCGCTCGTGTCGGAGATTTCGGCGTCGCGCGCGCCATGGACCGCGCGAGCATGACGCAGCCCGGCATCGTGAAGGGCAAGCTCGGCTACTCGTCGCCCGAAGCGCTGCGTGGAAATCCGCCGACGGCGCAGAGCGATCTCTGGTCGGCCGGCGTGGTGCTCTGGGAGGCGCTCACCGGCGAGCGTTTGTTCCAAGCCAAGGGCATCGCCGAGCTGCTGGGCAAGCTCAAGGCTCCGGTGCCTTCGCTGAAAGAGAAACGTCCGGATCTGCCGGGCGAGATCGCCGAGCTCGTCCACGACATGCTCGCGCAGAAGCACGACGATCGACCCGTGAGCGCAGCGGACACTGCCGACTGGCTGGAGAAGCAGCTCGACGAGTCCTCCGACGAGCGAATCTTGGCGCGCGCGATCGTGCAGACGATGGAAGCGCCCGGCGAGGTGCCGCCGCGCATCGAGAACACGGAGCAGCTCGACGTGGGTGACGTTGAAGAGGTGGTCCTCAAGATCGACGCGGACTGAACCCATTTCGACGCGCAACGCTGGAAGCCGACGGTCGAGAACGCGGCATGTCCCATCCGTGCGCGACTGGACGACATGTCGGATTCGACATAGAAACCCTCGGTGAGTCGTGACGACGTCGGAGCGGCCCCTGACGTGGCTGCATGGCGAAGTGAAGACGCCGCCATTCACCTCCGCGGCGCGGCGCGAGGCCGGATACTTGCTGCGCCGACTGCAGCGCGGCGAGGCGCTGTCGATGCCCGTCTCGCGACCGATGCCGTCGATCGGCGTTCGTTGTCACGAGCTACGCATCAACGACGCGGAGGCGACGTGGCGGATCGTCTACCGGGTCGACCGGGATGCGATCGTCGTGGTTGAGATCTTCACCAAGACTTCGCGAGCGACGCCTGAGCGCGTGATTCAGAGCTGCGTCCGGCGTTTGAAGGAGTACGACGATGCGTGACGACAAGCGGAAGCGACTCGAGGCCAAGGGCTGGCGCGTGGGATCCGCGAAGCAGCTCCTCGGTCTCACGCCAGACGAAGACATCTACGTCGAGATTCGGCTGCAGCTGGTCGACACACTGCGCCGGGAGCGCGCGCGCATGAAGATGACCCAGAGCGCCCTCGCACAGAAGGTTCGCTCGAGTCAGTCGCGTGTCGCGAAGATGGAGGCGGGAGACCCGAGTGTCTCGCTCGATCTGCTCGTGCGCACGTTGCTGTCCCTGGGCGTTTCGCGTCGGCGCGTTGGGAGCGTGATCGCTGGTAGGTCGATCGCGGCCTAGCGCACCACGCATGAGAGCCGGCGAGGATCGCTCCCGCCGTCCCTCTCGATCCACCCCGCGAGAGCCCCGTGATGGCCGAGGCGTGAACGAAGCGCGCGCTCCGAATCAACGCGCGTACGACTGGGCACCCGTCATGGACCAAGTCGTCGGTCCGGCCGGCAGCACCGTGGCGCCGAAACACCGTGGGGGCCGAGCGCGACAGGTCCCGGCCGTGCGCGCACCCCGCCACGCCCCCCACGGCCTTCGCCACCGAACGTGCGCGAGCCGGCGAGGATCGCTCCCCGCCGGCTCGTCACTCCTTATCTCTATGCGCGCTCGCGCAGCGCGTTGGCGATCTCTTCGAGCTTGGCGAGCACCGCGCGGTCGTGCTCGCTCGATGCGGCGTCCTTCACCGCAGTGTCCCGCTGCGGCGCATCGAGGGCGCGCGCAGCGAGGGCGGGGCCGAGCGTGTGCAAGAGCCCCGTGATGGCCTTCCCGGCCTCGGTGCGCGGGAAGATGTCGTGATAGCCCACCGAGAGGCTGGTCGCGCAGTAGGCGAGCGCGTCGCCGAAGGTTCTCACCTTCTCGTTCACGCCCCGCTCGGCCGCGAAGAACAAGGCCGAGGAGACGAGGACCGTGGTCGTCACCGCTTGGAACGGGTCGACCGCGGCCATCTGACGGATGCGATCTCCGAGACCGGAGAGAGACAGGTCCATCCCTTCCCGGTGCGCGCTCTCGACCACGAGCAGGAGCGTCGCGACGAGAGCGCGCTTTTCGG
Source organism: Deltaproteobacteria bacterium (assembly GCA_043750095.1). Classification (GTDB taxonomy): domain Bacteria; phylum Myxococcota_A; class Polyangia; order Polyangiales; family Sandaracinaceae; genus JBBSAT01. The sequence goes on from JAYVCF010000072.1 coordinate 2,941, forward strand.
AGCCCGCGGGAACGCGAGCGAGTCGGGTCATCAGCGAGTGACTCCATTCGGCAGCGAGTGCCCGTTGGCCGCCTTCGGAGGAATCGTCGTGGGCTGGTCGTCGTCATCGTCGTCGACTACGACGAGCTCGTCCGCGCTCGCGACCTTGTCGAGGGGCTTGGTGTCCGAGGTCAGTGCGTTGCCGACCTCGGCGCCGAGCGAGCCGAGCAGCCTCTTGGCTTCGGTCTCGAGCTTGCCCGCGTCTACGCCACCGAAGCTCATCAGCTCGCGAACGAGCGGATAGGCCGCGCCGGCTTCCATGATGGTCTTGAGGATCGGCGACATCCCGCCGAACGCGCCGACACCGCTGGCGCTGCCGCCACCGGAGGTCCCGTTCATCTGGAGCACCTTGATCTCGGAGATCTTCTGCGCCGGGCTCATGAGTTCACGCGTCACGTCCGGAAGGACCTCGAGGGCCTTGAGGGCGACGTCGCGCAAGATCATCTTGTCCGACAGGGCGTTCTCCGCCTCGACCAGCTTGCGACGCGCCTCGGCCTGTCGCTCTCCGCGACTGCCTTCCGCGTCCGCGAGCATCACGATCGCTCGCGCCTCGCGCTCTGCCGCTTGCACACGTGCCTCCGCGATCACCAGGTGCGTGTCCGCTTCGGCTTGGGCTGCCGCACGACGCTCGTTTGCACGCGCGTCGGCGCCTGCCTGCATGGCGCCCGCTTCACCGCGGGCACGCGCGATCGTGGCTTCTGCCTGCTCGCGCGCCTTCTGGGTCTCGCCTGCCGCGAGCGCATGCTGGACTTCCGCATGGCTGGCGGCCTCGATGACCGCGATCGCCTTCTCTCGCTCGGCCTTCGCCGTCGCTTCGACCGTCACGATCGCTTGCTTCGCGCGCTCCTCGTCCGCCCTGGCCAGCGCCTTGGCAGCCGAAGCACGCGCGACTTCCTCTTCGCTCTTGTTGATCGCGACGAGCTTGCCGATGCGCGCCGTCTCGATCGCCTGCTCCTTGACGATGAGAGACGCGCCGACGACGCGCTCCTTCTCGATGGTCGCCGCTTCGAGCGCCTGCTGACGCGCGATCTCGGCGGCTTGCAGCACCGACTGCTTCTCGATCTCGGCCGTCTGCTGGGCCTTCTCGGACGCAATCTGTGCCTCGCGCTCGGTGCGGATCCGATCGGCCTGTGCGACCGCGATCTGCTGCTCCTGCGTGATGCGGGCCTTCTCGACCATGGCCTGCTTCTCGTAGGCCGCGCGCTCACGCGCTTCCTCTTGCGTGTAGACAGCCTTCGCCGTCTCGGCCGACTGGATCGCCGCGTACTCGGCGACGCGACGATGCTGATCGGCCTCGGCCTGTTGCTGATTCTGCTCGAGCTCGAGCGAGCGCATCCTGGCGGCGACGTTCTGACCCTGGATCTGCGTCTCCTTCTCGCGCTGGATCTGGTTGGTCTTCTCGCGGTTCGTCGCGACGGACTCCGTGATGGCACGAAGGCCCTCGGCATCGAACACGTCCGAGGCATCGAGCTCGGCGACCGGCACCATGCTGAGCGACGTGATCGACACGTTCTCGAGCGTGAGGCCGTTCTTCTTGAGCTCCTCGGAGAGCGCCGCCTGGATCATCTCGGCGAACTCCTTGCGCTGGCTGTGGAGCGACATGAAGGTCTGGTTGGCCGACACGCTTCGCAGCGCGTCGGTGAGCTTGCCCTCGATGAGGCCCGCGATCGCGTTCTCGTCGAGCGAGCGCTCGCCGAAGCTTCGCGCGCACGCGAGGACGTCCTCGGCGAGCGGCTCCACCTTCACGTAGAGCTCGGTCTCGACGTTTGCCTTGATCTTGTCCGCCGTGACGAGCGCCATGCGCCCGGCGCGCTCGACCGAGAGCTTCACGCTCCGGAGCGACACGCGCGAGAGCTGGTGCAGCACCGGCATCACGATGACGCCGCCGCCGATGACGACCTTGTTGCCGCCGCTGCCGGTCCGGACGAGCGCTTCGTCGGCGCCGCAGCGTCGATAGAAGCGCGACAAGGTCGCGAGCACGATCGTGGCGATCAGCGCGAGCGAGATGCACGCGCCGAGCACGATGGTCTGTTGGGTGGTGAGAGCATTCATGATCGGTCCTCCTTCGAACGCAGCCCTCTCCGGGGATACGGAGGTGTCTGCGTCGTGCATGCGCACGTGCTGCGGCGGGACCGCATGGGGTCCCACCGGAGCACCTGCGCGCGCAGGTGCGGCCCAAAGGCCGAGCGAAGCTCCGCTGGATGATCAGCGTCTGGCGACGAGATCGAGCCGAGTGACGAGCGGTGTTCCGCGTTCGTCGACGTCCACGACGACGGCCTCGTGGCCCTCGAGCAACGCCGAGTCCACCCGTGTGGCCTCGGGGGCGAGCTTCACCACCAAGCGGAGGTCGTGACCGCTTCGATCTCGGATGCGCACTTCACCGAACTCCTCCGTCACCTGTCGTGAGATCACCGTCGCGATCGAGCCGACGAGCGCCGAGCGCTTCGTCGCCGCCTGAGCCTTGTCATCGACGATCGGCGCGAGGAAGCGCGTCATCGTCGCATTCGCTCCGAGCGCGACCAGCGCCGCGACCGGAAGCGAATAGAGCAAGGTCCAGAGCGGAATCACTCCTCTGCTCACGAAGGCCACGTTCACCAAGAGGCCACACACGCCGAAGACCACGAGGAAGACCTGCGCGAGGAGCGTCATCGGAAGCCGGCCCATCCCGAGGGCCCTGCCTCCGAAAGACAGCCCCAACTTCAGAGCCCAGCTCTCTCCATCAGAGTCCTCTGCGTCGCCATCACCGTCCGCGTCTCCATCTGCATCTCCGTCGGCGTCCGCGTCTGCGTCCCCATCCGCGTCACCATCGTGGTGTCCGCCGATCAAGCCCGCGAGGCCGGATGCCTGGACCAGCGCGAAGATCAACGTCGCGCCCACCGAGACGGTGAACGGCACGTTTGCCCAAGCGACCAGGAATTCCCAGACCGACATCGCGCCTGCCCCATTCGTGAAGAACAACGAGGCAGCCACCGTATTTCTCGTTTCCGCGTTCGCAAGACCCACGCGAACCGATTGTTCGGCACGTGAAAATGGATGCGAAACGACGAAACACGGCATGCGCGATGCCGTCCTCGGAGGCGCCGTGTAGCATCCGTTTGTTCGCGAATGTCCCGAGATCGAATGATCGAGATCGCGCTCGTCGCGCTCGTGCTCGTGCTCGCGGGTGTGTTGCTCTATCGCGAGCTCGATGTGCCGACCGAGCCCGCGTCGCATCCGATCGCTGCCGCGCTGATGGAGGAAGATGGTGTTGCGAACGCGTGGCCGCCGCGTGGCTCGGAGCTCCACGACGCGCTCTCGAGCAGCACGGCCCTGACCGCCATCGCGCAGTCGGGGCCCGACGCGGGCAACGACGCAGCCGTCTTCGACGCGGGTCCGCCGCTGCCCGCGGCGCCTCCCGACACGCCGACGTTCCACGTTCGACAAGACGAGCGTGGCGGGATCTATTTCCTCGAGGTCGTGATCGGAGATGCCGAGCTCGACGCCGAGCTCCCCATGCTCGTCGTGCTCCACGGGCGCGGCGCCAGCGCGCAGATCCCGGGTGGGCCCTTCCTCGGCTTGACCCACGCGGTGCGTGTGATCGTCCCTCAAGCAACCGAGCGAGCGGGCGACGGCTACGAGTGGCTCCCCGTCTACGTCGGTCAGGGGCTCGTCGATCGGCTGAGCTCCACGCTCTTCGCGCAGACCTCACGCGTCGCAGCCCTCGTGCGTGAGCTGACCGGCGAGCGCAGGACGATCGGTCGCGTGATCGTGAGCGGCTTCTCGCAAGGCGGACTGCTCACGATGACGATGGCGCTCTATCACGACGATCTCGTCGCGGAAGCCTTCCCGCTCTCGTGCTGGCTGCCGCCGCCGCTCGTGCCCACCTACCGGCGCGCGGATCTCACGTATCCGCGCATTCGATCCATGCACGGCGTCGCGGACACGACGATTCCGCTCGGGCCGACGCGCGATCTCTTCGAGCACCTCGCCGCGCTCGGCTTCGACGTGACGCTGGTTCCGTTCGAGGGGGTGACGCACACCATCAGCGACGACGAGAACACGCTCTTTCACCTCTGGCTCGAGGCCGCCGTGTGTCGCGCCGTCGGTGATGCGGCGTGCGAGGCCCTCGCCGAGGACACCGCGCGCGCGATGCTGCCCGTGGACGTCGTTGCCATCGATGCGGGGGCGCAAGACGATGCTGCGGTCGAGACGGACGGCGGGATCGAGACGGACGCTGCGCTCGACGCCGCAGGCTTCGCCGCAGGCGGGCCTTAGATGCGCGTGATCGGAATGAGCGGGGGCGGCAGGATTGTCATGGGGAAGGTCGTGTGTGAATGACCGCCGTCGATAGTCTTCTCTCGCTCGCGAATCGCGAAGGCGCCGACGAGGTTCGGCTCGGGACCGATCGTGCGCCCGCGATGTTCGCCGCAGGTGCGCCGAAGCGGCTCTCGATGCCCAAGACGCCCGACGACATGCTCCGTCAGCTCCTGGGCACGATCCTGTCGAGCGACATCAGCGCGAAGCTCGACGACAAGGGCAAGGCCGACACGACGCACGAGCTCGCGGGAGTCGGTGCGTATCGCGTGCTCCTCAGCAAGCGCGGCGACGGCGGGCTCGATGCGGTGTTCACGCTCTCGGGCAAGACCGCAGCGCCGACGCCCAGCACGCCAGCCCGTGCCGCCCCCGTCACGAAAGTCGCCGTTGCCGCATCCCCGGTGACCGCGCTCGCGTCGGAGTCCACACCCGCGCTCGACGCTGCACCCGGCGAGCCCTCGGAAGATCTGCTCACGCTCTTGGTTCGCGCGCACCTGATGGGCGCGAGCGATCTGCACCTCTCTACTGGCGAGATCCCGGCCGTGCGCGTGCACGGGCCGCTCTCCACTCTGGACGAGGTCGGGCCCATCGACGTCGCGTCGCTGCTCGGCGGTCTGCTCGATTCGCGCGCTCAGAGCTTGCTCGCAGAGGGGCGCTCGTTCGACTTCGTGGTCGCGCTGCCCGAGGAGCCGCTCGGTCCGCGCGGTCGTGCGCCGCGCGTTCGCGGCAACGTGTATCGCTCCTCGCACGGGCTCGCGGTCGCGCTTCGCCTCTTGCCCCCCGAAGCGCCCGCGCTCGACGCCCTCGCGCACGGAGGTCTCTTGAGTGACCTCGCGCTCTTGCCGAACGGTCTCGTGGTCGTCTCGGGGCCGACGGGATCAGGCAAGAGCACCACGCTGGCCGCGCTCGCACGCGAGATTCTGCGTCGTCGCTCCGTCGTGCTCGTCACGCTCGAGGATCCGGTCGAGTACGTGCTCACCGGTTCGCGCGGTCGATCGATCGTACGGCAGCGTCAGATCGGACGTGACGTGCGCGACTTCGCCACGGGGCTGCGCGATGCGCTGCGCGAAGATCCCGACGTGATCCTCGTCGGTGAGATGCGTGACGCGGAGAGCATCGCGCTCGCGCTGACTGCCGCAGAGACGGGCCACCTCGTCCTCGCGACGCTGCACAGTCGATCGGCCGCGAGCGCCATCGAGCGCATCGTGGACACCTACCCGGAGGGCCGCCAAGCGCAGCTGCGATCGCAGCTCGCCGACTCTCTCAAAGCCGTGGTCGCCCAGCGCCTGCTTCCGCGCGCGCGCGGCGAGGGACGCGTCCTCGCGCTCGAGGTCCTCCGCGTGAACACCAGCGTCGCGACAGGCCTGCGCGAAGGAAAGATCAGCACCGTCGTGAGCGCGATGCAGTCGGGCCGACGCGAGGGAATGGTGATGCTCGAGCGCAGCCTCGCCGACCTCGTGCGCCGCGGCGACGTTCATTTCGACGAGGCCAAGGCGGTGGCCAACGATGCCGCGGCACTGACGAGCTATCGAGACGGCGCCGGCTGAGCCCAACGGCGTTATGCTCCGGCCATGCGTCCGCGCGCGAGAGCCTCGACGGTCGTCCTCGTCGCCCTGAGCGTTGCGCTGGCTTCGAGCGCGGCCTCGGCGCAGTTCACCTACTACCGCGACGATCACGTACGGAATCGTCCCGCCCACATCGGCGTCTCTGCCGTGGGCGGCGCGCAGCTGCACACGCACACGGGCGCGGTCGACGGCCACGCCCGCTTGGGTCTCGACGTCATCGGTACGCTCGTTCCCGGTCTCGCGCTCGGCTTCACGCGGCTCGGCTTCAGCGCGGGCTACAGCAGCATCGAGGGCGTGATCTTCGGTGTCAGCGCGACGCCGACCTTCGAGTTCTCGTTCTTTCCCGGTGCCAACGTCCAGATGCTGCTGCAGCTGGGATCCACGATCGACATCGCCGCGCCAAACAACGTGCAGCCGAACGCCAGCGTCAACGCCGCGGTCACCACGGTCATCGGCATCCGTTTCTGGCTCGGCAATACGTTCACCCTCGGTATCCTTCTCGGCAACGACGTCGGCGTGACGAACCCCGGCATCCGCTCCTTCTTCGGCGGCCCGCTCGGGCAAGCCGAGCTCTCGTTCTTCGGTGGTCTCGAGATCGGCTGGAACCTGTGAACGATCCGCGCGAGTCGAAGCGGGGTGGTGGCGAGCCCTCGGACATGTTCTCGGTGCACGACGCCGGCGCCGCCATTCCGACCCTCACGAAGGTTCCCCTCACCAAGGAGGAGGCGGAGCGGCGGCGGCGCGTGCGCCTCACCATCCTTGCGGTGAGCGTCGTGAGCACGATCATCGTGGTGTTGATCGCGATGTACGCGTGGCACCGCAGCGCGATCTCGTCGGCGCGGTACGAGGCCGAGCGAACGGGGCGCCTCCCGGCGATCGGCGACGCGCTCGCACGTCTCGAAGGCGAGACGAGCGCCGGAGACACTGCGCTCGCCGCGCGCCTTCACGCGATGGCCGAGCTCGAAGGCGAGCCGGGACATCGCGAGCGCGCCGAAGCGCTGCTCGCGGGACACGATGCGACCGACGACGGCGCGAGCGATCACCGCATCGCGATGGCGTACCTCGCGCTCGCGGCCGGTGACGCACAGACCGCTCTGCGGGAGGTCACGCCACTGCAGCCTTCGGGCCCACGGGCGGCGGAGTCGGCGCGTGCTCGAGCGCTCGTCGCGGCGGCCGTGGGCAGCTTGGATCAAGCCCTCGCGATGGCGCAGGCCGCGGTCGCCGCGATGCCGGACTCACCACGCCATCGTGCGCTGCTCGTCGAGATCAGCGCGCGCGCGAACGTGGAGGCACCTGCCGCGGGTGAAGACGACGACGCGACCTCGCTGCACGCTGCGCGAGCGCTGGCCGTGGTGTGGCGTGGTGGCGCGACGACCGACGCGCGTCGCGAGGCCGAGGCCGTGCTCGCCGCGAGCGATGCGACGCCGTTCGAGCACGCGCGCGCGGCGCTCGTGATCGGGCAGGCCGCGGCGATCGAGGGCGACACGGCGGCGGCGCGCGCCTCGCTCACCGAGGCCGCGAGCGCCGCGTCGATCGACGAGCTCTCGCGCATGATGGTCGCCGAGGGCTGGTTGCTCATCGACGCCAGCGCGGAATCGCAGACCATCGTCGCGGCGCTCCCGGCGGACCTGACCGCCGACGCTGGCGAGCGCGCGCGAGTGCATGCGCTGGCCGCGCTGGCCCGTAACGATCCGAACGCGGCGGCCACGGCGCTCGCCAACGCGCCCGACGGGGCTCGCCGCGCCTGGATCGAAGGACGCATCGCGAGCGCCCGCGGCTTGCTCGATTCGGCACGCGCTGCCTATGCGCGTGCATCGGCTGAGGCATGGATCGGCGTGGTGGCGGCGAGCGATCTCGCGCTGCTCGAGGCGCGCTCGGGTCATGGGATCGACGCCGTGGCCGCGATCGAGCCGCGACTCGGCGCGGGTGCGACCTGGCCCCGTGTCGCGTCCGCGGCCGCGCTCTCGCTCTCGTCGGCGGGACAAGCGGATCGCGCGCTCACGGTGGTGGAGGCCGCGCTCGCGGTGCACGCAGACGAAGTGTCGCTCCTCGCCGCGCGAGGACGCGTTCACCTCGCCGCGCAGCACTATGCGCCCGCGGTGGCGTCGCTCACGTCGGCCATCACGCACTCGGCGAACGACGCGACGCTGCACCGTGATCTCGGGCTCGCGCAGCGCGCGCTCGGGCACGACGCCGAGGCGCGCACCGCGCTGGCGCGTTCGGTGGAGCTGGACGCGACCGATGCGACCGCGCTCCTTCCGCTGCTCACGCTCGACGTGGGCGCGAGCGACTTCACGACCGCGGCCGCGACGCTCGCGCACGTCGATGCCATCCATCTCGCGTCGCTCGACATCGAGCACCTTCGCGCACGCATCCTCGTCGGGACGCAGGCGGGGCAGGGTGGCGCGCGTGCCGTGCTGGCGGCCATCCGCACCGCGCGTCGCGACGGCGATCTGCACCTCGCGCTCGCTCGCCTCTACTTCCAGGCCGAGCGCTGGAGCGACGCGATGGTGGAATTCCAGGGCTCGCAGGGCTCGGTCGAGCCGCGCCGTGTCGCCCAGCTCTGGCGCCTGGTCGCGATGGGGCACCTCGGCCGCGATCGTCCGCTCGAGCAAGCGATCGAGCTCTTGCGCGACGACGCCACGGAGAACAGCACGCCGTTCACGCCATCCGACGAAGCCCTCCTCGCCATCGCGCAAGGCTGGGTCGCCGTTCACGACGCGCAGCGGCCGCGCGCAGAGTCGCTCGCGCGTCACGCGCTGGAGCTGGATCCGACGTCGTCCGAAGCCACGCTGATCCTCGCGCACCTCGATGCGGAGATGAATCGCGATCCCGAGGCGCACCTTCGTACCGCGCTCGCTGCGCAGCCGCCCTCCGTCGAGGCGCTCGGCTGGCTGGCGTTGCTCGGCGACCTCGATGCCGAGCGCTGCGGCTTCGGGCGTCGTTACGTCGCTGCTGCGCCGACCGGCAGCCACGTACACGAGGTGCGCGCGCGCATCGCAGCGTGCCCGCCTGCTCGCTGATCGCCGTGCCTAGCGGGGCCGGTTACGGCGAGCTGGCGACCCGCATCTCCGTGCTCCTGGGCTGTTGCGCGGGCTCGGCGAGGAGCAGTCGATTCTTCGGCGTGATCGCCGCGGGAATCGTCTGGGTGTGCACCCGGTGTCCGCTCGCGCGCAGGCGCGCGACGCGTGTCGCATCGATCGCGGTCGGAACGTCGAGCCAGCCCCGCAGGCTGCCGACGTCGCAGGTCGTCTCGTCGTGGCAGCACGGCAGCACTGCGACGCGCGCGCTTCCCGCGATCACGAGATCGAGAACGCGATCGGTGAGCGCTCCGCATGCGTGGGCAGAGACGATCAGATCACCCGGCTCGACGACGACGTCTTCCAATCGCGCGACGCGCAGCTCGACACGACCCACGAGGCGTGGCCAGTGTGCGCAGAGCGCTTCGTGCAGCTTCGCAGCGCTCGCGGGGAGCTCGACGTCGATCGCGATCGCCTTCGGCGAGCCATCGTCGAGCAAGAGAAGAAGGTGCGCGAGGAGCCCGTGCCCGCACGCGAGATCGAGCACGCGACCGCCTCGGAACCTCCGTCGCGCTCGGCGAGCGACCTCCCACGCCTCGTAGAGCTCTTTGCGCGGAAGACAGTGCGCCTCGCACACGACCCGTCCCACGCGATCGAAGAGCGAGTCCGTCGCGAAGCGGCCCACGTCGCGCGGACCGAGCCGCGAGCGACTGCCGTGGTCGAATGCCATGCGGAAAGGGTACCCACGAACGAGGTCTGACGTGGTGGCTCGATCGACGTACACGTCTGACGGACCCGCCGAGATCGCGTGTCGAGAGCTGCGTAGGTCGAGCTAGAGCGTGGCGGGGCGAATCGACCGGACGCGAGTCGTCTCGCCGCGACGGTGCTCGTATTCGTCGTGAAACAGGCGCCACGCGACCGGCATGTCGCATGCACTGCTCCTTCCCAACAAGCGAGCTGAGACGACGCGCGGCGATGGGACGCCAGGCGAGGTCGCTCGCACGGGGATCGATCCATGTCGCGCTCGCGCGTTCTGTGCTCTTCGTTCGTCGTGCTCGTCGCGATGCACGGGCTTGCTGCGCGCGCCGCGGCGCAGGACAGCGCGCTCCGCATCGCGACGCTCGAGCATGGTGGATGGCCGGAGACGGTGGCGGCACTCGAGGCCGACACCGCGGCGCAGGGCAGGGCAGTGCGTGTCGTCGTGTTCGACGAGGGCGGCCATAGCGCGCCGTGCGGACACTACGCGCTCACGTTCGACGACGCGGGCACACGCGCGTTCGCCGTCGGCGCGTGCGATCCCACCACGAACGCGACCGATCTGACGCTCACCTCGCGCACGAGTCTCTTCGCGCACGACGGTCCGGTGCCCCGACCCCTCGCGATCCGCATGTTCGCGACGGTGGTGCGGCTCGGCGACTCCTCGGGTGGTGCCGCGATGACGGGCGGCGCGGCGCTGGATTGCTCGGTGGGCGTGCGCCCCTACATCGACGATCTCGAGCACGGGGGCGTCGTGTACCTCGCTCCGGATCGGTACGAGGTGCGTCCGCGGGACACGTCGGTGCGCGTGGAGACTGCGGCGTCGAACTGGTCGCTTCACACGCGAGCGCGGGCGTCGATGACGATCCAGTACGACGTGATCGAGCGCGCGACCGGCGCGGTGGTCCTCAGCGATGAGGCGACGCTGACGTGCGGCGACTTCGCGAGCCCGACCGCACCGTCGACGACACCCGCGACGATGACGGTGACGGCACCCGTCGCGCCGACGACCAGCACGCGCGCAGACCACGTCGTCGTTCTCCAAGGCACCGACATGCCGCAGATGGCCGAAGTCGTCGGGGTCGTCGACGTCCACGAGGCCGTCGGCGACGAAGCGACCGCGCTGCGCATGGTGCGCGAGCGCGCAGCCCAGATGGGCGCCGACGCCGTCATCGGCGTGCAGTTCCACCACGGTGAGGGCGGCCCGACACATCTGTCGGGGCTCGCCGTTCGATTCGTCACGTTGCGCACCGCGAGCTGAGCTCGCTTCGAGGGAGAGAGTCATGTCGAGGAGTCATCGAGTCGTTCAGCTCGGAGCCATCGTCGTCGCGCTCGTGATGGGCGGTTGCTCGAGATACGGGTATGGGCCGGGGCGCTCGACCATGGCGCGCATGTCGTCGCCACCTCCCGTCGTCATCGAACAGCCGCCATCGCCGCCCGCGGCGCCGCCCGTGGATCCGAGCCACGTCCTGGTCCTGCAAGGAAGCGCGGATCGTCCGTCCGAGGTGCTCGGCCTGGTCGATGTGCACGGACGAATGGGCGAAGAAGATCAAGCGCTCGGTCGCTTGCGTGAGCGCGCTGCGCAGATGGGCGCGGACGCGGTCCTCTACGTGGAGTTCCATCACGGCGGTGAGCACCACCACGAGCACGGCGAAGAAGAAGACTCGGATGGCGCCACCGACGAGTCCGCCGCCGAGGCCGACCCGATGGCGCTTCATCTCTCGGGCGAAGCCGTTCGCTTCCGTGATCTCATCGGCGGGCGCGAGTACCGCGTGATCTCGGAGCTCGAGGTCGAAGCGCCGATGGGTGACGAGGCGCAGGGCCTCGCCGAGCTCCAGCGACAGGCCGCGGCGCTACACGCCGACCTCGTGGTCGGTGTTCGCTTCGAGCACGGCAGCGGCGAGGGCTCGCTCCACGTCGAGGGCTCCGCAGTCCGCTTCGTGCGCTGAGGATCGATCAGTGCGGAGTGGTCGAGGTCGTCGTTCCCATGGGCATGTCCATGCCGGCGTCCCCGTGCTGCGCACTCCCGGATCCTTCGTCGGCGCCGCACGAGCCCGATCCGTGACCCGCGCCACAGGATGACTCGCCCGTCGTCGCGGTCGACCCGCTGGTCGTGGAGCCGGTCGTCGTCGTCGGCTCCGCTGCATGCGAGCCACCGCCGCACGCGGTCACGCTCACGCCAAGCGCCGCCGCAGCGGCCAGGAACAACTTGCTTCGCAGATCCATGTTCGTCTCTCTTTCGGTCTCGCCTGATGTGCCTGTCAGGCGATCAGGTAGCAAGACGGTGGCCGCGCGATGTGACCGCGGCTGCCACACTCGTGACCGTCGGGTCAGCTGCCCTTCTGTCCGTGCGTCGCTTGCGCGCAGCCGCGATCACATTCGCGGAGCGACGCGCACGATCCGGCCCTGCGTCGTGTCGGTCACGTAGATCCGACCCTCGACGTCGAGCTCGATGCCGCCGATCGAGGCCGGCGAGAGCGCGCTCGAGAGATCGATCCAGTCGATCTCGTTGCCCCTCAGGTCGTACGCATGGATCGTGTCGCGCGCGTGGTCGGTGATGTAGAGGACCCCGCCGCGGAGCGCGAGCCCCGACGGCTCATCGAGCCCGGCAATCGCGCCGTCGATCAGGATCGTGAGCGGCGCCGAGTCCATCGCCATCATCGGCCCCCCGTCGTAGTCGGGGCCGATCATGCTGCCGACGACCCCTGTCGTGGTGTCGAGCACGACGACTCGCGCGTTGCGGGTGTCCGCGACGTAGAGCAGTCCCGTCGCGTGATCGAGCTCCATGTGCGACGCGACGTGCGGGAAGTAGCCCACGTCACCGGCGACCCAGCGCTGGATGACGCCGTCCATGTGGTCGGTCCCGCCCGGCTCGTGCGGCATCCGGAAGTCGTAGTGCGCGATCGCGTGGTGGAAGCCGTCGT
>JAYVCF010000073.1:0-12819 GCA_043750095.1 Deltaproteobacteria bacterium
GCTGTCGATCACGCTGGCGAGCTCGGTCGCGCGTGCGCAGTGCGGCAACGGAGTCGTCGACGGCACCGACGTGTGCGACGACGGCAACACCGTCGCCGGCGACGGCTGCAGCGCGACGTGCACGGTCGAGGCCGGCAACATGTGCCGCAGGCAGACCTCGATCGCGCTCGTGGACCCGTCCTTCGAGGCGCCGATCACCTCGGGCTCGACGACGGGCTGGGTGCTCGCCGCCGGCACGATCGATCAGATCGGGTCCGGCTGCCTTCCCGCCGACGATCTCCTCTTGGCCGTGGACATGAACGGCAGCTCGCGCGGCGAGATCTATCAGGACGTCGTGACGATGCCGGGCCGCACGTACACGATGACGCTGCGCGGGAGCGCGAACTGCATCGACGTCTCCGGCCAGCCCTGCGATCGCGTGTGCAGCAAGCTGCTCACCATCTCGGCCGCCGACACCGCGACCCCGACGGCGCCCTTCGCGACGACCACGTACGATCTACCGGGTGGCCCGCAGGCGCCGGGCGGCGCGTACCGCGACCTCGCGTTCACGTTCACGGCGGCGAGCGGCAGCACGCGCATCCGCTTCAGCGGGAGCGATCCCAGCTTCGCGGGGCCCTTGGTCGATCGCGCCGCGATCCCGGAGAGCGTCTGTCGCCGCGACACCTGCGGCAACGGCACGCGCGAGGCGACGGAGGCGTGTGACGACGGCAACCAGGTCGGAGGCGACGGCTGCTCGGCCGACTGCGGCCTCGTCGAGGTCGGCTGGATGTGCACGACCGCCGGGGCCGCGTGCACCTCGACGTGCGGCGACGGAGTGAAGGTCTCGGCCGAGGCCTGCGACGACAACAACACCACGAGCGGAGACGGCTGCAGCGCGACGTGCACGATCGAGCCGGGCTGGACCTGCATCGTCGATCCCCTCAACGTCGTCAGTCGCTGCTCGATGCTCTGCGGCGACGGCACCATCAATCCCGGCGAGAGCTGCGACGACGGCAACACGAGCAACGGCGACGGCTGCTCCTCGATCTGCAGAGCCGAGCGCGGCTACACGTGCAGCTGCACGATGCCGGTCATCTCGTACTCGGGGGACATGCTCGCCGGCCGCCTGGGCGGCACGGGCGGTGGCGTCTCGCCGCCCTTGGGCTGCACCGGCAACGACGTGCTCATCGGCCTGGGCTTCGACTGGAGCAACTCGCGCGGCGAGGCCGTGCGGACGCGCGCGATCTGCGGCTCGGTCACCGTGTCGGCGACCGGCGTCGTCACCACGACGCGCACCACCACCGCGATGTCCGGCGGCACAGGCTGCGGTGGCTGGGATCCGTCGACGGCGTCGCCGGACGTGACGTGTCCGAGCGGCTGGGCGATCACCGGGCTGCGTGGGACCGAGTCGGTCTTGGGCGGCTCGCCGACGCTCTTCGACTCCGCGTCGATCGTGTGCCGACAGATGGACGTGCAGGGCCGCCCTTTCGGCGCCGCGATGACGCTCGTGATCAGCGGCGGCGGCGGCGTGGGCGCGGGCGGCATGCAGTCGGTGGACTGTCCGCCGGGCACGATCGCGCGCTCGTTCCAGACGCGCTCGGGCTGCGCGCAGGATGCGCTCGACATGGTGTGCGGGATCCCGGCCGCGACGTGCAGCGGGAGCTCGATCTGCGCGAGCCGCTGCGGCGACGGTGTCGTGGCCGCGCCAGGCGAGACGTGCGACGACGCGGGCGAGAGCGCGACCTGCGACGCCAACTGCACGGCCGCGGTGTGCGGCGACGGCACCTTGAACGCGACCGCGGGCGAGACGTGCGACGACGGCAACACGAACGCGGGCGACGGATGCTCGGCGACGTGCAGGGTGGAGCTGCCCGACGCGGGGATGGACGCGGGGCGGCCCGACGCGGGCAACGACGCGGGCAACGACGCCGGCCGTGATTCGGGCACGGATGCCGGTCACGACGCGGGCAACGACGCGAGCGCCGATGCTGGCCACGATGCGGGCAGAGATGCCGGCATGGACGCGACGCCGCCAGACGCCGGTCCCACGGGCGCGGGCATCGCGGGCGGAGCGTGCGGATGCAGCGCGGTCGGCGCGCACGGTGACCACGGCGCGCTCGCCCTCGGTGCTCTCGCGATGCTCGGTCTCGAGATCCGACGCCGACGCCGCTTGCAGCGCGCGGACGGGAGGCGCTCGTGAGCCGCCTCCACGTCTCGGTCGCGATCGTCGTCGCGGCGTTCCTCGTGCCAGGGCTCGCGACGGCGCAGAGCGGCTCCGTGCGGCTCGATCAGTATCGCCCTGCGCCCACGGTGTCGGACGGGTTCGTGCTGAGCCGTCCCGATGATCGCGGCCACATGCGCTTCGGTGCGCGCGTCGATCTCGACTACGCGCTCAACCCGCTCGTGGCCGAGCGCACGCTCGGCAGCGCTGCGACCGAGCAGGCCTCGCTCGTCGAGCACCAGCTCGTGGCGCACGTCGGGCTCTCGCTCGGCCTCTTCGAGCGGCTGGTGATCTTCGCGGGCCTGCCCATCGACGTCGTGCAGCAAGGAACGTCGCGCTTCGGCCTGCGCCCGGGCGGTGGCGCCGGCATCGGGGACGCGATCCTCGGCGCGCGCGTGCGCATCTTCGGCGAGCCGAACGACGTCGCGGCGCTCGGCCTGCAGCTCGCGGTCACGCTCCCGACGGCGCGCGCGGCGAGCGCGGGGCCCACGTACTCGGGCGAAGATGGCGCGACGTTCCACCCGAACGTGCTCTTCGAGCTCCGCCCCATCGATCGGCTCCGCATCACCACGAACCTCGGCGTGCGTGTGCGCGCGTCCTCGCCCGCGCAGGTCGCGACGCTCAGCGCCGGCCACGAACTCACGTGGGGCCTCGGCGTCACCCTCGAGGCCGTCGAGGACGTCCTTCTTCTTTACGTCGAGGCGTGGGGCTCGTCGGGGTTCGATCAATTCGGCACCGCGCGCGCGCGCGAGTCGACGCCCTTCGAGGGCCTGCTCGGCGCACGCGGCCAGATCGTGCAGGGCCTCTGGCTCGGTGGCGCGGTCGGCACCGGGTTCACGCGCGGCTACGGCACGCCCGACTTCCGCGGCGTGCTGACCATCGGCTGGGACGACGGCCCCATCCGCACACCGCCACCGCCGCCGCCCCCTCCGCCGCCGCCGAGCGATCGCGACCACGACGGCTTCATCGACGACGTCGACGGCTGCCCGGACGCGCCCGAGGACGTCGACGACTTCGAGGACACCGACGGCTGCCCCGACCCCGACAACGACGCCGACGGCGTGCTCGACGTGAACGACGCGTGCGTGATGGTGCCCGAGGACATCGACACCTTCGAGGACGCGGACGGCTGTCCGGATCCCGACAACGATGCGGACGGGATCCTGGACGCGGAGGACCAGTGCCCGCTCGAGCCCGAGGATCGCGATCAGTTCCGCGACGAGGACGGCTGCCCCGACCCGGACAACGACGTCGACACGATCCTCGATCCGGAGGACCGCTGTCCGAACGAGCCCGGCCCGGTGAGCGAGGGCGGCTGCCCGCAGTCCGTGCGGCTCGACGTCGACTCGGGCGAGCTCCGCATCCTTCAGCGCATCGAGTTCGAGGTCGACCGCGACGTGCTCGTGCCCGCGGCCGAGCAGATCCTCGAAGAGGTGCGCGGCGTCCTCGCGGTCAACGAGATGTTCACGCTGATCCGTGTCGAAGGGCACACCGACGATCGGCACACCGACGAGCACAACCTGGACCTGAGCGCTCGCCGCGCGCGGACCGTCGTGCGCTGGCTGATCGCGCACGGCATCGCGTCCGCGCGCCTCAGGGCGTTCGGTTGCGGCGAGCAGCATCCGATCGAGACCAACGTGACGACCGCGGGTCGTCAGCACAATCGCCGCGTCGTGTTCCAGATCCTGGAGCCGCAGCGGGCGGGCACCGTCGAGATCTTCGGCGACTGCCGCGAGCTGCCGGCGGAGTGAGCGCGACCTGGGCCGGCAGTCCTGAGCGAGCGCTCAGCGGCTGCACACGGCGAGCACCTGTCGCAGGTCGGTGAGCCCGGCGCGGACCTTGTCGATGCCGTCTTCGAGCAAGGTCCGCATGCCGCTCGCGGCCGCCATCTTTCGGAGCTCGGCGATCGGTGCATGCCGACCGATCGCGTGGCGCATGTCGTCATCGACCACGAGCAGTTCGTGCAGGGCCGTGCGGCCGCGGTAGCCCGTGCCGGCGCAGTGCTCGCAACCGCGGCCACGCCACGGTGGCTCGGAGGGCGCCGCGCTCGCGCCCATCTCGGTGAGCACCTGCTCGAGGCGATTCTGGTCTTCGCCGTCCCTCGGACAGCGCTCGCGGCACTCCGGGCACAACGACAGCGCCAGTCGCTGCGCCATCACACCCATCAAGGAGTCGGCGAACGTGAACGAATCGACGCCCATGTCGATCAAGCGCGTGATCGTCTCCGGGGCCGAGTTGGTGTGGAGCGTCGAGAGTACGAGGTGGCCCGTCAGCGACGCCTCGATCGCGATCTTCGCGGTCTCCGTATCGCGCATCTCGCCGATCATGATCACGTCGGGGTCGGCCCGCAGGAGCGAGCGCAGCATCACCTCGAACGTCAGCCCGATGCGCGGAAACACCTGCACCTGCCGCAGGCCCGGCTGGGTGATCTCGACGGGATCCTCGACCGTGCAGATCTTGAGGTCGACGTGGTTGATCTCGCTCAAGGCGCTGTGGAGCGTCGTCGTCTTGCCCGATCCGGTCGGCCCCACGCAGAGCACCAGGCCGTAGGGGAGGCGGATGAGCTCCTGCATCGCGGCCAGGTTTCGAGCGCTGAAGTGCAGCTTGGCCAGAGGCAGCGGCTTGCCGTCCGGCAACAAGCGCATGACGACATCCTCGTCGCCGGAGGCGGTCGGATACGTGGCCACGCGCAGCTCGATCTCGCGCTCACCCAGCTTGAACCGGATCTTTCCGTCCTGGGGCTTGCGGCGCTCGGCGATGTCGAGACGCGCCATGATCTTCAGTCGGGCGACGAGCGCGCCGCGGAACCGCGAAGGCACGTCCTCGTACTCGACGCAGTCGCCGTCGATGCGCAGGCGACCCCGCGCGGGTCTCCGTGGACCGTTGGGCTCGACGTGGATGTCGGAGGCGCCCCGTCGCAGGCCGTCCAGGATGAGCTGGTTCGCGAGCTTGACCACAGCGCCGTCGGCCTCGCCGACCTCGGACGCGGCGTCGGCATCGGCGCTGCTGCCTTCGTGGTCGAGCTCGAGCTCGAGCATGATCGAGTCGAGCTGCGAGTGGCCATTGTAGGAGCGATCGACGCACGCGAGGATCTCGTCGCGCATGCCGACGTGAACCACCGCCTTGCCACCCGGGACGAACGACCGGAGATGATCGATGACGACCAGATCGGTCGGGTCCTCCATGACGAGGTCGAGGTCCGTCCCACGAATCTCCACGGGGACGGCGCACGCGCGTCGCAGAAAGGACTCGTGAAGGACGGCCCGGAGCACGGCGGGGACCTCGCGCTGCTCGTCGAGTCGCAAGAAAGGACAGCCGTAGTTCGTCGCGAGCGTGCGTTCGGCATCCAGACGCGACAAGCCCATCTCGTCCATCAGCCAGCGCCCGAGGTCGACCTGGGCGGCGTTGGCCGCCACGCGAGCCCGCACGAACTCGGGCTCGCCCAAGATTCCCGCCGCCGGCGGCGGCACGAGCGCGCCTCTGAGTACGAGGTCCTCCGGTCGCGCCTCGATCGCAGCTGCACCGCGATCCGGACCCGCGACCACCCCGGGCGTGAGGGATGGGGGCGAAAGCGACGACGGGCTCACGAAACGGTACCGACGAGATGGTGATTCAAGGCGCCTCCAGCGCCGATGCAGCAAGAGGGGAACCAACGCCGAGGGCCCGTTCTCAGGGCAGCTTCCGCCCAAGACGGCGGGCGGGCGACGCGAAACGTCGCAGCGCGACACGCAGCGAGCCCGCGGACCCGACCAACGCTTCCTGCTACGCAGTGCCGTGATGCGTGACCTACCGTTCTGGATCGCGACGACCTTCTTCGTCGCCTTCATCGCTCGCTTCGTGTTCGCCGCCAGCCGCCGCATCAGCGGCAAGGTCGCGCGCGAGAAGGTCGCGGCCGGCGCGCTCCTCCTCGATGTGCGCAGCGAGGCCGAGTTCCGTGGTGGCGCGATCCCCGGCGCCACGAACATCCCGGTTCAGAGCCTCGGTGCGCGCCTCGGGGAGCTCGATCGCGCACGGCCGGTCGTCGTCTACTGCGCGTCGGGCGTCCGCTCGTCGAGCGCGGCGTCGACGCTGCGCAAGAACGGCTTCGCCGAGGTGCACGACCTCGGGCCCGCCGCGGCTTGGTGAGCGTGCTCCGCGTCGGCACCTTCGGTACAGTCGCGCCCGCATGACGGCACAGGCAGCTCCGGACATCCGCGTCGAAGAACGGCGCATCACTTCGTTCGACGAGACCGACCTCGCGTACCACGTGCTCGGGAGCGGGCCGCCCATCCTGCTGGCCAACGGGCTCGGAGGTAGCTGGCGCGCGTGGAAGCACCAGCTGCGCTTCTTCCAGGACCGCTACAGCTTCGTGTCCTGGGACTACCGCGGCCTCTACGGCAGCAAGGCGCCGCCCGATCGCAGCGCGCTCGACGTACCGGCGCAGGCGCGCGATGCGCTGATGATCCTCGACAAGGAGAAGATCGAGCGCACCGCGATCTTCGGCTGGTCGATGGGCGTGCAGGTCGCGCTCGAGATCTTTCGGCGCGCGCCCGATCGCATCGCGGCGATCGTGTTGATCAACGGAGTCGCGGGCTCACCGTTCCGCACGATCGGCGACTCGCCGCGGCTCGGGCAGTTCGCGCCCTCGATCTTGCAGGCCGCACGCAAGGCGCCCGGGCTCGTGTCGGCGGTCACCGCGAAGATGGTCGGCTGGGAGCACACGGCGCGCCTCGCCAAGGCGCTGGGCGTCGCGGGTCGCACGCTCGACGAGGAGCTCTTCAAGGAGATCGCGGGCTCGTTCGTGGGGCTCGACATGGCGATCTACGCGCACACGCTGGAGCAGCTCGGCGCGCACGACGCGCACGACGTGCTGCCGCTGATCGACGTGCCGCTCCTGATGATCGCGGGCGCCAACGATCTGATGACGCCGCGCTCGGGCGCCGAGAGCCTCGTGAAGGCGGTCAAGGGCGCCGAGCTGCTGGTCGTGCCGGGCGGGACGCACTACCTCGCCGTCGAGTACCCCGAGGTGATCAACCTGCGCGTCGAGCGCTTCTTCCGAACGCGCGGCTATCCGGGAAAGGTGAGCGGGTGAACGTCGTCCGGGCAGCCGCGTGCCTCACGGTGTTGCTCGCGTCGTGCGAGTGCGACCCCACGCCGCCGCGCGCGCCGCTGAGCGAGCGCGAGGACGTGGCGCGCTTGCAGGGCGCGCTGACGGAGGACCCCGCGCAGCTCGTGCTCGACGAGGTGGACGACGCCGTCGCGCGGCAGCGGCCCGTGATCGCCGCCGACCTCCTCGACGACGCCGCGATCCCCGCCGTGCGAAGGCACATCGAGGCGATCCAGGCGCTCGAGCTCAGCACGTCGAACGGAAACACGCTGCGCACGCGTGCGATCCGCTTGCTGAACGCGCGGCGTCGCTCGCTGGAGCACTGGCGCGACGCGCTCGCGCGCGGGATCGGCCACGACGACGAAGTGCTCCT
This sequence comes from Deltaproteobacteria bacterium, assembly GCA_043750095.1. Classification (GTDB taxonomy): domain Bacteria; phylum Myxococcota_A; class Polyangia; order Polyangiales; family Sandaracinaceae; genus JBBSAT01. The sequence continues at coordinate 7,660 of JAYVCF010000073.1, forward strand.
CGATGCGCTGCACGAGGCCGGTGAGGCCGAGCGCGCGATCGCCGCGTTCCACGTGGAGCTCTCCGCCATCCGCCCGCTCGATCCCGGGGCTGGGCCGACCGACCACTCGGGCGTGCTCGAGGGACTTCCAGCGCTCGAGCCGCCCGCGAGCGGCGACGGAGACGACACCGTGTCGCCGCCCGCCGAGCCCGATCCGCACGGCGCCGATCCGGTCGACGGGCGCGAGGATCTGACGGAGCCGCCCGCGCCGCCCGATCTTCGCGGACCGCACGAGCCCGAGCTGCCCGGTGACCTCGAGGATCATCATCGCGTCGAGCCGCCACGGTGAGCCCGCGCGTCCTCGTCATCGACAACTACGACTCGTTCACCTTCAACCTCGTCTCGTACCTGCTCGAGCTCGGTGCGGACGTCATCGTGCGTCGCAACGACGTGATCGATCTCCATGCCGCCGAGCAGCTCGCGCCCGACGCGCTGCTCCTCTCTCCTGGGCCGGGCCGACCCGAGGACGCAGGGATCACGATCGAGGCGGTCCGGCGCTTCGCGGGGCGCGTACCGATCCTCGGCGTCTGCCTCGGCCATCAGGCGATCGGGGTCGCGTTCGGCGCGCGCGTCGTGCCTGCGCCCCGCCTGATGCATGGACGCACCTCCGAGATCCGCCACGACGGGGAGGGCCTCTTCAGCGGGCTCGCTTCGCCCACCGTCGCGGCCCGCTACCATTCGCTGGTGCTCGATCCGGACTCGCTGCCGGACGTGCTGCGGCGCACCGCGTGGACCGACTGCGGCGAGCTGATGGGCCTGCGTCACCGCGGACTCGAGGTAGAAGGCGTGCAATTCCATCCGGAGTCGTTCCTGACGGCCGACGGCCACCAGATGCTCGGCACGTTCCTCCGCCGCGCCTGACGCGGGTCGCATCGAGAAATACCCAGCGGCCACTCGCCGGTGGTACATGACCAGCGTGGCGGGCTCGATGGAAACGGTGCTCGTGACCGGCGCAGCCGGCACCGTCGGAAACTATGTGGTCGGTCTCGCCGAGGCGGCGGGCTTCCGCGTCATCGCGAGCGACGTGACCATCAAGGGCGTCCAGACGCCCGTGCGCGGCGAGATCCGCGCCGGTGATCTGCGGGACGCGGCGTTCGTCGAGCGCGTGGTCAAGGGCGTCGATCACGTCATCCACACCGCCGCCATGCTCGACGTGGGTACGCCCTACGAGACGCTCGCGGCCGTGAACACCGCGGCCGTCGGCACGCTCTACGACGCGCTCGCGAAGGCGGGCGGCAAGCGCTTTCTGCACGTCTCGACCGCGATGGTCTACGGCGTCGGACAGAAGGGCCCGCTGCTCGAGGACGCGCGCATCCTGCCGCGCGGCCCGCACGCCCGCAGCAAGCGAGACGCCGAGCTCGTGCTCGAAGAGCGGCGCGGCAAGGGCCCGCCCTGGACCATCGTTCGCGCGGCGCCGCTCTATGGACGACGCGGTCGGCACTTCGCCGCCGCGCTGCTGGTGCCCGGCCCGGCGATTCGGCTGATCACACCGGTGCTGCCGCGCACGGCGGGCGGCCCGGTGCAGACCTTCGTCCACGCCGAGGACGTGGCGCGCGCGCTGGTGTTCGTGCTGAAGAAGCCCGAGGCGCACGACGCGATCTTCAACGTGTCGGACGAAGACCCGCTCAGCCTGGGCGACCGCGTCGCCGAGACGTTTCGCGCGTACGGCCTGCCCACCGTTCCCGCGGGCGAGCTGCCACGGCCGATCCTCGATCGACTGGGTCAGTTCTTTCAGTCGCCGGGCGCCTACCACGGGCTCGACAGCGCGATCCTCGCCGCATGGCGGCTCGTGGTGCTGCGTCACGGACTGAAGCCGGCGCTGCGCGCGCGCGTGGATCGCGAGGCGCTGACGCTGCTCTACGACGACCTCGTGGTCGACGCGGGCAAGCTGCGCGCGCTCGGGTGGGCACCACGTTTCCCCCGGTTTCAAGAGGGTTGGCGGCAGGTGCTGCGCTGGTATCAGGCCGAGCGCTGGGCGCCACGCTTCGGCTGAAGCTACACTCGAGAGAGACCAGGGAAGTGGTGGCGACGTTGGCGGCTTCTTCGTGGCTTCGGAGATCGACTGAGCTCGGACGCGAGATCGGTGCCGTCGTTCGCCAGGGTCGGCTGATGGCCTTTCCCAAGCGCACCGCCGCGCTCGCCTCGGCCGACCGCGCGGTGCTGTTCATCCACGGCTTCATGGCCGCGGGTCCCGTGTTCGACCCCATGCGCGTCCACGTCGAGTCGGTCGCCGGCGTCGAGACCGTCGGCCTGACGTACGGCCCGCTCGAGTCGTTCGAGCACATCGCAGGCCGCGTCGCCGCGCTGTCCAAGCTCGCGTCGCACGGCAGGCCCGTCACGATCGTGGGCCACTCGCTGGGTGGCCTGCTCGCGCGCTGGTACCTGCAGGAGCTCGGCGGGTCGGTCGATCAGGGCGGCCCGGTCGATCGCCTCATCACCATCGCGAGCCCGCACGCCGGGACCGACAGGGCGCGCTTCGCTCCTGGCTCGCTCGGCGCCGCGCTTCGCCCGAACAGCACGATGCTCGAGCGGCTGCGGGAAGGGCGCTCCCGCGCGGACCGGGTCACGCACGTCGCGGTGGTGGCCGGGCGCGATCGCATGATCTCGCCACCCGACAGCGCGGGCGCCCTCGAGGGGGCGACGGTCCATCGCTACGACGATCTCGGCCACAACGAGGCCCTCTTCGACCCTCGTGTGGTCGACCTGGTCGCCCGCCACGTGCGCTGACGGGCGCGCGCTGCTATCGCTGGACGCTTTTTTCCACGAGCTTTTGTCGAGCAGCATGGCGAGCGGCCCCCTCAGTCCCGAAGAGACCCGTCCCGAAGAGAGCGCCCTCCGTCGGCTGCTGCCGCGCCTCGCGCTCTCGCTCGGGCTCGGCGGCATCTTCGCGTGGCTGATCGCGCGCGGCGGCGTGCCGCTGATCCCCACGCTCGACGATCTGCGGCGTGTCGATGGGCAGCTGCTGGGCGTCTACGCGCTGGTGCTGCTCTCCATGCACTTCGTGAGGGCGACGCGCTGGCGCTTCCTCGTGGCGCCGGTGAAGGCGGACGTTCCGTTCTGGCAGGGCGTGTTGATCAACTGGGTCGGCTTCTTCGCGATCTTCGTGCTGCCGCTCCGCGTCGGTGAGCTCGCGCGGCCGGCGGTCTCGAAGATGCGGCTCGGCATCCCGCTCTCGGTCGGCTTCGGCACCGTCGCGCTGGAGCGCGTGTTCGACGGGTTGTTGACGAGCTTGTGCGTCGTGTGGGGCCTCGCCTTTCTTCCGCAGCTCCACACCGACGATCCCATCGCGCGCAGCCTTCCGTACTACGGCTGGCTCGCGGTCACGGCCTTCGGCGCCGCGTTCTGCGGCCTGGTGCTCTTTCTCTGGCAGCGTGAGCTCGCCAAGAAGGTCGTGCGTTGGACCTTCGGGCTGGTCTCGAAGTCGCTCGCCGATCGCTTGAGCGAGAAGGTCGTGGGCATCGCCGAGGGCGTGCGCTCGATCGCGCACCCGCGCCTCGCCTTCGGATTCATCAGCGAGTCACTGGTGTACTGGGGGCTCAACGCCACGGGCATGTGGATCCTGGCGCGCGCGTGCGGGCTCGATCTCACGTTCGGCCACGCCGCCGCGCTGATGGGCATCCTCGCGATCGGCGTTCTCCTTCCGGCCGGCCCGGGCATGTTCGGCAATTTCCAGCTCGCCGTGCTCACCGGTCTTCGGCTCTACCTGGCCGAGTCGATCGTCGATACCGCCGGCTCGACCTACGTGTTCTTGCTCTACTCGACGCAGGCCACGCTGCTCTGCGTCGCGGGGATCGTGCCGCTCTACGCGATGCGGCTGCGCTTCGCGGATCTCGTGCGCGCCGACGTCTCGCCCGCGCCTGCACCGGCGCCCGAGCCGGCCTGAGCGCAGAAAACTTGCGCCCGAGATCCTCTGGGCGGACGGTCGGGTCATGCGTACGTGGCTCGCGCCGTTGATCCTCGCGCTCGTGCTCGCTCCCGCGGCCACCGCCGCCGCGCGCGCCAGCAGCGAGTACACGTACCGCTACGATCAGCTCTGGCAAGCGACCATTCGCCTTCTGCGCGTCGACCTCGGCTGCGCGATCACCGATCGCGACGACGCGATGGGCTTCGTGATGTTCGACTACCCCGGCACGGCCGGTCACACGCACGGCGGCAGCGTCGAGCTGGTGCGCAGCGCCGACGAGCACGGCGTCGAGCGCGTGCGCGTCACGGTGCAGATCCCCACGCTCCCGACCTACGTCGAGCGTCACGTCCTGACTCGCCTCGAGCGCAAGCTGCGCGAGGACTTCGGCCTCGCGCCGCGCATTCGCGTCACGCGTCCGGTCGATCCGCCGAGCGAGGGCGATGCGCCCGACGAGAGCCCGCCCGGCGAAGAAGCGCCGCCGACGGACGACGTCATCACGCTCCAATAGCGCGCGAGCTCAGATCGAACAGGTCGCCGCGCCGTGCACGGTCGTGGGCGCGTCGGTGCCGCATCGCAGCGTGCAGCTGGACGTGTCGTCGCAGGTCACGCTGCAAGGTGATCCCGCGCACGTGATGTTGCAGCTCGCGCTCTGCCTGCAGTCCGCGCTCCCGCCCGTGCCGATGGTGAAGGTGCAGCTCGACGCGCGGCAGACCATGTTCGCGCCGCTCGCGCCGATCACCGTGCACGTGGCGCCGTCGGTACAGGTCGCCTCGCAGGTGGACGCGCAGCTGCCGTTGCACGCGCTGGTGGCGCACGAGAGGTGACAGCCACCCGAGACGGCGCTGCATCCGCTGACCGCGCTCCAGCCGCACGAGCTGCCGTCCGGACAGGCGCATCCGCTCGCGTTGCAGGTGCAGCGCTCGGCGCCGCACGTGGGCCCGTTGGCCGCATGGCAGGCCGTCAGGAGGAGGAACAGCACCCACATCGTCGCGCGCATGGATGGAGAGTGTAACGCACCACTCGGTGCGAACGCGCCCGGCCATGCATGTCAGACTTCGGGTGGAAGTCGGATGGACCTGTTCTTCGTCGTCTGGGGCGGCGTGGTCGGACGCGCGCTGATCGCGGGGCTCGTGGTCGGGTCGATCGCGGCCGTCGTCGCGTTTCGGTCGCGCCGCGGTACGACTGGCGGCCGGTTCCTCGCCTCGCTCTGGGGAGCG
>JAYVCF010000074.1:0-19830 GCA_043750095.1 Deltaproteobacteria bacterium
GTGCTGCAGCAAGGGGACAACCGACGCGACGCGCCGGTGGACGTCTACCTCTGGGACATTGCGTCCGAGACGCAGCTGCTCGCCGCGCGCATCCAGGCCGACGGCGTGCTCTTGCCGGTCAGCATTCGCTCGATGGTTCCCGAGGCGCCCGACGCGCCGCGTCCGATCACGCCGCCCAGCATGACGTCCGGTGGCGCGAACGACTGCTCGATCGCCGCGCAGATCAAGGCGCTGACGGGCGAGGCGCCCGTCGAGGTCCACTCGGTGATCGCACCCCCGGAAGTGGTGGACGTCGACGCGGCAGCGCCCGCGCTCTGACGGCTACCGCGCTCGGACGGCTAGGGAGCGCGGTTGACGGTCGGGAAACGCTCGGCGAGCTGCGACTCGAGCGCCGTGAAGTCGAAGCGATCCGGACGGCGGCCCTCGGGGAGCATCGCCACGTCGAACGCGATCGCGCCCGCGCTGCGCAGCTTGTAGTCCGTCACGTCGCCGCCCACGAGCTTGCCGTGCAGCGCTCGCAGGCTGTCGAGCTCCGCGCCCTGCTGCACGCCGTCGAGGCGCGAGAGCCAGTTCGCGAGGCCGTACGTCACGAGCTTCTCCCAGTCGGTGAGCCCTGCGGGATCGAACGCGTCGATCGACACCTTCTCTTTGGTGGCCTTCTCGACCTCGGCCAGATCCGCGCCCTCGAGCCCGAGGGTCTTGGCCGCGTGGACCAAGCCCTGCGCTTCGGCCTTGCTCATGCGGCCATCGGCCCACGCCACGGATGCGATGGCCAGGAACGTGGACTTCGGAAGCTTGCTCGCCATGAGCGCAGGCTACCCGACCCCGGCGCGACGCAAAAGGGGATCAGCTCAGCTTCACGCTCTCGAAGGGCGTGTCGCGGAAGAGCGGGCCGAGCACCCGATCGCCTTCTCGCCGGAGCCGCTCGAGGTCATTCGACACCGACCCATCATGCATGACTCCGCGCGCCGCGGCGCGGTAGCCTCACCCCGCATGAAAGCGCTCGGGCCCGGCGCGAGAGTCGCGGATCGCTATGTTCTCGAGACGGTGATCGCGCGCGGCGGCATGGGCGCCGTGTTCCGTGCCGTCGACGAGCGCCTCGGGCGCACCGTGGCGATCAAGCTGCTCCTCGCCGAGTTGGCCGAGGACGAGACGAGCCTCGCGCGGTTCGAGCGCGAGGCGAGCGCCACCGCGCGCCTCACTCACCCCTCCATCGTGCAGGTCTACGACTTCGGCAAGTACGAGGGCGTCTCGTACATCGTGATGGAGCTCGTCGTCGGGCGAACGCTCGCGAGCGAGCTGGACACCCTGCGACGCATCGAGCCCCATCGCGCGTGCGATCTCGTCGAGCAGGCGCTCGGCGGGATCAGCGCCGCGCACGAGCTGGGGATCGTCCATCGCGACCTCAAGCCCGGCAACATCATGATCGTCCCGACCGGCGCGGGTCGCGAGGTCGTGAAGGTCCTCGACTTCGGGATCGCGCAGCTCAAGCAGAGCGCGCCCTACGTGCGCCTCACGCAGACGGGCGCAGTGCTGGGCACGCCCACCTTCATGTCGCCCGAGCAGGCGCGCGGCGAGACGTCCGACCCGCGCACCGACGTGTACGCGATGGGCGTGGTGCTCTGGTGCTGCCTCACCGGGCAGAGGCCTTTCGCGGCGGCCGACGTTCCGACGACGCTCGGCAAGGTGCTGGGCGAGATGCCGCCCCGCGCCGACAAGATCGATCCGGCGATTCCGGCTGCGATCGCGCATGCGACGGAGCGCGCGATGGAGAAGCGCCCGAGCGCCCGCTACCCCACGGCGGCGGCGTTCGCGCAGGCGCTGATGGACGCGCGCGAGTCGTCGGCGATCCCCGCGACCGTTGCGGTGTCGCTGCCACCCGAGCCGCGAACCTCCACGTCCCCTGATCAGACCGGTCCGGTCCGCGCGTCTTCGGCGAGCCAAGGCGCGGCGATCACGCGCGTCGGGGTGATGGCAGCGAGCACGACGCCAGCGCGGTCGACGGTTGCGCGCCCGGGTTGGCAGCGCTGGGCGATCGCAGGTGTCGTCGTCGCGGTGGTGGCAGGTGTGGGGATCGGCGGCTTGGTCGTCCTCGGCGTCGTCGAGCTCGAGCGCGGCGGAGTCGACGTGGGCGGGCTCTCGGCGCCGCAATTCCCGACCACGATCCCCACGACGCCAGCACCACTCGCCCCGCCCATCCTCGCGCCCACGCCACCGCCGTCGCATGCGCCGACGCAGGGCGCGCCGGTCGACGATCCCTGCGGCCGGCTGCGCGGCTGCTGCCACGCCTACCAGGAGCGCATCCGCCCGTCGTTCCCCGACTGCGATCAGTTCGTGAGCCAGCTCGAGGGCGACGCGGCCCTCTGCACGCAGCGCATCGAGATGTTCCAGCACCTCTCCGGCGAATCCGTCGGCGAGGTCCCGCCCGAGTGCTTGTAGAAGGCGTGTCCGAGCACGAGCTCGCATGACGCTTCGCTTCCAGGTTCACGCGGTCGATGGCGACTCGCGCGCGCGTCGCGGCACGCTGGTCACCGCCCACGGCGCGGTAGAGACGCCCACGTTCATGACCGTAGGAACGCGCGCGACGGTGACGGGTCTCGATCCGTCCGACCTGCGCGCGATGGGCGCGAGCGTGCTGCTCGCCAACACCTACCACTTGATGCTGCGACCGGGCCCCGAGCTCTTCGAGCGCGTGGGCGGCATTCACGCGTTCATGAAGTGGGATGGCCCCGTGCTGACCGACTCGGGCGGCTATCAGATCTTCTCGCTCGCGAAGGACCGCACGCTCTCGGAGAAGGGCGCGCGCTTTCGGAGCTACGTGGACTCGTCGATGCACATGCTCTCGCCCGAGCGCTCCATCGAGATCCAGACCGCCATCGGCTCCGACATCATGATGGTGCTCGACGTCTGCATCGACTCGACCTCCGATGAGGCCGCGACGCGTGAGGCGATGGAGCGAACCCATCGATGGGCGCTGCGCAGCCTCGCGGCGCGGGCCAACCCCGAGCGCGCTCTCTTCGCGATCATCCAGGGCGGGGTCGTTCCCTCGCTGCGCATCGAGTCGGCGGCGTTCCTCACCGATCAGCCCTTCGACGGCTTCGCACTCGGAGGCCTCGCGGTGGGCGACACGCGCGCGCAGCGCGAAGACATCACGCACTTCGCGGCCGAGCTCTTGCCGGCAACGCGGCCTCGTTACTTGATGGGCGTCGGAACACCGGCCGACGTGCTCCAGGCGATGCTCGCGGGGATCGACATGTTCGACTGCGTCATCCCCACGCACTTCGCCTGGCAGGGGACCGCGTTCACCTCCACGGGCCGCGTGCGCGTGACCAAGGGCACCAACGGCGAGATCGATGGGCCCCTCGATGCCACGTGCGCGTGCTCGACCTGCCAGCGCTTCTCGCGTGCGTACCTGCGTCATCTCTTTCAGTGCAAAGAGCCGCTCGGACCGCGCCTGCTCTCCATCCACAACCTCAGCCACTACTACGCGCTCATGGCCGAGGCGCGCGCCGCGATCGCCGCGGGGAGCTACGCGCGCTACGCCGAAGAGACGCTCGATCGCATCGACCGGCACGAGGGGAGCGGCGTGCGCCTCGGCGATCGCGGCCCGACGAGCGTTGCATGAGCCTCGACCCCGAGGTCGTGATCACGCGGACGGGCGTGAAGGCGATTCGCGATCGGCTCACGGGCGAGCTCATGCATCCCGTCGTCGGTCCCTCGATCGAGTCCGAGCGACTCTACGTCGCTCCCTCGCGTCTCGCGGCGCGCCTCCGTGTTGCGGATGAGAGACCGCTCGTGCTCCTCGACGTCGGCCTCGGCGCAGGCTCCAACGCGATCGCCGCATGGCGCGTGTCGGAGGCCGCGTCGGCTGGCGCGCGTCGTCTCCACATCGTCAGCTTCGATCAGAGCCTCGACGCGATGGCCATGGCGCTAGAGCCCGAGCATGCGGCGTCCTTTGGATTCGATGAGCCGTCGTGCGTCGCGGCACGCGCGATCTTGCAGCACGGCCGTCACGAGACGGCGCGCACGACGTGGCAGTTCGTGAATGGAGACCTGCTGACGACGCTTCCCACGCAAGAGAAGGCCGCCGCCGACCTGGTGTTCTGGGATCCCTTCTCGACGGGTGCGAACCCAACGCTCTGGACGACGCGTGCCTTCGGGCTGCTCTTCCCGCTCTGCCGCGCGGGCGTCACGGTTCACACGTACGGCGGCGCCACGTCGATCCGATCGGCGATGTTGCTCGCGGGCTTCGCGGTCGGCGAGGGCGAGGTCACGGGCGATTCGACCAAGGCCGGCCAGCGCAAGCGCGGGACGGTCGCGGCCCTTCGCACCGAGGACCTCGAGCGACCGCTCACGCGACGCTGGCTCGAGCGCCTGGAGCGCTCCTCGGCGCCGCTTCCCTCGGACGCGCCTGCGGATGCGATGGCGCGGATCCGTGCGTCGGCGCAGTTCGCGGCTTCGCGAGGCGGGCCCTGACGGCGGCGGGCTGCTCGTGGTGAGCGACGTGGGGTCGAGCGCTACCGCTGCCCGGGCTGACGCTCCGGAGCGGCTGCCGACCTCGTCCGCGCCCTCGTGGTAACATCGGGCCCATGCCGATCCTCACCGCCGAAGAGCGCGTCGGGACGGTGCTTGGCGGCCGCTACCGGCTCGATTCGATCCTCGGCAGCGGCGGGACGAGCACCGTCTATCGCGCCGCACACTCGTTCACGAACCGCGCGGTCGCGCTGAAGCTGCTCAAGCCGGAGCACTCGCGTGATCGCGGGCTCGTCGCGCGATTCCTGAAAGAGGCGCGCGTCGCGTCCACGCTCGTCCATCCGCACGTCGTCGCGATCCTCGACATGGGCACCGAGGATGGCGACACCTACCTCGCGATGGAGCTGCTCGAGGGTCGCTCGCTCGCCGCGATGCTCGGCAAGGAAGGGCCGCTCGCGCCCGGGCCGGCGATCGCGCTCTTGCGGCCGGTGATGGAGGCCATCCGCGCCGCGCACGACAAGGGAATCGTGCATCGCGACCTCAAGCCCGAGAACGTCTTGGTCGGCGATCGCGGCGACGGAATCGAGCGCGCGATCGTGCTCGACTTCGGAATGGCGAAGACCAACGACGCGGCCTGGGGTCATGCGACACAGTCGGGCGTCATCGTCGGCACGCCCTTCTACATGTCGCCCGAGCAGGCCGAGGGAGCGAACGACGTCGGGCCGGCCTCCGACGTGTGGTCGATGGGTGTGCTGCTCTATCGTGCGTTCTCGGGTGAGCAGCCCTTCAGCGGGAACTCGGCGACTGCGTTGCTGCTGGCCATCGCGCGCGGTGATCACGTGCCCCTGGACGTGCGAGCGCCTGCGCTTCCTGCGCCGCTCGCTTCCTGGGTCGAGGGCGCGCTCGTGGTCGATCGTGCGGCACGCTACCCGGACATGGGCGCGATGCTCGCCGCGCTCGATCGTGCGCTCGCTGGTGAGATGAACCTCGCGGCTTCGGCGTCCGCCGAGGACCTCGCGCCGTCTTCGGTCACGAGCTCCGGCATCGTCATGCGGCAGGAGACCCTCACGCAGTCGGCGCTTCCAGCGGCGCGCAGATCTCGCGGTCCCGTCGTCGTCGCGGCGCTCGCGCTCACCGCGTTTGCGCTGATCGCGCTCGCGAGTCGGCTCACCGCGAGCGAGCCGAGGGGTGCGTCGGTCGACGCGACGCCCGTCGCCGAGATCACGGTCACGCCCCCGGGGCCGTCTCCGTCTCTCTCGGCGATCGTGACTCCGCCGTCGGCGCCCGTGGTCGTCGTGCCCGAAGACGTGCCCGCGATCCCCGCGGTTGCCATCGATCGAGCCGCGCGCGCGACATCGCGGCGGCGCACGACGCCCGAGATCGCCACTCCGACGCCCGCCGGGCGTAGGACGGGATTGCTCGAGGAGTGGTGAGCTCGCGCGCGCGCGTTCGGCGCCTCCTGCCGCGGCGATCCTTTGCGAGCGCCGCCACGCTTGCGCTCTTGCTCTTCGCGCGACCCGCGCATGCGCAGACGCAGCCGGAGGTTGCGACATCCCCGCCCACGGTCGATCCGGGCCAGGGCGCAGAGGCGCAGGCCTTGTTCCGCCGCGGTCTGGAGCTCGGCACCGAGGACCGTTGGGCGGACGCGCTCTCGCTCTTTCTTCGCTCACGCTCGCTGATCGAGCGACCGAGCACGATCTTCAACATCGGCGTGGCGCTCGGACGACTCGGCCGCTTTCGCGAAGCGGTCGCCACGCTCGACGAGTACCTCGCTCTGCCCGAGGCTGCGACGAGCGATGCCCGCCCCGAAGCACAGCGGCTGCGCGCCGAAGCGAACGCCGCGCTCGCGGAGCTGAGCCTCGCGCTCGCACCCGAAGATGCTGCGGTCGAGGTCGATGGCGCGGCGCGCGAAGGCAGCGGAACGCCGCGGCTCGTCACCCTCGATCCGGGGCGACACATCCTGCGTGCGCGTCGCGAGGGCTTCGAAGACGGCATGCTCGAGCTCTCGGTGTTGGCCGCCGAGCATCCGAGCGTGAGCTTGACCCTCGCCGAGCGAGTGCTCGCGCCGCCTCCGCCTCCGCCTCCGCTCGCGCCGCCTTCGCCCTCGACGAGCTTGGTCGACGACCCCGTGTTCTGGATCGTCGTCGTCGCGTCGACTCTCGCGGTGGGCACAGCCGTTGGCGTCGGTGTGGGCGTCGCGACCTCCGAGAGCCCGCCGAGCAACGGCGGCTCGACGGGGATCGTCCTCGTCGTCCCCTGATCGCGGCAGGACCGTTCAGACCTGCGCGAGCGCGAGCACGCCGGGCGAGGTCGAGTCCGCGCTCGCGATCCAGTCAGCCGCGATCGGAAACATCGACGCGAGGCGCGCGCGCTGACGCTCGTCGGCGCCCCAGAGAACGACACGCGAGCCCGCAGGCAGGATCGGCGCGAGGCCGACGAAGGTCCGCAGATCGATCGACGGCAAGGCCGTGTCCACGAGCACGACGAGCCGGTCGCCGGAGCTCGAGGCGACGCGCGCCAGCTCCGCGGGCGTCGCGATGCGCACCACCTTGCAGCGCCCGGCGATCTCGTCCGTCGCCTGCGTCGTCAGCGTCGGGTCCAAGGTGACCATCAGCACGCAGGTCGGCAGCGGTCGCGCATCCGCGCGCACGAGCTTGGGAACGGTGACGCGGCCGATCACGGCAGGAGCAGGCGGCCGCGGCACGAGCAGGGGTGAGGGTTGACGCGGCGGAACGCTCGATGACGATGCGAGCTCGGGCGCTGGGACGGTCGGCCGCTTGTGGGTCGTGCCGATGGCAGCAGGTCGAGCGGACGGGGCCGGAAATTCGCCCGACTCCTCTCCGACGTCGTGGGCGCTCGTGGCCGGCGGCTTGTTGAGGCCCACCCAGTTGCGTGCGATGTCGAGCGCATGCACGTCGCTCGTAGCCATCCAGAGCACGTGGCCCAGGCGCTCGAGCAAGTGGCTCACCGATGCCGCGCCCAGCTGGCGCTCCACTTGGGACTGCAGCGGGCCCTCGACGAAGGCGCGGAACGGCGCGATCTCGTCGGGCACGTCGGTCAATCCCGCCGCCGCGAGGGCGGCCGACACGATCGCGTGCGCCACGCTCGGCGAGCTCACGCTCTCCAGCGCCTCCACGGTCGTTCGTAGGAAGAGCCCCCCACGCATGGTTTGGCGTTCGATCACAGCCGGTAGAGCGCTAGTCTATCCGCAAAGGTTTTCAGCGACCAGTGGGGCTAGAGTGCGTGGGATGACCGGTCTCGGCGCGATCCGCTCCGCAGGGGGCTTGGCGTTCTGCGCCTGCCTGCTCGGCCTCGCGTGCGCCGGGCCTCGGACTGCGCTGGTCGTCGCCGTCGCGAGCGACCTCGCGATTCCGACCGAGATCACCGAGGTGCGCGCGACCGTCGGCGCTGCGCACTGCACCGGTGGCGCGAGCTGCGAGGTGGTGTTCCCGCTCGCGCAGTCGTCAGACCTCCCGCTCTCGTTCGGCATCGAGCCGGGTGCGAGCGTCAGCGCGCCCGTCGAGCTCGAGATCGTCGCGCGCGATGCGAGCGGCGCCACGGTGGTGTCGCGCAGCGTGTCGACGGGATTCGTCGTCGGGCGCACGCGCGTGCTCGTCGTCCGCCTCGACCGAGCTTGCGTTGGACACGGTGCCTGCTCTGCCGGCGAGACGTGCATCGCGGGTCTCTGCGCGAGCGCGAGCGTGGACCCGGCGACGCTCCTGCCGGACATGCCCGGTCACGAGCTCGATGGGCTGCGCGACGCGGGGCCGAGGCCCGATGCGAGCGTCGACGACGCGAGCGCCGACGTCGGTGTGCGCGACGGGGACTTCTTCGACACCGGTCCCGTCGACGCGAACGCGCCCGACGGCGGCGACGCGGGCGCGCCTGATCCCACATCCTGCCGAGGTCGTGTGGCCAGCGCTCCGAGCGGCGTGGCGCGCATCGATCCCGACGGCCCGGGCGGCGCCGCGCCCTTCGACGCCTGGTGCGAGAACCAGCTCGACGGCGGCGGCTGGACGCTGCTCGCGAAGGTCACCGGATCGTCGACCCTGCTCGGCTACGACGGCGTCGCCTGGCTCGGCGATCCGCGCGCCGCGTTCGGTTCGATCGACGCGACGCCCACCGACGCGCTGCTCACGCCGTACTGGGCCGTGCCGGTCACCGAGCTGCGCGTCGGCGACGGCACCACCTGGATGGTCACGACCATCACCGGTGCCGCGACCACGCTGCGCGCTGCCATGGACGTGCCCGGCGGTGTCCCGCTCGGCGCCACCGTCGCCAGCTGGGCGGGCATCACGACCCTCTTACCCGGCCCCATCGGCTGCTCGCGCTCGGCGATCGGCGCGACGCTCGCCACGTCGGCGACCACGGTACGCGTTCGTATCGGCGTCGTCGGGGCCGTCACGTCCGACTGCTCGGACCCCACGATCTGGATCGGCTGCGGCGCGTCCACGACCACGAGCGACATCGGCTGCATCGCATTTCCCGACGCTTCGGGCGCTGCGCGTGTCTGTGGCACGCCAGGACAGCGGCGCGCGCGTCCCGCCACGCTGCTCGTGTACGGGCGATGAGGGCGTGGGCGAGCGCAGGCCTGGCCGTATTGGCGGCTTGCTCGACGCCGGCCGCGAGCGACGACGCTGCGCGTGATGCGCGCTCGCTCCTCGATGCAGTCGATGCGCGCGCGAGCCTGGACGTCGGCGCCGACACGGGGATCGATGCGGCGCCCGCGCCCGTGCACACGTTCGTGTTCGTGGGCTTGATGAGCGGGGAGCTCGTCACGCTCGACGGCGACACCTTGGTCGAGCTCTCGCGGACCGCGACCGGAGACTTTCCTTCCTTCGTCGCGGCCAGCGCCGACGGCGCGCACCTCTACATCGTGCACGAGAGCGCCAACGAGGTGGCCTCGGCCGACGTCGCGAGCGACGGAACCACCACCGTCACCGGCCGCCAGCCTGCGCTCGGCGGACCTGCGCACGTCGCGATCGATCACGCGGGTCGGCACGTCTTCGTCGCCTCGTACGGCTCGGGCCACACGTATGTCTTCGGCATCGACGCGTCGGGTGCGCTCTCCGCTCCACACCTCACCGACGACGTGACGTGCGCGCACAACGCGCATCAGGCCGTGCCCAACGCGAGCGACACGCGCCTGTACGTGCCCTGCCTCGGAGACGACGCCATCGTCGTGCGTCGGATCGGCGCCAGCGGCTCGCTCTCCGCCGATACCGCCGCGCACACGGCCGCCGGCGCCGGCCCGCGTCACCTCGCCTTCTCGCACGACGAGCGCTTCGCGTACGTGCTCGACGAGCTCGGCAGCACGCTCGACGTGTTCTCGGTGGACGCCACCTCGGGTGCGCTCACGAGCCTCGAGACCACCACCACACTTCCGGCAGGCTTCACCGGAACGAACGCGTGCGCCGAGGTCCTCGTCTCGGCCGACGACCGCTTCGTCTACGCATCCAACCGCGGTGACGACAGCATCGCCGTGTTCTCGCGCGCACCCACCACGGGCCGCGTGGCCCTGGTCGAGCACGAGCCCGCCGGCGGCATGCACCCACGCTCGATGACGCTCACCCGCGACGGCGCTCACCTCTATGTGGCCGACCGCGACTCCGACCTCATCCAGGTGCTCGACGTCGCGAGCGACGGCACGCTGTCTCCCGCGCGCACCGTCGCGGTGGCGGGCAGGCCCTACTTCATCGGCGAGTTTCTCGCGCCCTGAGCGAGATCACCCGTGCGTGTCGACCGCGCTCGCCCACCACGCGTTCAGCAGGTTTGGGCGATGCGTGTGATCGATCGCGGCTCGCCGGCGTGTCGGAAGCACTTACACAAGTCCGGGTCATGAGCAGTTTGTGATGTCCGTCCTTCATCCTTCTATTTCGTGACCTCGAGGTGCCGCGTGGCGACGCCGCGTAGGTCTCGGTGAACCGGTCCCGGTGGAACTCGGTGAGTCATGCGGCCCGCCCTCGTCGAGAGGTCGCCTGGACAAGCGACGCCCCGTTGAGCGCGAACCGAGCGAGCACGCGAGCCTGGAACGTGACCACGAGCGTGCCGTCGAGGACGCGGTGCACGATGACCGAGCAGCGCGCGTAGCTCGCCCGCTCGGTGCTTTTGGGGAGCTGCAGCGAGACGCCCTCGAAGCTGACGACGCTATCCTTGCCGACGATACGCTCGTGTTGCTCGGACAGGACCAGCTCGAGGTCGATCCCGGCGAGCGGGACGAACGCGGACCCGGCCTCGGTCGGCTTCACGGTGAAGCGCTTGTTGAAGTCGCGTACGAACACGCGCTCGAGGTACGCGTTCGCGGCGGCGTAGTCGGTGATGCCGGCGACGCGGAGCTCCTGCGGCAGGCGTCCCTGAATCGTGCCGAACGCGCGCTCGCTCCGGCCGCGCGCTTCCGGCGAGCGCGCGAGAATCTGCCGGATGCCGAGGGTCCTGCATGCGCGCGAGACTTGGCCGTCGGTCTCCGCCGGACCTCCGGCCTTCGGCGTGCGGCAGAAGTGGCTCCCGCGGTCGGTGTAGAGCTCGCCGAATCGACCGAAGCGCCTGAGCACCGCGTGAAGCGCCTCGAACGTCGAGCGGGTGCTCTCCTGCTCCACGAAGCGCGCGAAGAGGACGCGACCGTCCGCGTCGTCGAGCGCGACGATCAGGTCCTGCATCGGCAGCGCCGCGATCCACTCGTGCGTCGAGCCGTCCATGTGCACCAGCATCCCGACCAGCGGACGGCGCTCACGCTTGCGTCGGTACGTGCCGCGCCCGGACGCCCGCTCCACCAGCCCCGCTTCTTGCAGCGCAGAGCGCATCAGCGTGTAGCTGAGCTGCAGCTTGTGCTTCTCCGTCGCGACCTCGTGGAAGTGCTTCATCGAGTAGTCCCCGTACACGTCGCGCTTCAGCCGACAGACCTCCTCGATGGTCTTGAGCGGCACACGCCGCGCGCGACCGAAGCCCGCACGACCGTCGCGCACCACGACCTCCACGCCCCAACGCTCGTACTTCGCCTTGATGCGTCGCATGTGCCGCTCCGTGACCCCAAGGCACTTCGCAGCCACCGCCCACGTGATGGCTCCAGCCACCGCCTTCAACACGATCTCGCGTCTCGTCATCGCTCGCGCCTTCCTGGCGACCTCGGTCTGCAGAGCGTCCATCGCACTGCATACGGGCCGCCCGATGGGCGGACATCTCTAAGTGCTCATGCCCCGGACATGTTCACTGCTTCCTACATCGCGGCTCGCCGGCGTTGACACTCAACGGCACGGCTGCCACCCTCGTTCCGCTTCGCCACCTTCTGGCCGCAGCGCATGGTCGATCGCATCGGAAACTGCCGGATTCTCGGCGAGATCGGCTCAGGCGGCATGGCCGTCGTGTACAAGGCCGTGCAGGAGCCGCTCGGCCGCGTCGTCGCGATCAAGGCGCTGAAGCCGTCCATTGCCGTGGACTCGGGGTTCGCCAAGCGCTTCGAGCGCGAGGCGCACTTCATGGCGTCGCTGCAGCACGAGAACATCCTGCACGTCCACGACTTCATCAAAGACCGCGGGACGATGTACATCGTGATGGAGTACGTGCAGGGGATCGACCTGTACGACCTGCTCGAGATCACGCCGCGCTTGCCGGTGGAGGTCGCGACCATCATCACGCTCCAGGTCGCGCGCGCGCTCGACTACGCGCACTTCCGCGGGATCATCCACCGCGACATCAAGCCCGCGAACGTGATGATCAGCCATCAGGGCGAAGTGAAGCTGATGGACTTCGGCATCGCGCGCGACGACAAGCTCAGCGACCTGACGGAGACGGGCACGGGCCTCGGCACACCGAGCTACATGAGCCCCGAGCAGATCCTCGGCGACAAGCTCGACTTCCGCAGCGACATCTTCTCGGTGGGCATCGTGCTCTACCAGATGCTCACCGGCCGAAAGCCCTTCGTCGAAGACGACGCGCGCACGGTGATGCAGAAGATCCGGCTCGATCGCTACACGAGCCCGCGGAGGATCAACCCGGGCGTGCCGCGCCCGCTCGAGCGGATCATGGCGCGCTGCATGGAGAAGATGCCGGCGAACCGGTATCCGACGACGCAGTCGCTCATCGACGACCTGCACGACTTCCTGACCTCGCGCGTGCCCATCTCGCACAACGCGCGGCTGGTGATGTACCTGAAAGAGCTCGGCGTGATCACCGACGCGCAGGCGGACGAGATCCTCGCGGCGAGCGCGCCCAACCGGCTGCGTCGCTCGGGCGGTGATCGACGCGTCATCCCGCAGATGTGGATGGTGCAGGGCCTCATCGGCCTCGGCGTGCTGGGCGCGGGCGGTACGATCCAGGCGATGGCAGGTCGGCTCGGCGTCGACGAGAGCGCGTTCGCGGCCGAGTCCGGGACGCGCGTCATTCCCGCCCACGCCGGCTACGTGCGCTTCGTGGTCGATCCCTGGGCCGACGTGCAGATCGACGGGCAGCACGTGCTGACCACGCCGAGCGCGCAGCGCGTGCCGCTCGATCCGGGCCGGCACTACGTGCGGCTCGTGAACCCGTACTTCGAGAGCGCCGATCGCGAGATCGAGATCCGCGAGGGCGAGACCGAGGTGGTGGACCTCACGCTGAACGAGCTGCCCGGAGGCGACGAGTGAGCCGTCTGGCGATCGCGTGTGCGTTGCTGATGACGTGGCTGACGTCCCTCACCGCGCGGGCCGACTACCCGACGTTCATCCACGTGGTGCGCGAGGGCGAGACGCTCGCATCCATCGCGCAGGCCTACTACGGCGATCCGCGTCGCGAGTCGGTGCTTGTCGCGGAGAACGGGCTCGAGGCCGAGGGCGGCGCGGCGATCGTGGTCGGCGTTCGCTTGGTGGTCCCCCACGTAGCCTATCACCGCGTGGCCGCGGGCGAGA
This sequence comes from Deltaproteobacteria bacterium, assembly GCA_043750095.1. GTDB lineage: Bacteria > Myxococcota_A > Polyangia > Polyangiales > Sandaracinaceae > JBBSAT01. The sequence continues at coordinate 13,350 of JAYVCF010000074.1, forward strand.
CGTGGTCGTCGATCGCCGAGCAGTACTTCGGTGCCGCGTCGCGCGCGTTCGCGATCCAGGAGGCGAACCCGAGCGTCGAAGGATCGCAGCCGGCCGAGGGCGCCGAGCTGCTCATTCCTTATCCTCTGCGCCACGTCGCCGATCAGCGCGACACGGTGAACCACCTCGCGACCGAGTACTACGGCGACCTCGCCGAGGCGCGCACGCTGCGACGCTTCAACAACATGCGCCCGAGCGCGCGCCTCACGCGTGGCCAGGTGATCTTGGTGCCGCTGCGTGATCTCGTGCTGAGCGCCGAGGGTCAGCGAAGCGTCGAGGTGGCGATGCCCGTCGTCGTCACCGGCGGCGGCAGCGGCGAGGTTCGCGAGCTCCAAGAGCGGATCGCCGCGCAGCTCCCCGCGCTCCAAGACGAGGTGCACCACGGCCAGTTCACCGAGGCGCTCGCGCACGGCTCGCAGCTGCTCGGCTCGGGCGAGCTCACCGGCAACCAGATCGTCACCATCCAGCGCGCGCTCGCCGTCTGTTACGTAGCGCTCGATCGTCACGACCTCGCGGTCGCGGCGTTCCGCGAGGCGCTCGCGCGTCAGCCCGATCTCGAGCTCGACAGCCGACGCACGTCACCGACGGTGCTGCGCGCGTTCGAAGCGGCGCGTCATCCCACCGACGAAACCGCGCAGGTCGGCGACGGCGCGGTCGATGGTGACGCGATCGTCGACGCCGACGCGGGCGTTCCTCCGCCTCCGTGACCACGAGCCCACTCGCGTTGGTCTACTCGGTGACGAGCACGCGGCTGCCTTCGACGTGCGTGCCTTCCGTGGAGACGCCGTGCCAGCCCTCGGGGACCTCGGGCCAGGTGTGGAGATAGACGTAGTGCGCGTCGTTGGGCGCGAGGTTCACGCAGCCGTGCGAGTGAACGGTGCCGAACTGCGAGTGCCAGAACGCGGCGTGCAGCGCGACCGAGCCCTCGAAGTACTGCGTCCATGGCACGTCTTCGATGCGGTACGCATCGTCACCGAGGTCGCCGCCCGGATCGGACATCGTGTCGCTCACGAACTTGCGGCGGATGTGGAACTCGCCCACGGGCGTCTCGTGCCCTTCGAGGCCGCTCGAGACGAGCGTCGCGTAGATGGGCGTGCCGCCGCGGTAGACGACGAGCGTCTGCGAGGAGAGATCGACGTGCACCCAGGGCTCGTCGTCGGCGACGCCGGGAAGGCGTTCGTGCGGCTCGGCCACGGCCAGCAACCAGTCGCGGATGTAGCGCTCGCCGCCGTCCGTCTGGATCACGTGATAGCTCTGATCGCCCACGCGCTCGCGGCGTAGCCAGGTCACCGTGCTGAGGCGCTCGATCGGCTCGATCGCGTCGTCGTCGGTGACGCGCGTCACGTCGCCTGCTTCTTGCCGGATCATCGGCTGCGCGGCGCGCACGGCCCACGCACGCGGCAGGCCGTGCTCTGCGTCGAGCTCCACGCCCGCGAAGCTCGATCCCGTGCGCTGCTCGAGCTGTGCTTCCTTCACGTAGGTGCCGCGCACCGTGCGGATGAACCGGCGGCGGCTTCGGATCTCGACACCATTCGAGGCCACGAAGTTCGCGTAGTCGAGGAAGCGCGCGGCGGCAGCGGGTGCGCGTGGCTCGTTGGGCAGCTCCCCTCCGCGGAATCGGATCGCGCGTGCGGCGTCGTCGCGCCGTATCTCTTGGAAGCGCGCGGCGAACGCATCGGCCTCGCGCTGATCGTCGCGCGAGGGGAGCTGAAACCACTCGGGCACGATCGCTTCCTTCACGAACCAGTAGGAATAAGGAAGCGCGCTGTCGAGGTCGGGCGCGATGGTGCTCTCGATCGCGGGGGGCGTGTCGCTCACGTCGATGCCCTGGCCGGCGCACGCATAGCCGCGCGGATAGATCTCGTACCAGCCCGTCGCGCAATTCGGCGTGGTGATCGGCTCGCCACGCAGGCGCACGTGCGCGCCGATGCGCAGCCAACCGAGGATGGTGCTCTCCGGCTCCGCGGACGCGCGGATCGTGATCTGCGTCTTGGTGAGCAGGCCGTGGCACGGCCACTCGCGATCGAGCATCGCGTCGTGCTCGGCGACGAGTCGATCTTCCATCTCGTCTTCGGTCTCGCCCGGTAGCGGCGCGGGCGCGGCCTCGACGAGGGTCGTCGATGGCGGTGGCGGCGGCCGCGACCCCACGAGCGCGGCGATCCCGGCGGCGAGGCCCGCGGCAGCCCCCGCGATCGCGAGAATGACGACACTGCGGCGCACGGCGAGCGCGTGTTAGCCGACGATCCGCTCTCGTTCAAAGCGCTATGGTGGCTCGATGCGCGTTCGGGATCGGACGGTGGCGGGGCTCCGCGTCGCGGAGCACGTCGTGGGCGAGGCCGACGACTCGGCGCCGCTGCCGCTGGTGATCGCGCTGCACGGTCGCGGCGGCGAGCCAGGCCTGCCGGATTTGCGGTATGCGCGTGGTGCCGTCCGCGTGTTGGTTCCGCACGGGCCCCACGCGCTCGCCGACGCACGCGCGTGGTCGCCGCTCTCGGTCACGAGCGCTCCGGACGGCGCGCTCGCCGATGATCTCGCGCGGTCCGCCGCCTCGCTCGACGCGATGATCGCGGCTCACCTCGCGGAGCGTCCCGTGCTCGGTACGCCGATCCTCGCGGGGTACTCGCAAGGCGCGATGGTCGCGCTCGCGCTCGCGGGCCGCGGCACGCGCAGGTACGAGCTCGTGCTCGGCGCGTCCTGGGTCCCGGTCGCGCTCGAAGGCATGCTGACGTCGCAGGCGATCGCGCGATTGCGAGCGGCGCACGGCGAGGCCGACGACATCGTCCCGCTCGCTCCCACCGAGCGGCTCTTCGATCGCCTCCGCGCGCGCGGGATCGACGCGGAGCTGCGTACCTTTCCGGGGGCGAGCCACCTGGCCACTCCGGACCTGGAGGAAAGGCTCTCCCGATGGGTCGCGGAGGCTGTCGATCGCGCGCGCTCGATCCACGTATACTCGCGGCCGGAGGTGGCTCTCGTGGATATTCTTCTCGCCCCGGACGTGTTCGTGAACGCATCGGTCGCCGCCGGGACACCGCCCGAGCACATCGCGCGGCGTGTCCTCGGGAGGCCCGGCGAAAAACCGAAGACCACGCGCTGGGTGATGACCTGGACGCGCGCGATCTTGTCGAAGGTGCCCGACTTCAAGGCCGAGGCCGTCGAAGCGCAGATGAAGACGATCGAGGGCCTGCTCGACATCGTCGAGGTGCAGGACGCGACGCCCGAGGGTGACTGGGTCAAGGGCCTGGTCGCGAGCGCGAAGGCCGCCGGCCTCAAGCGCGTCGTGACGGATCACCCCGACCTCGCCGACAAGACCGAGGTCGATGGCATCACGTTCGTCTCGAGCGATGCGTGGCTCGTCGAGCAGACGACGCCGCCGCCGCCGCCCCCGCCCAAAAAGTCGGCGGCGCCTCCGCCCGACAAGGCGTAATCCCCGTCGTGGTCGAGCGAGCACGACCGATGGCCCCTGAGGCGATCCCCATGAGGCGCTTCAGCGGCAAGCCGTTCGCGATCGGACTCGGCGTGTTCTTGATCGTCGGTACCGCGCTGACGACCTACTTCGCCTGGAAGAGCGAGCTCGCGCACCAGCGCGCAGCCGACGCGGTCGAGGCGGCCGATCGTGCCGCGGCCCACCCGGCGCCCTAGGCGGGGTGCTCTGAGCGGCCCGGGCTTGCCATGGGCGCCGCCTGGCGGCAGAGTATCGGCGCTCGCTCGAATGATGCGTGTTTCCGCCATTGCTTTGCTCTTCTGCGCGCCACTGCTCATCCCGCAGTCGGCGTCTGCGCAGGACTGCTTCTGCGGCGCGCTGCCCACGTTCGGGATCGAGGTGCTGGTCGAGATGGCTCCGCCGACGCCGGCCGAGACGCCCGACACCACCATCGAGAGCGTTCACCTCGTGGCCGCCGCGCCCCTCGAGGCTCCCGCCGTTCCCGCCGTCCTCTGGTGCACGAGCGGCAACGATCCGCGCTGCATGCCCATGCAGTCGAGCGACGCCCCGGTGTTTCGCGCGCTGAGCGCGGGTCCGGTGGCGGTGGGGATCGACCTCACGCAGATGCGGGCGTCCCGCGTGGCGCGTGAGCTGACTTCGGTGACGCCTGCGGAGACTCTCACCCCCGCGCAGGGCGTCCGACACGCCATCGATCGCCCGCCGCGAGGCTGACCCGCGCAGAACAACGGACGCGCCTTGCGCGACTCGACGCTTCTGCGTCGGGCGCGCGCGCGATGCCTCGCTCACACGTTCCATGGTTCCAAGTTCGCGCCGCGTGCGTTCGACCCGCTCCTCGGGTCGCACGACGCGTCGCCTTTCGAGAAATGGTGTTTCCCAATGGCAAAGCAAACGTATCGAGAGCCGCCTCCGCAGCAGGGCGGCATGATGAGTGTTCCTTCCGCAGTGATCCTGACCCTGATTGCGTTCGTCGGCGGTCTCTTCATCGGGCACGTCACCGCGCGCCACAGTGGTACGGGCGGGGACGAGGTCGCGGTCGGTGAGGGCGACGGCGACGCAGCCGGCGCAGCCGATCACGGCCCGACGATCGACGACGACGTCGACCGACTTCGCGTCGCAGTCACCGACGACATGCCGCAGCGCGGCCCCGACGACGCGCTCGTCACCATCGCGATGTTCTCGGACTTCCAGTGCCCCTTCTGCGGCCGCGTCGAGCCCACGCTCACGCGCATCCGCGAGCAGTACGGCGAGCGCGTCCGCATCGTGTGGCGCAACAACCCGCTGCCCTTCCACGACAACGCGACGCCCGCGGCTGAGGCTGCGAGCGAGGCGTACGCGCAGGGCGGCGACGCGCGCTTCTGGCAGATGCACGACGCCATGATGGAGCACCAGACGGAGCTCGATCGTGCACACCTCGAGGGCTACGCGCAGACGATCGGCCTCGACATGACGCGCTTCCGCGCGGCGCTCGACAACCACACGCACCAGGCGGCGATCCAGGCGGACGTGGCCGCGGCTGCGGCCGTCGGCGCGCGCGGCACGCCGGCGTTCTTCATCAACGGCCGGAACCTCATGGGCGCGCAGCCCTTCGAGCAGTTCCAGACCATCATCGACGACGAGATCCACCGCGCCGAGGCGCAGGTGGCCCACGGAACGCCGCGCGCGCAGCTCTACGCCGCGCTCATGCGTGGTGCGGCCGAGCACGCGCCGGAAGAGCCGGCTCCCTCGGCAGCAGCGCCGCAGCCCGCGCGCGCGCAGCCCGATCCGAACGCGGTCTACCGCGTGCCCGTCACTGCCGATCAGCCGGTTCGCGGTCGCGCGGATGCGCTGGTCACGATGGTCGTCGTGTCGGACTTCCAGTGCCCCTTCTGCTCGCGCGTCGAGCCGACGGTCACGCAGCTCATCGAGCAGTACGGCAACGACCTCCGCGTCGTCTGGCGTAACAACCCGCTCCCGTTCCACGAGAACGCCGGCCCCGCCGCCGAGCTCGCGATGGAAGCGTTCACGCAGCAGGGCAGCGACGGCTTCTGGCGCATGCACGCCACGCTCTTCGAGCACCAGACCGAGCTCGATCGCGCGCACCTCGAGACCTACGCCCAGGCGCAGGGCCTCAACATGACGGCCGTGCGCAACGCGCTCGACAACAACACGCACCAGGCGTCGATCACGGCGGACCAGGATCTCGCGCGCACGCTCGGCGCGTCGGGGACGCCCTCGTTCTTCATCAACGGCCGCAACCTCCGCGGCGCGCAGCCGGTCGAGGCGTTCCGCACGGTCATCGATGCGGCGCGCACCGAGGCGCAGGCGCGCGTCGCTGCGGGCACTCCGCGTGCGCGCGTGTACGACGCGCTCACGGCCGACGGTGCGACCTCGCCCGTCATGCTCCCGGCCCCCGCCGGTGCGGCCCCTGACGCGCCCCCGGGTGAAGACCCGAACCGCGTCTACGCGATCCCGGTACCGGCGGTGACGGCCGCGCCCTCGACGGGCCCGGCGACCGCGCCCGTCGTGATCCAGGTGTTCTCGGACTTCCAGTGCCCCTTCTGCTCGCGCGTCGAGCCGACGGTTCACCAGTTCATGGAGCAGTACGCGGGTCGCATCCGGATGATCTGGCGCAACTACCCGCTGCCCTTCCACCAGAACGCCACGCCAGCCGCCGAGGCCGCGAGCGAAGTGTTCCATCAGCGCGGCGCCGAAGCGTTCTGGGCCTACCACGACGCGCTCTTCGAGAACCAGGCCGACCTCTCCCGCGCGACGCTCGAGCGTCTCGCGCAGGCCGTCCCGGGGATCAACATGACCGCGTTCCGCGCGGCGCTCGACAACCACACGCACCAGGCCGAGATCCAGGCGGACATCGCCGCGGTGAGCACGGCCGGCGCCGAGATCGGCACGCCCTCGTTCTTCATCAACGGCCGCCTCGTGCAGGGCGCGCAGCCGATCGAGCAGTTCCGCACCGCCATCGATCGCGCGCTCGCCGAGCACCACTGAGTTTCTAGGGTCGAGGGG
>JAYVCF010000075.1:0-14710 GCA_043750095.1 Deltaproteobacteria bacterium
CGCCGACGTTCCTGCCGTCCGCGATCGGCGCGGACGCGTCGTGTTCTCCGAGACGCTGCTCGACGATCGCGCGACACAGGGCGACGACGTCTTCCTCACGGTCGATCACACGATCCAGCACGTGGCGGAGCGCGAGCTCGAGCTCTCGATACGCACGTTCGAGGCGCGGGCCGGCAGCGTGGTCGTGATGGATCCGCAGTCGGGCGAGATCCTCGCGATGGCGAGCTATCCGACCTTCGATCCCAATCATCCAACGTCGGCTTCGGTCGACGCGCGGCGCTTCCGGGCCATCACCGATCGCTTCGAGCCGGGCTCCACCGTCAAGCCGTTCACCATCGCCGCCGCGCTCGCGCAGGGCGTGCTGACGGCGGGCGAGCAGATCGACTGCCACCACGGCACCTTCGAGATTGTGGAAGGCGAGCGCGCGATTCACGACACGCACCCGCACGATCTGCTCACGCCAGCCGAGATCCTCGCGGAGTCGTCGAACATCGGTGCGGCCGTCATCGGCATGCGCCTCGGTCGCCAAGGCCTCTTCCGCGCGTTCCGCCGCTTCGGGTTCGGTCACCCGACGGGTATTCCGCTGCACGGCGAGGTCTCGGGCCTACTGCGTCATCACAGCGAGTGGTACGAGCGCGACACCGCGACGGCCGCGTTCGGTCAGGGCCTGAGCGTCACGGCGCTACAGCTCGCGACGGCCATGACGGCGATCGCCAACGGCGGTCGCTTGATGGAGCCCATCCTCGTGCGCCGCGTGATCGACGGCCACGGTGACACCGTGGAGGAGACGCTGCCGCACGCGCGTCGTCAGGTCGTGCCGCGCAGCACCGCCCGCTTGGTCGCGGACATGCTGACGGCGGTCACCGGCGAAGAGGGCACGGGCGCGGAGGCCGCGATCCCAGGCTATCTCGTGGCGGGCAAGACCGGCACGTCGCAGAAGGCCGACGAGGTGCATGGCGGCTATCGGCTCGAGAGCGATCCGCTCGCGCGCTGGACCGCCTCCTTCGTCGGCTTCGTGCCGGCCGAGTCTCCGCGGCTCGTCATCGCGGTGATCATCGACGAGCCGGTGATCAGCCACTACGGCGGCGAGGTCGCGGGACCCGTGTTTCGGCGCGTGGGCGAGGCCGCGCTGCGTCATCTCGGCGTTCCGCCCGTCGGAAGCGGCGACGCGCTCGCCGATCTCGCCGCGGAGATTCGCCAGCGCGCGCGGCTTCACCTCGAAGAGCAGGCGCACGGTGCGCGGGTCGTCGAGGTCGCGAGCGCGGAGCCGGGCGAGGACGAGACGCTCGTTCCGGATCTCGCGGGATCGACGGCGCGTCACGTGCTGGTGGACCTCGCGGAGGCGGGGCTCGTGGGCGAGATCGAAGGCGCGGGCGTCGTGACCTCGCAGACACCGGCGCCGAGCGCGATCGTTCCGCGCGGCGCCGTCGTTCACGTCGTGCTCGAGCGGCCGGGCGCGATCGAAGAAGAGACGATCACGGATCCCGCAGAGTCTGCGGAGACCGCATCATCCGCGGAGCCGACCGAGACGCGCGTCGCCGTCGCGCCGCACGCCGCTCCGAGGGAGAGGGCGCAATGACGCTCGACCTCGGCACGCTCGTCGATCGCGGGATCGCCAGGTCGATGCGCGGTGATCGCACCACGCTCGTTCGCGACGTGCAGCACGACTCGCGTCGCGTGACGCCGGGCGATCTCTTCGTCGCGATTGCCGGCGAGAAGGTCGATGGGGCGCGCTTCCTCGCCGATGCCATCGGGCGTGGGGCCGCGGCGGTGGCGGCCGAGAGCGAGATCGAAGCCTCGGTGCCGAGCCTGTGTGTGGACTCTGCGCGTCGCGCGCTCTCGCTGGCAGCCCATGCGGTGCACGGCGATCCGACGACGAAGCTCGCTTGCATCGGCGTGACCGGTACGAACGGCAAGACGACCACGACCTGGATCCTCGACGAGGCGCTGCGCGCGGGGTTCCCCGCGTTCCGTCCCGCGCTGATGGGCACGGTCGAGACACGGGGACCGGGCTTCCGCGAGCCGAGCCTGTTCACCACGCCCGAGGGCGACGAGATCGCACGCTTCGCGAAGAAGATGCTCGACGCAGGCGCGACGCACCTCGTGATGGAGATCTCGAGCCACGCGCTGGCGCTCTTCCGCGCCGACGGCATCCACTTCGACGTCGCGGCGTTCACGAACCTCACACAGGACCACCTCGATTTTCACGGCGACATGGACGCGTACTTCGAGGCGAAGGCGCGGCTGTTCACCGATCTTCGGCCGAGGAAGGCCGTGATCAACGTGGACGACCCCACGGGCGAGAAGCTCGTCGCGAGGCTCGATCGCAGCGTGACGCACGTCCTCACCGTCGGTCGCACGAATCCGAATGCCGACATGCGGGTGCTCGAATGGACCCTGTCGCGCGCGGGGATTCGCGCCGTCGTCGGGCAGGGCGGGCGCCCGAAGCTCGTGATCGAGAGCCCGCTGGTCGGCGCTCACAACCTCGACAACTTGCTTCTCGCGGGCGGCATCCTGCGGGCGATCGGCGCGAGCGCCGAAGACATCGAAGGCGCCCTGTCGAAGGTACGCGGCGCACCCGGACGCCTCGAGCGCATCGAAGATCCACGCGACGTGGCCGTGTTCGTGGACTACGCGCACACGCCCGACGCCCTCGCGAAGGCGCTCGACGCGCTTCGCCCGATCACGCCGGGCAAGCTCTTGGTGGTGTTCGGCTGTGGCGGCGATCGCGATCGCGCGAAGCGTCCGCTGATGGGCGAGGCCGCCGCGCGACGCGCCGACGTCTGCATCGTGACCAGCGACAACCCGCGCACCGAAGATCCGCGAGCGATCGTCGAGCAGATCGTACCCGGCGTCGTGAGCGGCGGGGCACGCGACCACGTGGTCGAGGTCGATCGGCGGACCGCCATCGGTGTCGCGCTCTCGCGGGCGGGCGCGGGCGACACCGTACTGATCGCGGGGAAGGGCCACGAGGACTACCAGATCCTCGGGACCACCAAGATTCACTTCGATGATCGCGAAGAAGCGCGCGCCGCGATCGCGAAGATCAGCGGGAGGGCGAGCTGATGGCCACGCCGCTTCCGAGGAATGAAGTGTTCTTGGCCACGGCTGCGGAGCTCGCGGCGGTCGTGGGTGGCGTGCTCACGCAGCCCGGCGAACCGCTCTCCCTTGCGGGACGCTGCGTCTGCACGGACTCGCGTGAGGTCCGTCCAGGCGATGTTTTCGTGGCGCTGGTCGGGGACAATCGCGATGCGCATCAGTTCATCGCGGAGGTCGTGGCGCGCGGCGCGGGGATCGTCGTGGTGAGTCACGACGTCGTCGTGCCCGCATCGGCAGCAATCGTTCGGGTCGAAGATACCCTCGCTGCGCTGGGCCGGCTGGGCACGTGGCAGCGGACCTCGTCGTCGTCCGGGCGCGCCAAACATCTCGGCGCGGTCGTGGGCATCACTGGATCGGTCGGCAAGACGACGACGAAAGAGATGTGCGCGGCCGCGCTCAATGCGCTCGAGCCGCGCGCGAATGTCGTCGCCACTCACGGCAACCTGAACAACCTCGTCGGCGTGCCGCGCACACTGCTCACGATCGACGGAAACACCACCCACGCCATCGTCGAGATGGGCATGAACGTGCCCGGCGAGATCGCCAAGCTCTGCGACATCGCGAGGCCCGACGTCGGCATCGTCACCAACATCGCGGCCGTTCACACCGAAGGCGTCGGATCGATTGCGGGCGTGGCGCGCGAGAAGGGTGCACTGCTCACCGCGCTTCCGGAGAGCGGCACGGCGATCTACGACGCCGACGAGCCGCTGCTCGCACCCTACGTCGCGGCATCGAAGGCATCTCAGAAGCTCGGCTTCGGCAAGAGCCCGAACGCGGCGGTGCGTCTCTCGTGGCGCGTCGCGTCCGCGACTGGGCAGACGGTGGGCTATCGAATTCGCGAGCGCGAGGGCGAGGAGATCGTGCTCGATCTCCCGTTGCTCGGCGAAGGCGCGGCGAAGAACGCGGGCGCGGCGCTCGCGCTCGCCTGGGCGCTCGAGGGGGAGCGCGGCGTCGAGGCCGCCAAGCGCGGGATGGCGTCGCTGCGCCCCGAGCCCGGGCGCCTCTGCCCAATCCCCGGACCCGGCAACACCGTCCTCGTCGACGACTCCTACAACGCGTCGCCGCGATCCGTCGTCAATGCCATCGACACCGCGACCGAGATCGCGCGCGGTACCAACGGGCGCCTCGTCGCGGTCCTCGGCGACATGCTCGAGCTCGGCGCGCTCGAGACGGAGATGCACGCGCTCGTCGGCGAGCACGTCGCGCTCGCGGGTGTCTCGCTCTTCGTGGCGTGCGGCAAGCGCATGCGCACCGCTGCCGAAGAGGCGCGCGAGATGGGCGCCGATCTCGTGATCGAGGTCGACGATCCCATGGACGCCGTGCGCGAGGTCGAGCGCTTCCTGATCGAGGGCGACGTCGTCGTGATCAAGGGATCGCGCGGCATGCGGATGGAGCGCGTCGTCGAGGGGCTGCGGCCGAGCGAGAGGGCCGCATGATCTACGCGCTCCTCTATCCGTACGCGCCGCAGCTCAACTTCCTGAACGTGCTCCGGTACGTGCCGTTCCGCGTGCTGGCCGCGACGCTGACGGCGATGGCCGTGACCTTCGGCCTCTATCCTTGGTTCATCCGGAGCCTGCAGAGGCGGCAGGTCGGCCAGGTCGTGCGCAAGGACGGCCCGGAGTCGCACCTCAGCAAGGCGGGGACGCCGACGATGGGCGGCGCGCTCATCCTGCTCGCCTTGGTCGTCTCGACGGTGCTCTGGGCTGATCCTCAGTCGACCAGCGTTTGGCTCACACTGCTCGTGACCGTCGCCTACGGCGTGGTCGGCTACATCGATGACGCGCGCAAGATCACCAAGAAGGACACGGGCGGGCTCGCGGGTCGCTACAAGCTCCTCCTTCAGTTCGCCGTCGCCTTCGCAGTGTGCGGCTACCTCTGGTACGGCGAAGCCGGCCTCGGTCGCGACTGGATCGCTCTGCGCAACCACCTCGCCGTCCCCTTCGTCGCGTTCCGTGCCGAGCACTGGCCCGACCAGCTCGCGCCCGCGCACTACGCGTTCATCCTGCCGCCCTGGCTCTACGTGATCTTCGCCTCGTTCGTGCTCGTCGCGACGAGCAACTGCGTGAACCTCACCGATGGCCTCGACGGACTCGCCATCGGCCCCGTGATGATCAACGGCGGCGTCTATGCCGTGCTCGCGTACATGACCGGCCTCGTGATCTTCGGTGAGTCGGTCGCCGGCTACCTTCGCATCCCCTCGCTCGCGAGCGCATCGGAGCTGAGCGTGTTCTGCGGCGCCATCCTCGGCGCGGGCTTCGGCTTCCTTTGGTACAACACGTACCCCGCGCAGGTCTTCATGGGCGACGTGGGCGCGCTCGCGCTCGGCGGCGGCATCGGCATGATGGCCGTGCTCACCAAGAACGAGCTCCTGAGCATCCTGCTCGGCGGCATCTTCGTGGTCGAGGGCGTCAGCGTCATCGCGCAGGTCGCGAGCTTTCGTCTCTTCGGCAAGCGCATCTTCTTGATGGCGCCGATCCACCATCACTTCGAGAAGCGAGGCTGGCCCGAGCCGAAGGTGATCGTTCGCTTCTGGATCATCTCCATCATGTTGGCGCTCGCGACCCTCGCGACGCTGAAGCTTCGGTGACGCGATGGCCATGACGTTGCGAGACAAGAGCGTGGTCGTGGTGGGGCTCGGCAAGAGCGGCCTCGCGGCGGCGCGGCTCGCCATCCGCGAGGGTGGGCGCGTCACGATCAACGACGCGAAGTCCGAGAGCGAGCTCGGTCCGATCGCGGGCGAGGCGCGCGCGCTGGGCGCGACCCTGGTGCTCGGCGGTCATCCGGAGTCATTGCTCGGTGGCGCCGACCTGATCGTGCTCTCGCCCGGGGTGCCGCGCCTCGCGGCGGTGGAGGCTGCGCGCGCCAAGTTCGTGCGGGTCGTCCCCGAGGTCGAGCTCGCGAGCTGGTCTCTGCGCGGCACGCTCCTCGGCATCACGGGGTCCAACGGCAAGAGCACCGTCACGACGCTGATCGGCGAGATGTGCGCGGCGAGCGGCCGGCCGACGTTCGTGGGCGGCAACCTCGGTGATGCGCTCTCGAACGCGGCGTTCTCGCCGGCCGCGAGCGATGACGGGCTCGTGGTCGCGGAGCTCTCGAGCTTTCAGCTCGAGGAGATCGAGTCGCTGCGCTGCGCCGTCGCGCTGCTCTTGAACGTCACCGACGATCATCTCGATCGCCACGGCAGCTTCGCGTCGTACGCGGGCGCGAAGGGCCGCATCTTTCACCCGCAGCAGCGATCGGATCATGCGCTCGTGCCCGAGGGGGACGAGCTCTGTCTCTCCCTCGCTCGAGCCGGCGCTGCGCACGTGCACACGTTCTGGGGCGAGAAGGGTGAGGTGCGCGTCGAGAACGGCGTGCTCATCGACTCGGTCTCGGGGCTCAGGCTGCCCGTCGCCGAGCTGAAGATCCGCGGCCTGCACAACCAATCGAACGCTTGTGCGGCGGCGCTCGCGGCGCGGCTCGTGGGCGTGGAGCGTGAGGCGATCGCGCGCGTGCTGCGCTCGTTCGTGGGCCTGCCGCACCGGATGGTCCACGTCCGTGATCTCGATCGCGTGACCTACTACGACGACAGCAAGGCAACCAACGTGGGCGCGACCTGCGCCGCGCTCGACGGGCTCGCGGACCTGACCGGCAAGGTCGTTCTCGTGGCCGGCGGCGTGCACAAGGGCGGCTCGTACGCGCCGATGCGCGAGCGGATGGAGAAGATCGGGCGCGCCATCGTCTTGATCGGCGAGGCCACGCCTCTCATCAAGAAGGCGTTCGAGGGCACGTCGCTGACGATGATCGACGCGACGACCATCGACGACGCGGCCCAGAAGGCACGCGCGCTCGCGAAGGCGAACGACGCGGTGTTGCTGGCGCCCGCGTGCGCGAGCTTCGACATGTTCAAGGGCTACGCGCACCGGGGCGACGAGTTCGCGCGTGCGGTGCGGGCGCTGCCAGAAGCAGGAGGCGCCTCGTGAGCGTTCTGTCGTTCATGCGTCGATCGACGATCCCGCCTGCGCCGACACCGGAGCGCGCGCCACTCGGCCCGGTCGATCCGGTCCTGGTCGGGCTCACGATGGCGCTGATGGCGTTCGGCGTCGTGATGGTGTTCTCGGCGAGCGCCGTGTTCGCCTCGCAGACCTACCACGATGGTCATCGCTTCCTCATCCGTCAGGCGATGTTCGCCGCCGTGGGGATGGTCGCGATGCTCGCGGTCTCTCGCGTCGACTACCACAAGCTTCGTCCGCTCACGTACCCGGCCGTGGCTGCGACCCTGGTGCTCTTCGTCGCCACGATGATCGTGGGCCGCACGGCAGGCGGCGCGACGCGCTGGATCCGCATCGGCCCGGTGGACATCCAGGCCGCCGAGGTCGCCAAGCTCACCATCGTGCTCTTCCTCGCGTACTCGCTCTCGAAGAAGGCCGAGCAGATGCGGACCTTCAAGATCGGCGTGCTCCCGCACTTGATCGTGATGGGCCTCTTCGCGCTCTTCTGCCTGGTGCAGCCCGATCTCGGAAGCGCCGTGATGATCGGGCTCGTCACCTTCTTCATGCTCTTTCTCGCGGGCGCACGCCTCGGGCCGATCCTCGGCACGGTGCTCGGGCTCGCGCTCGCGGCCGGGACGGCGATCGCCGTGTCGCCTTGGCGCCGCGCGCGCATCGAAGCGTTCATGGATCCCTTCGCGCACCGCGCGGGCAGTGGCTACCAGATCGTCGAGTCGATGCTGGCCTTCGGCTCGGGCGGGCTGAGCGGCGTCGGCATCGGCGACAGCCGACAGAAGCTCTTCTTCTTGCCCGAGGCGCACACGGACTTCATCAGCGCCATCATCGGCGAGGAGCTGGGCTTCGTCGGCATGGTGATCGTCACGGGCGCCTTCGCGATTCTGATCGTGCGCGGCCTGCGCGTCGCGTGGAACGCGCCCGACGAGTACGGCACTTACTTGGCCGCCGGAGCAACGCTCCTCATCGGCATGTCTGCTTTCACGAACCTCGCGGTGGCGATGGGCTTACTGCCCACCAAGGGGCTCGTGCTTCCGTTCCTTTCTTATGGTGGATCCGCGCTGCTCGTCGATGCTGCGGCGATCGGCGTGATCCTCAACGTCTCTCGGCAATGCGTTCCATCCTCGGGCGGGGATCGAGGCAGCGCCGTGGAACCGGGGCAGTCGAAACTGACTTCGCAGAAGGCACGCGCGTCGAGGGCGATCGGCGCGCACACCGACACCAAGGGCGAGCCCAGCGGTGAGGTGGCCGTGCGCGAAGTCGTGGGAGGTTCGTCATGATCGAGCGCGTGTTGATCGCGGGCGGAGGGACGGGCGGTCACCTCTTCCCAGGAATGGCAGTGGTCGAAGAACTCCGAAGGCGATGGGCTGACGCGAGCGGGGGCGGAGCCACGCTCGAAGTCACCTTTGTCGGAACAGCAAAGGGCATCGAGTCACGCCTTCTTCCCGCGGCGCGCGAGAAGCTGGAGCTGCTCGACGTCACGCCGCTCAAGGGCCGCAGCGCCGCCGAGCTGGCCGCGAGCCTGATGCGCCTGCCGGGGGCGTACGCGCGATGCGTGTCGATCCTGCGCTCTGCGCGGCCGGACGTGGTGCTCGGCGTCGGCGGCTACGCGTCGGGTCCGATGCTGCTCGCCGCGCGATCGATCGGCGTGCCGACAGCGCTCCTGGAGCAGAACGCGCACGTCGGCATGACCAACCGCATCCTCGCGCCTGTCGTCGGCCGTGCGTACATCACCTTCGACGAGACGCGCGCAGTCTTCGGCGAGAAGGCGCGCGTCGTCGGCAACCCTGTGCGGCGTGCGTTCGTGGAAGCGGCGCGCATGGCGCTCGCGGATCCCTCGGGCTTCGAGGCGCGCGCGCGCAAGGTACTCGTGGTGGGCGGCTCGCAGGGCGCCCAGCACATGAACGAGGTCGTCCCCGGCGCGCTCGCGGCCGCGGGAATCACGGGCCTCGAGGTGGTGCACCAGACGGGCGCGGCGATGCTCGACACCGTGAAGGCGCGCTACGCAGAGCTCGGTGTGCGCGCCGAGGTCGTTCCCTTCATCGACGACATGGCGCGCGCTTACGCGAGCGCGCAGTTGGTGATCGCGCGCGCCGGCGCCACGACGCTCGCGGAGATCTGCGCGATCGGTCGGCCTGCCGTGCTGGTGCCGTATCCACACGCGGCGGACGATCATCAGACGAAGAACGCGCAGGCCCTCGAGCGCGCGGGCGCGGCCGTGATGGTGCGCGATGCGGATCTCGAGGAGCGCTCGCTCGGGGCCAAGCTGCGCGCGTTGCTCAGCGACGATGCGTTGCGCGCGGCGATGGCGCGCTCGGCGCGCGACCATGGCCGGCCCGAGGCGGCGGCGGCGATCGTGGACGACCTCATCGCGTGGATCGGCGGACCCGTGACGCGGACGGCGACCGCGCGTGCGGCGGTGCGGCGGCGTGATCGGTCGAGCGACCGTCGCATCGCGGCGGCGATCCCCGTGGCTCGTCTCGAGCCGTTCGTGGCGCCTTTCGCGACGGCCTAGGGCGTGGCGCGCGGCAGGTAGAGCAGCTCGGGCGCGCCGACCAATCCGATCGACGGGGCGGTGCCCGTCGTGTTGATGCTGAGGCCGCCGACCACGAACGCGCCCTGGTCCGCGAGCGCCGCCATCGCGTGGAACAGACGCGCCTGCGTGAGCATCGGCATGACGCTGGTGTTCTGCGCCACGCCGCTCGCGGGCACGGTCGCCGCGAACTGTTCCGTCGCGTTCGTGGTGGTCAGAGCGAGGCCGCCGATGCCACCGGTGACCAGCACGCTGCCGTCGCTCATGCGAACCCCAGCGCCGAACGCGTGCCGAGAGTGCGTCGTCGTGGGGACTCCGCGACCCGTCATGCCGTCCACCGTGAAGCTCCGCGTCCCCGTCGCCGTGAACTCGCATCGCGTCAGACCCGCGCCGGCGAACACGGGCGCGGTCGGCATCGCGGCCGTGGGATCGCAGTAGGGGCCGTACCAGCCGACGACGACCGCGTGGGTCGCGTCGAGCGGAACGGCGGTCGCACCGATCAGCGCGTACTCTGGATGGTTGGTGACGGATGCGTCGCCGTCGGGGAACATGTGCATCGCCACCGAGGACGCGGCCACCGTCGAGCCGCTCGCGAGCGTGGCGGAGGGGCTCCAAATCTCTGCGAGGTCCGCGTTCGAGGTCACGTCTCCGCCGCCGATGATCCAGAGCGCGTCGCCCGTCGTGCCGTGCACGGGGGCGATGCTCGGCATCGCGCGACTCGCGTGCAGGTGGTTCATCGTCGAGTCGAGCACGCCGTAGCCGCCCGCGCGCGCGTCGTCGTAGATCACCCAGCTGTCGGGCGAGTCGATGCCGCCCGCGAGCAGGACCTGTGTGGCGTGCCCGGGAACGACCGCGGCGGCGTGCATAAAGCGCGACGAGTCGAGCCGCCCGAGGGCAGTCGCGTCGTCGGCGGCGCCGGCGAATCCACCACGGCCAGCGTCCCCGTTGCGGTCGATGTCCACCGTCTCGGCGTTCGCGTCGGGCAGGAACACCTCGAAGCTCGTCCCAGCCGCCACCGTCGTGTCGAGCGACTGAAGGACGGGGGTGAACCCGCTCGAGGGCCCGCTGCACATCATCGTCGCGGCAGAGTACGAGCAATGCTGCGCCGTGTCGGCTGCGCAGGTCGCCATGGTCGTGTGCGAGGCGCAAGCGTTCGGCACCGGAACCAGCGCGAGGAGCGCGTGCGCCGCGCCGCCGGCGATCAGCACGCGGTCACCGGGCAAGAGCGTCGCCGTGTGGCCGCCGCGTGCCTGACGAAGCCCGCCGTGCACGGGAAGCAGCGCGCCGGAGGCGACGTCGAAGATGAACGCGTCACCGGCCGCGGTGAGATCGAAGCAGGTGGCGCTGGCGAACGAGGGCGGACAAGCCGTGTTCACCGCGCGCGTGAACCCGCCCGCGATCAGCACGCGCCCATCGCTGAGCGCGGTCGCCGTCGCGAGCATCCGCGGCGTCATCGCGCCTGCGTCCGCGGCGGTGAAGCTGCCGACCTGGAACATGCGCAGCTCGACGTAGCGGCGCTCCCCCGCGACGAGCGTGAAGGGTCCAGCGTGTCCGAGGTAGGCCAGCGCGCCGCCGGCCGCCTGTCCTTGGATGGTCATCCGGATGGGGACGCCGGTGGGCAGGTCGCCGCGGACGAGATCCGGGTGCCCGTTGTGATCCACGTCGTCGAGGTTCGCGACCGTGTTGATCGAGCTCTGCGGGTCGGTCGCGGCGCCGACGTACACCAGCACGGTCAGCTGCGTGACGCTGCTCGGGATCATCCCCGCGGGGCTGTCGAGGCCCCAGTCGACGTGTACCGCGAGCGGTGGCTCGACGGCTCCCGCGCACGAGAGGCCAGCGAGCGAGAGGAAAGTTGCCAGACAAAACGGAGCGAGCCTTCGCACGCCGCGAGGCTACCATGATCATCCAGCGGGGCGCTTTTGCGTCGTGATCACGCCTCGGAATCGCCTCGCGAGGCCCGTCGCGCGAGCACGCGCTGGTAGATCTCCCGTCGAGGCTGGCCGGTCGAGGCGGCCAGGCGGTCGGCGATGTCCCGCGCGCTCTCGCCGTCCTCGAGCAGCGCGTCGATGGCGCGCTCGACGGCGGTCTCGTCGAGCGCCTCCGCGTCCGGATCCGGGTCGCTCGTGGCTCCGATCACGATCGTGATCTCGCCGCGAGCGCCCTCTGCGAAGCGCGCCGCCAGCTCCGACGCGGTTCCACGGGCCACTTCCTCGTGCAGCTTCGTCAGCTCGCGGCAGACCGCGAGAGGCCGATCGCCGAAGACGGCGGCGAGGTCGCCGAGGGTGGCCGCGAGCCGGTTGGGCGACTCGAAGAGCACCAGGGCGCCGCTTGCGCGCGCGAGGCGAGCGAGCCGATCGCGTCTCTTGCCGCCGCTGCGCGGGAGGAACCCGACGAACTCGAACGAGGGCGCGGCGAGCCCCGAGGCGACGAGCGCTGCGAGAGGGGCCGACGCTCCCGGGATCGGCGTGATGGGAACGTTCGCCGCGATCGCCGCGCGCACCAGCTCGGCGCCGGGGTCGCTCACGAGCGGCGTGCCGGCGTCGGTGACCAGCGCGAACGTCGCGCCTGCGGCGAGCTGCTCCGCCAGCTCGGTGACGCGGGGCGCCGGTGTGTGCGCGTGCAGAGCGATGAGGCGCGTGGCGATCCCGTGATGGGTGAGCAGCGTCCGCGTGTGACGCGTGTCCTCGGCGAGCACCGCGTCGGCCTCGCGGAGCGTGCGCAGCGCGCGGAGTGTGATGTCCTCGAGGTTGCCGATGGGGGTCGCGACGATGAAGAGCCGCCCCGCCATGGCGACCTTCAGCCGAGGCGCGCGCTGATCGCACGCGCGAGAGGCTGCGAAAAACGATCGGCGCTCTCGGCGCGCACGGTCTGTTCCTCGAACGGCGTCCACGACTCGACGAGCAAGTCGCGCCGCACCTCGAGGCAGAGCACCTGGTCGGGATAGAGCATCTGCCAGCGCCAGCCCTGCGTCGCGTCGCTCATCTTGTAGGTCGCGGACTCCGTGGCGGTGATGCCGAGCTCGGCGTATGCCGCGATCAACTCTTCGACGAGGCCGCTCGGCGCGATGCGCGAGCCGTCGGGCGTTCGCGTGATGAGATCGACCTCCGGCCGCAGCGGGGCGGCCTCGATCGCCGCGGGCTCGTGGGCCTTTCGCAGCTCGTTCACGATGTCGCGATCGATCTTGGAGATCGCCAGCGTCCGCGGCCCGTACGTGTGCGGACTCAGCGCGAAGCCGCCGGCGTCGCACACGGCGCGATAGGCGCGCTCGGCCAGCTCGACGTAGGCGCGATGCGCGGCGACCAGCACCAGACGATCGTCGTCCGCATCGATGTAGGGCGCGATGGCCGGGGTCATGCCGCCGCTCGCGAGCTTGTCGGGCGAGTCGGGCAGCCGGTTGGTGTCGATGAACGTGCGCGGCACGAGGCAGCGAACCAGCAGCGCCGCGATCTCCGGCCGCTCCGCCACGATGCGCTCGGCGACGCGCCGGCCGTACTGCCAGGCGCCCACGTCCGTGTTCACGTGGAAAAAGCAGTGCAGATCCGTCGGGAGTGGGCCGACGAGCTTCGCGCGCCAGACGTCGTAGTGCGCGCGTCGATCGGCGCCGTGCGGCACCTCGATCAATACGCGCGGCGCTACGCCGGGCGCGCCGATGCGCTCGACGTCGGCGATGTCGGCGATGCTCTCGATCAACGGCGGTCCGCCGCTCAAGAGGCGGGCGGTGGCTCGACGACCTTGACCGGATCGGGCACCGAGAGATCGAGCCGGATCTTGCTCGGGTCCTCGAGGGCCAGCTTGAGCACCTCGTCCATGCGGCTCACGCCGAAGAACTCGAGCTCGTTCTTGATCTCTTGCGGCACCTCTTCGAGGTCGGCCACGTTGCGCTCCGGAAGGATGACGCGCTTGATGCCGGCGCGGTGCGCGGCGAGCACCTTCTCCTTGATGCCGCCGACCGGGAGCACCCGGCCGCGCAGCGTGATCTCGCCCGTCATGGCCACGTCGCTGCGGATGCGGATGCCGGTGAGCAAGGAGACCAGCGCGGTCATCATGGTCACGCCAGCGCTCGGGCCGTCCTTCGGCATGCCGCCCGCGGGGATGTGCACGTGGATGTCGTGCTTGTCCATGAAGTCCTCGGGGATGTCGAGCTGCTTGGCGCGCGTGCGCACGAAGCTCATCGCCGCCTGCGCCGACTCCTTCATCACGTCTCCGAGCTGGCCGGTGAGCTGGAGCTTGCCGCTGCCGTGCATGCGCGTGGCCTCGATGAAGAGGATCTCGCCGCCCACGCTCGTCCACGCGAGGCCGGTCGCGACACCCGTCTCGGCGGTGCGCTCGGCGACGTCGCTGATGAAGCGCGGCGGACCGAGGAAGGGACGCAGGTCCTCGTCGTTGTCGACCTTGAAGGGTCCCGCGTCGCCCTCGGCGACCTTCACCGCGAAGCCGCGGATGACGGTGGCGATCTGACGCTCGAGGTTACGAACGCCGGCCTCGCGCGTGTGATGATCGATCACCGCTTCGAGCGCCTTGTTCGTGATGAGGATCTGATCCTTCTTGATGCCGTGATCCTCGAGCTGCTTCGGCAGGAGGTGGGCGATCGCGATGGCGAGCTTCTCGCGGCGCGTGTAGCCGGGGATCTCGATGATCTCCATGCGGTCGCGGAGCGGCGGCGGGATGGTGTCGCCCACGTTCGCCGTGGCGACGAACATGACCTTGCTGAGGTCGTAGGGGATCTCGAGGTAGTGATCGGCGAACGTGTCGTTCTGCTCGGGGTCGAGAACCTCGAGGAGCGCCGCTGCCGGGTCGCCGCGGAAGTCGTGACCGATCTTGTCGATCTCATCGAGCATGAACACGGGGTTGATCATCCCGCCCTTCTTCATGCCCTGGATGACCTGGCCGGGGAGGGCGCCTACGTACGTGCGGCGGTGACCGCGGATGGCGGCTTCGTCGTGGACGCCACCGAGCGAGATGCGGTGGAATTTGCGACCGAGCGAGCGCGCGATCGACCGACCGAGCGAGGTCTTACCGACGCCGGGCGGCCCGATGAGGCAGAGGATCGGCCCCTTCTTGTCCTTCTTCAGCTTGCGGACGGCGAGGTACTCGA
>JAYVCF010000076.1:0-6974 GCA_043750095.1 Deltaproteobacteria bacterium
CGCGCGAGGCGCTGGGAGAGCTCGCCGAGATGCGTCGCGAGATCACCTCCGCGGCATCGCACGCGTGTGCAGGCTGGGCGAGCGCGAGCCTGACGCGCACGCGTCTGCTCGCGTGGATCAGCGTGATCGATCAGATGCGCACCGCGGTCACCGCGCGATACGGCGCGGGCGGCGGCTCGCTGGCCGACGTCGCGCGCGTCGAGCGGGAGCGCGCGACGGCCGAGCGGATGGTTCGCCGCGCCGAGGGCGATGCCGCCCGGGCCCAGGCGGAGCTCCGCGCTCGGCTCGGCGTCGACGCGAGCGTCTCGCTCGGCGATGCGCCAGCACTCCCCGCGAGCCCGCCAGAGCTCGAGCGCGGGCGTGTCCTCGAGTACGCGCTCACGCACCGCGGCCTTCTGCTGGCGGCGCGCGCGCGGATCACGGGCGCGGCCGCGCGCGCGTCCGCGGCCGAGGCACGCGCATCGACGCCGACCTTCATGCTGGCCGGCCAGTACATGCAGACGCCGCAAGCGCGCGCGGGAATGGGGCTCGAGGTCGGCATGACGCTGCCCTGGCTCTGGAGTGGACAGCGTGACGCGCTCGAAGCGGCGCGCGCAGATCAGGCCGCAGAGGAGGCAGAGGTGCTCGGCATCGAGCGCTCGCTCACGGTGGACGTGCGCGTGGCGCTCGCACAGCTCGACACGCTGAGCGCGACGCTCTCGAGCCTGCGCGAGCGCGAGGCACCGGCCGCGCAGCTCGCGCTGGACGCCGTCGCGGCGACATACGGCGCTGGCCAAGGAACGCTGCTCGACTGGCTCGATGCCGCGCGAGCGATCCGAGAGCTCGCACTAGAAGAAGCAGACTTGCAGGCGGAGGTCGGTCACGCGCTGGCCGACCTCACCGGGGCGACGGGCGCGACACCGACCGAGCTCGGCGCGGCGCGACCGGACGCGCAGGAGCACGGGCCATGACCGAGCAGAACGAGACGCCGATCGAAGAAGCCAAGGAGCCCAAGGCCGACGTCGCTCCCATTCGCGGCCTGCGTGTGATGGCCGGCGTGCGCTGGCTGCTGCTGGTCGCCGTGGCTGCGCTCGCGGCGACGACGTGGTGGACGCTCGTGCTCCGCGCGGCGCCCATCGGCGACGCGACGCCTCGTTACTACTGCCCGATGCATCCACAGATCACGTCGCACGATCCCGGGACGTGCCCGATCTGCTTCATGACGCTCGAGCCAATCCCCACCGCTCGACACGCCGCCGTGGACGACGCGGGCGTCCCCGAGGCGCCCGAGCCGCGCGCGGGTGACACGCCCCTCGGCACAGTGCCGGTCATGCTCACGACGGAGCGTCGGCAGAGCTCCGGGCTCACCACAGCTGCGGCGCATCGAATCGAGCTGGAAGCCGGTGCGCGCTGGCCGGCGGTGATCGAGGCACGCGATGGTGCGCGAAGCGAAGCGCGCGTTCGAACGGCGGCGTTCGTCGAGCGCATCGCGGTGCGCGAGACCGGGGCCCACGTGCGACGCGGTCAGACGCTCGCGTGGCTCTACTCACCCGAGGTGCTGCGTGCAGAGCAGGAGCTGCTCACCGCGCACGCGTGGACGGCGCGCGCGACGTCGGACGAGATGCCGCACGAGCATCCGATGAGCGAGACCGAGGCCGCGGCGCGCCAGCGGCTCGAGCTGCTCGGGCTCACGCGCACCGACGTCGACGCAGTCCTCGCGTCCGGCACCGCGCCGCGCACGTTTGCTCTGCGCGCGCCTGCGACCGGGATCGTCACTGCGTTCGGCGCGGCCGTCGGCACCTATGCCGAGCCGACGGATGTCCTCTACGAGATCACCGATTACGCGCGCGTTCGTGTGGTGGCCTCGGTCCTTGACACGTCGGAGCTCGCGCTCGCCTCGTCCCACGCCGAGCTCGTAGCGGACGGAGCCGATCCCATCGCACTCGAGCTCGAGCTCATCGAGCCGACCACGGAGACGGGTGCTCGAGCCACGCGCCTACGCTTCCTCGCCGCGAACGACGATGGATCGCTTCGACCTGGCGCCATCGGCGAGGTCGTGGTGCAGGGGAGCGCTCGCTCGGTGCTCGTCGTCCCGCGCGATGCGCTCATCGATCGCGGTCTGGTGCAGTACGTGTTCGTCGAGCGGGGCGGCGGTCTCTTCGAGCCGCGGGTGGTCGAGCCCGGCGCGCTGATCGGAGACGAGCGCGAGATCCTCGCGGGTCTCGGGGACGGCGACCGAGTCGTGACGCGTGGCGCGTTCGTGCTCGACTCCGAGAGCCGTCTCGCCTCCGCGGTCACGCCCGTGGCCGACGCAGGCGTCGACACGGGGACACCCGAGCGGAGCGCGCAGCCGTGATCGCACGCGTGCTCGAGCTCTCGGCGAAGTACCGCGCCCTCGTCTTGCTCCTCGGCGTGGTCGCGGCCGGGGCGGGCGTCGCGGCGATGCAGCGCCTGCAGCTCGACGCGGTGCCGGATCTCTCCGACCCGCAGGTGATCGTCTTCACGGAGTGGATGGGCCGCTCGCCCACGCTCGTCGAGGATCAGGTCACGTACCCTGTCGTGACGGCGCTGCTCGGCGCGCCACACGTCGTGGAGGTGCGGGGGCAGAGCATGTTCGGGATGAGCTTCGTGTACGTCGTCTTCGACGAGGGCACGGATCCGTACTGGGCACGCTCGCGCGTCCTCGAGTACCTCTCGAGCACGACGGGCCGGCTACCCGAGGGCGTCACGCCGCGCATCGGTCCCGACGCGAGCGGCATCGGCTGGATCTACCAGTACGTCGTGCTCGACGAGTCCGGCGCGCACGATCTCGGCGAGCTGCGCGCGCTTCACGACTTCTCGATCCGCTACGCGCTCGCCAGCGTCCCCGGCGTCGCCGAGGTGGCTCCTGTCGGCGGCTTCGTTCCGCAGTACCAGGTGACGCTCGACCCCGTGCGGCTTCGCGAGCTCGGTGTCTCGCTCGCCGACGTCGGCGCGGCACTTCGGGAATCGAACGGGGATGTCGGGGGCCGCATCATCGAGATGTCGGAGCGCGAGTACTTCGTACGCGGACGCGGCTACGTGGGAAGTGAGCATGACCTCGAGTCGGTCGTGATCCGAGCCGGCGCAGACGGCACGCCGCTGCGCGTCGGCGATGTGGGATCGGTGCGCATCGGCGGTGAGATCCGGCGCGGCGCCGCGGACTGGAACGGTACCGGCGACGTGGTGAGCGGCATCGTCGTGATGCGGTATGGCGAGAACGCGCTCGAGGTGATCGAGCGTGTCGAAGCGCGCCTCTCGGAGCTCCGCGTCTCCCTGCCCGAGGGCGTCGAGATCCGGCCCGTCTACAGCCGCGCGCCGCTCATCACGCGGGCGATCGATACGCTCGTCCATGCGCTGAGCGAGGAGATGATCGTCGTCGCGTTGGTGATTCTGCTCTTCCTGCTCCACTTCCGCTCCGCGCTCTTGCCCATCATCTCGCTGCCGCTCGCCGTGCTGATCGCGTTCATCCCGATGGTGCTCTTCGGGATCCCCGCCACGATCATGTCGCTGGGTGGCATCGCCATCGCGATCGGCGCCACGGTCGATGCCGAGATCGTGATGGTCGAGGCGGCGCATCGGGCGCTCGAGCGCGCGCCGAAGGACCTGTCGGAAGAGGCACGGCGCAAGCTCCTCGCCGAAGCTGCGAGCGAGGTGACGCCGGCGATCTTCTTCTCGCTCCTCATCATCGCGGTCTCGTTCCTCCCCGTCTTCGGCCTCACCGGACAGGCCGGGCGCCTCTTCATCCCGCTCGCGTTCACCAAGACGTGTGTGATGCTCTCGGCGGCGCTGCTCTCGATCACGCTCGCGCCCGCGCTGCGCGACTACCTCCTGCGCGGCGACATCCGCCCGGAGAACCAGCACCCGATCTCGCGCGCCATCCGCCGCGTGTACGAGCCGTTCGTGCACGTCGCGCTCGGCAACCCGCGCACGACGATCCTGATCGGGCTCTTCGCACTGCTCTCTGCCGTGCCGCTGCTCCCGCGCCTCGGCTCGGAGTTCATGCCGCCGCTCGACGAAGGCGACATGCTCTACATGCCCACGACGCTGCCGGGCATTTCGATCGAGGAAGCCCGGCGCGACCTCACGACGCAGGATGCGATCCTCGCAGCCGTGCCCGAAGTGGTCGCCGTGCTCGGAAAGGTCGGCCGCGCCGAGACGCCGACGGATCCCGCGCCGCTCTCGATGGCGGAGACGATCGTGCGACTGCGTCCGCAGAGCGAGTGGCGCACGCGCTACGAGCGCCGCTGGTGGGCAGGCTGGGCGCCGGCTTGGTCGAGGCCCGTGCTCACGCCGCTCTGGCCGGAGTTCCGCCCGATGACGCGCGAGGAGCTCATCGAAGATCTCAACGGGCGCCTTCGCATGGTGGGCTGGACCAACGCGTTCACGCAGCCGATCCGCAACCGCATCGACATGCTCGCGACGGGCATCCGCACGCCGATCGGTGTGAAGGTCTATGGGCACGACCTCGGCGAGATCGAGCGCGCCGGCATCGGGATCGAGGGCGTGCTGCGTGGCGTGCCGGGGACGCGCAGCGCGTTCTTCGAGCGGCAAGAGGGCGGCACGTACCTCGACATCACACCCGATCGCGATGCGCTCGCGCGCTACGGCCTGCGGATCGAGGACGTGAACGAAGTGATCGAGACGGCGCTCGGTGGCCGCATCGTGACGACGACCGTCGAGGGGCGCGCGCGCTTCGGCGTGAGCGTCCGCTACGCCGAGGACTTCCGCGCGAGCCCCGAGGCGGTGGAGCGCATTCTCATCCCGCTCGACGACGGCTCGAGCATCGAGCTCCGCGCGATCGCGCGCGTGAACGTCGCGTCAGGCCCCGCGATGGTCCGCGACGAGAGCGGCATGCTCGTCGGCTACGTGTACGTGGACATCCAGGAGAGCACGGACCTCGGCGGCTACGTCGAGCGTGCCCAGGAGGCGGTCGAAGCAGCGACGCGCACCGGAGGGATCGTGCTCCCGCGCGGTGGGCACCTGCGCTGGACCGGGCAGTACGAGCAGCTCGTGCACATGGAAGCGCGCATGCGCATCCTCGTTCCGCTCGCGCTGCTCGCGATCGTGATCTTGCTCTGGCTCCAGTTCCGCAACTTCACCGAGGTGCTGATCGTGCTGCTCTCGGTGCCGTTCGCGCTGGTCGGCAGCGTATGGGCGCTCTACCTGCTCGAGTTCCACCTCTCGACGGCGGTGTGGGTCGGCGTGATCGCGCTCGTCGGCCTCGCGGCGCAGACAGGCGTCGTGATGATCGTCTACATCGATCATGCCTACGAGCGCCGACGACGCGAGGGCCGCATCCGCTCGCTCGCGGACATCGTCGAGGCGCACGCGGAGGGAACGATCCAGCGCGTGCGACCGAAGCTGATGACCGTGGGCACGATGCTCTGCGGTCTCGTGCCGCTGCTCTGGGCCGAGGGCTCGGGCGCCGACGTCATGCGTCGCATCGCGGCGCCGATGGTGGGAGGCCTCGTCACGAGCGCGTTCCTCACGCTGGAGATCATCCCGGTGGTCTACACGTACTGGCGCTTCGAGGAGCTTATCCACGCACGGCTCGCCGAGGTCGCGCCGGGGTGGCTGGCAGAGCTACGCCGTCTCGTGCGCATCGTGCAGGCTGGCGCCGCGATCTTGGTCGGCTCGCTCGTGCTCCGGCTCTACGTCGATCCGAGCGCCGCGCTGACGACCGCACACGTCACCGGCGCAGCCACGCTCCTGTTCGGAGCGCTTGCGTACACCGCCGCGAGACGTCAGGCGATCGAGGTGATCCCCGATCACGCTGCGCTCGCATCCAGCACCACGCCCCCAACCTCGATAGCCCACACCGAAGGAGGCCCTCATGCGGCCGAGTGAGATGATGTTCGTGTTCTTCACCCTGGCGCTCGGCGCCTGCACGTCGGGCCCCTCGGCGACGAGCGCCCCGGACGATCACCGTCGCTCGATCTCCGTCGAGGTCGGCGCGCACGGCTACACGCCCGGCGAAGTCACCGCGAGGGCAGGAGAAGAGGTGCGCCTCGTCTTCACGCGCACGAGCGACGAAGGCTGTGGCCAACAGCTGGTGTTCCCCGATCTGAACATCCACCGCGACCTGCCACTCGGCGAAGCAGTGCCCGTGGACGTCACCATGCCGGCGAGCGGAACCGTCGCGTTCACCTGTGGAATGGGCATGTACCGAGGCTCCGTCGTGGTGCGCTGAAGTGCTCTCCTCGCGGAGCCGCTGGTCCTGGGGCCCTTGTGACGCCGACGGTCACAATGCGCTCGCCACCGTGGCCACGGCATCGGTCCATGATAAGCGCAGCCACTCGGAGGTCCCCATGCGCGCCGCCTGCCTGGTCTCGATGGTGTTGGTGGTCGGCTGCGACGGGGGCGCGATGATGGGCGCGACCGACGCGGCAATGCCCGGCGATGCCGCCGTCGGTCTGAGGGTGCTCGGCTCCGGCACGCACTCGGCGAGCTCGGTCGATGTCGTCGAGATCGTCACGGCGGCCGATCACTTGCGCGGGCCGAGCGATGTCGCGTTCAACCCCAGCCAGGATCACGAGCTCTGGGTCACCGAGCGCGGCGCGGACGGTGTCGCGATCGTGTTCCACGCGGGAGCGGCCGACCAGCGCGTCGAGCATCGAACGAGCTCCGGCGCCACGCACTTCCTCGCGTCGCCGTCAGGCCTCGCGTTCGACGACTCGGGTACGCTCGCGACGATCCACGACATCGACACGCAGACCCAGGGCGCGGACGGCACGCCCGCCGACTTCATGGGCCCGACGCTCTGGCCCGCCGACGCGACGCTCTTCGACGGTGGACACGACTCGCACCTCGACATGCTGCACGACAGCCCGAGCGGCGCGGGCATCGCGTGGGACACGGGCCACGCGTTCTGGGTCTACGACGGCTTCCACCACGCGATCGCGCACTACGACTTCCGGATGCCGCACGAGCCGGGCGGGACCGACCACATGGACGGCGTCATCCAGCGCTGGGTC
>JAYVCF010000077.1:0-24850 GCA_043750095.1 Deltaproteobacteria bacterium
TTCTTGCTCGCGTTCTTCATCCGCATCGTCCTCTTCGAGGCGTTCGAGATCGACGGGCCCTCGATGGAGCCCACGCTCTTGAACGGCGACCGCGTGGTCGTCTCGAAGTTCCCCTTCGGACTGTTCTTGCCCTTCACCGACGACGCCGTCGTGAGCTGGGGCATGGCGTCGGCGGGCGACGTGGTGATCGTGAAAAGCCCGGCCGACGGTGTCGACATCGTCAAGCGCGTGATCGGAACGCCGGGCGACCGCATCGAGATCCGCGACGACGTCGTCTATCGCAACGGCGAGTCGATCCGCGTCCGGATCCTCGGCCCCTGTCACGAGGACGCGAGCAGCGAAGATCCCACCGACTGCGAGTGGGTCGAAGAGAGCATCGACGGCCGCACCTGGCACACGAGCCACTCGCTGCTCTCGCCGCCCGAGTCGATGCCGGAACAGACGGTCCCGCCCGGCCACATCTTCGTGCTCGGCGACCACCGCGACCGCAGCAACGACAGTCGCAACCCGCGCGTCGGCATGATCCCCATCAGCCGCGTGAAGGGCCGCGCGGAAGGGATCTACTGGTCGAGCGACGACTTCATCCGCTGGGAACGCATCTTCAGCGATCTCGACTAGTTTTTCGGGAGGAGCTGGGCGCTCCTCCCCGGCGAACCGGCAGAGCCGGATTCGCCTCCCCTCCTCTCCGCCTCGGTCGCTTCGCTCCCTCGCGAGGCGGAGTACTCCGCACTGATCATCCCCGGGCCGGGTCAGACGTTCTCGGGATGGAGCGCGAGCGTGACGCGCGTGCCTTCGAGCAGCGAGCAGCCGCTGGTCCGGAACGCGGGGAAGCTCGACTGACCCGTGAGGTACGCGGCGATCGCGCGCACGAGCGGCTCGTGGCAGACGACGATCGTGAGGCCCGTGGTGACGGGGATGCGCTTGGCCGCGAGGACCGGGTCGCCGTCGGGGACGAACGCGGCGTCGGTCGTGATGGTGCCTTCGAACGCGAGCGCGTGCGCGAGGATCTCGGCCGTCTGCACCGCACGCACGAGCGGGCTGGCGACGATCTGGCTCGCGATGATCTTGCGCTCGCGCAGCGCGATGCCGACCTTCAGCGTGTCTGCGCGGCCCTTGAACGTGAGATAGCGGTGCGCGTCGTCGCTATGCGAGCCGACGGCTTCACCGTGTCGAACCAGGAGCACCGGCATGCGCCCTTCTCGTAGCACGAAAGGACCGCACCTCCGCGCGCGCGAGTCATACTCGCCATCCTCTCGATGACGGCCGCGAGCGATCCCGAGGCAGAGGCGCCGACGCCGGACCCGCACGAGCGCGTGCCGGGCTACGACGTGGCGCGCGCCGTCGCGATCTGCGGCATGGTGCTGATCAACTTCGGCGTGTACTTGCTCGGCCCGCCGCGCGGCACACCGGGCGAGGTCGTCCTGCGCTGGCTCGCGCACGTGCCGGGTGGGCGCGCCTCCTCGCTCTTCGTGACGCTCGCCGGCGTAGGGATCGCGCGCATGGCGTATGGCGACGTGTCGCGTGCGCGTCGCACGCTGCTGCTGCGCGCAGCGCTTCTCCTCGGCCTCGGTGCGATCAACCTCGCCCTCGGCTGGTGGATCGACATCCTGCACTTCTACGCCTGCTACTTGGCCATTGCGGCCGTGTTCTTCTTGCGCGCATCGCCGCGCGCGCTGCTCGCCTCCTCGATCGCGCTCGGCGTGCTCGGCGGCGTCATCGCGTTCGCGCTGCCCGAGGACCAACGCCTCGAGGTCGGGCGCTTCTCCATCGAAGGGATCCTTCGCGACGCGCTGATCGATGGGATCCATCCGGTCGTTCCCTGGCTCGCGTTCCTTCTCTTCGGCATGTGGCTCGGGCGTCTCGATCTCCGCCTCCCGGCGCTGCGTCGACGCGTGCTGGCGCGTGCGCTCGGCGTGTTCATCGCGACCGAGCTCGCCAGCGTCGCGCTCTGCTCTTTGACCGTTCGAGACCAGAGCATCGCGATCGGACCGCTCCTCGGCCTCGTGCACACGGACTGGTCGCCGAGCCCGCTCTACGTGCTCTCGGCGCTCGGGACGGCGACGGCGGTGATCGCGATCGCGCACGAGCTGGTGGATCGCGCGCCGAAGCAAGCGCTGGTTCGCTTGCTCGGAAATGCCGGGCAGCTCTCGCTCACGCTCTACCTGGTGCACGCACACCTCGCGATCGGGATCCCTCGCTACTTCCTCGCCGTCGCGGACACGTTCTCGATCGAGGCGATGCTCGCCTACTGGATGGCGTTCGTCGTCGTGGTGCTGCCGCTCGCGGCCCTCTATCGCTCGCGCTTCAGACGCGGACCGGTCGAGTGGCTGATGCGAGTTCTCACCGGCAGCCCCGACCACGTTCCGCCGCTCGCCGAGGCCGAGACGAGCACGCGGGAGCCGCCGCGCTGGGTCTGGGGCGTCGCGCTCTCCGTGATGGCGCTCTTGCCGCTCGCCGACCTGATCGGCGTCGCTCCGCCAGAGACGTCGTGTGCCGATCGACGCGGGCTCGCCGTGGGAAGCGAGACGCCCGCGCAGCTCACGCTGCGCTGTCCTCGCGCGCGCTTCGCGGTCGAGCTCGACGCGCCCACGCCGCTCGTGCTCACCACGCGCTCGGGGCTCGACGTCTATCTCGAGGTCCGGCGCGGCGGCGTGATGATCGCAGAGGACGACGACTCGGGCCCAGGCTTCGACTCGCGCATCGAGGCGACACTCGGGCCCGGTCGCTACGACATCGACGTGCGGCCCTACTCGGCGGCGACGGGGCCTTTCGTGCTGGAGATCTTTTCGCCCGGTGCTGGTGATCCTTCTCAGTGACGCAAGAGCGCGGACGCGTAGCCCATCTGCTCGGTGACGCCGAGCGTGTACGACGCTCCCGAGTAGTACGCGCTGTATGTGCCGACCCAGATCTCGATCTGCCCGGCAGGCGGTGAGTCGAGCTCGACCGTCGGGTTGAGGCTGTTCATCGGATCCTGCGAGTCGTCGTTGCAGTGCCAGACGCCGTCGGGTGTGCGCACCGCGAGGGTGAGATCGTTTCCATCGCTGTCGACGAGCACGCGCAGGACGTCGATCGGCCCACCGAGCTTCACGACGTGCTGCGGAGCGCTCGGGAACGTGCCGATGCAAGAGCCGTCGAACGACGAGCCATCCCGCGCGACGCTGGGATCCGTGGCGCCCGCAGCGCCCGTTCGCACGACAGGCTGAGGCATGAAGCCCCGACCGCTCACGAGGATCTCGTCGACGGCGGCCGCAGCGGTCCCCGCGTCCGCGTCCGTGTCGTCATCGGCGTCGTCGTCTGCGACGGCCACGTGATTGCCGTTGCCGCCGGCGGGCGCGCCGATGTCCGGACCCGTCGGACGAGCACGCGGGCCATCCGCCGTACCTCCGCCGCAACCGAGCCACGTCGCGACCCCGATCAGAACCAAGCCCCCGTGACGCATGCGCCTCTCTTACTCCGACTCGGATTCTTCGGCGAACAGGCCCTGGACGACGGCGAGGTCGGCCATGGCCGACGAGCTCGCGCGAAGCACGATGGAGAGGCGCGCAGCGTCGTACGCGAACGCGAGCACGATGGCCCCGTCACCGCGAGGAAGCCCCGCGCGCGGTGGGCCCCCGAGCGCGACCAGAAGCGGAAGCGCACGAAGGGGACGTGCGAGCACGATGGCGAACACCGCGCTCGGCAGCGCCGCGAGATCGCGCGCGAGATCCGGGCTCGAGGCAGGGGTGTCGGCGGCGAGCGATGCGTGCGCGGACTCGGCCAGCGCCGCCGCGTTACGTCCGATGGCGTCGGCGCGAGCTCCGTCTCCGGCGCGGGTGGCCAGAGACACGTCGTTGCACACCACGGGCGCGGTCGCGCTCGGTCGCGCGCTCGTCGCAGTGCAGCCAGCGAGCGTGGCGAGCAGCTGACTCGTCCACGGAAATGCGCGACCCCAAGGCATGGGCGCGGCCGTGTCGGTGCCACCGCGCGTGAGCGTCAGCGCGAGGATCCCGTCGGTCTCCGTCGCGCCGAGCCCGAACGCGGCCTCGTCGCCGCGGATCGCCGCGATCGCCCCGGAGGCCTGCTCGAGGCCCATGCGCTCGGATGCGGTGACCCGAGCTCCACCGATCGCCGCGAGCGTTTCGGCAAGCTCGCCCTCTGTCGCGGTGCGGGCCGCTGCGGTCGTTCCCGTGGCGATGACGAGCGCTGCCGAGCTCGGCATGGCGCTCACCAGCCGCGACGCCACCGGCCGACGCATCGAGAGCGCGTCGGCGAGCGGGCTGCCCTGCGTCACGCTCGCTTCGATCGTGAGCGCGAGCCCCGAAGGAGTCCGTGCGAGCGTGAGGGTCGCGTCACCGAGGTCGGGCAAATACGCGAGCCGCGCGAGCAAGGCGTCGGCGAGCAGCGTGACCAGCGCCTCGGGGTCGCCGAGATCCGGCGGTCGATCGTGTGCGGCCCGCGCTGCGGCCACCGAAGCGAGCAAGCTCCCGCGGCGATCGCGGACCATCTGCTCGAGCCCAGTGCGCACCGTCGTCGCGACCGTGCTCGCCGGCGCGATCACCACGATCTCCCCTTCGGTGCTCGCGCGCGCGAGCGCCGTGTACGCGAGGTACGCGAACGATCGATCGAGCATGGTCCCATCGTCCGAGACGACCGCGATCCGATCGTCGACGGCGGCGTGCTCGCCCACGCGATCGGACCCGCGCGGCCCATCGCCTCGATGCGAGCTCGTCGGAACGGGCTCGTCGAGCCGCACGACGAGAGCCGAGCGCAGCTCTCCATCGATGCGCGCCATGACCAGCCGGATCGGAGAGCCGCTCGACACGCGCGAGCGAATCTCGCTCGGTGTCTCGATCAACCCATCGAGCAACGTCGCGACGCGATTCGGCAGCGCGGCGCGCATCGGCGTCGGCGGCAGCTGCGCGATCAGCGCGCTCAGCGCCGCATCCCCTCCGTCGAACGTCAGCTCGGCGAGCGTGCCCGCGGGTCGATCAGCCGGCGAGCGATCGACGACGGGAGCGGACGGCGGCAAAGGCGCCGGCGGCTCACCGCCACACGCCGACGTAGCCGCAGCGACGAGGAGCAGAAGGAGAGTGCGACCCATCGGCGTCAGTGACGCGCACCGCGGCGCAGCTTCGTCTCGAGGCGCTCGGCGCGAGGAAACACGACGTTGCCCTCGAGGTGCATGTGGCGAACGAGATCGCGCTCGTGCGCATCGAGCCCCTCGTAGAGCTCCTTCACCTCGGGCGGCGTCGCGTCCGTCACCGCGAAGTCGTGCGAGAGACGACGCAGGCGCGCCATCACGAGCTCGCTGTCCTCGTGCTCGTGCTCCATCTCCACGATGACGTGGCGGATGGTGGCGAAGAGCGCGACGGGCGCCGGCAATCCATCGCGGCCGGCGACCTCCAGCTGCTCGACGTAAGGAAAGAGCACCTTCTCTTCCTGCCTGAGGTGCAGCGCGAGGTCCGAAAAGAGCAGCGTGGTGTCCTTGGCGATCGCTCCGAGCTCGGGCATCGCCGCGCCGTGCGCCAAGCGCACACTCTCCGCGAGCGCGACGAGGCGCGCGCCCTCCTTGCGGGAAGGCTCGTGATGCTGGGCGACGATGCGCGCGACGAGATCGACGAGCGGAATCTCGAGCAGCTCCTGATCCGTCTCGCCGCCCAAGAGCTTCTCTTCCTCGAGCGCGAGGAGCAGCGCGTTCACGTCGACCCGCGACTCGGCGCAGATGGCGCTGAGCGACTTGCTGCCACCACAGCAGTAGTCGAGGCGGAAGCGCTCCATCGCACGCGACGCGCCCGGCACGTGAAACACGACGTCGCGCACCAGCACGCTCGGCTCGACGATGAAGGGCCCCGTGCGCCGCGCGGGCGCCGAGTCGGCATCGCTCGCAGGCTCGGCTTGGGGATGCGGCTCGTAGTCCATCGAGCGCGATTCTACGCAGCGGAGCTTCAGGGTGCGAGGGAGTCTTGGCCCACCATGAAGGGGTGCACGTCGATCGGTCCCCGGATGGCCGGGCTCTCGAGCGCGCGACGAAGCAGGAGGAGCTCACGCGCCATGGGAGCGAGCGCGAGCGCGCGAGACAGGGAGAGTCGCGCAGCGTCGAGCTCGCCGACCGACGCCGCGTAGAGCGCGTCGTTGTAGTGGATCCAGAGCAGCTGCTGACGGGTCTCCGCATCGTCGACGTCGGTGCCGAGCGCGGTCCGGAGCGCATCGAGCGTCTCGGCGCGATGCCGCGCGGCCGCGCGCACGTCCACGTCGGTCGTACCAGCCGGTTCCACGGAGTAAAAGATCCGATCCGGAAGCAGCGTCTCGTGGAGCGCCACCGGGATGCGTACGTCGAGCTCGACGAGCACCGGACGGCGCGACGCGAGGCTCTGCAGCTCGGAGACCGAGGGCTCACCGTCGAGCAGCTCGCTCCGCAACACGCCCGCCACATCCGGCGCGCGCCGCACCAGCGCGTCGATCGTCCCCGGATAGGCGAGAAACGGCATCGGCACCAGCGTGACGTCGGGCCGCGCGTGCTCGGTCGCCTCGAGCTCGAAGAAGCGAAACACCGTCTGCGGCGAATACACCAGCACGACCGCGTGCGGCGGGAGATCTCGGATCCGGAGATCGTCGATGTCGTCGGTCGCGTGGAACGTGGCGAGCGAGGCGCGCGCGCGGCTGCTCACGAGCTGCGCCGCGCCGAGCATCGCGACTGCGAGCGCGATCATCGCGAGCATGGCGCTGGGTTGAGAGCGCTTCTTCTTCTGTCCCTCGTCGCGCTCCCCGAGCAGCGCCACGACCGCCGCCACCAGCGACACGGCGAGCGCTGCGACGCCGGCCATCGCGGGCATCAGGTAGCCGAGCGCATCGGGATTGCCGCGCACGAAGCCCAGCCAGCCGCGCCCGATGAACGAGAACAAGACGAGGGCGATCCACACGTAGCCGATGCGCACCGCGCCCGGTGCACGGAGAAGCGCGTACGCACCCGCCAGCGCGAACAGGACCGGCGCGATGTGGAGGCTGTCGACGAGCGAGGCCGTCACGTCGAGGAATCGTTCGCCCAGCGGCTCGAGCTGCAGCGCGTGTGTACCTTGATAGGCCTGCGCGGAGACGACCCAGTAGAGCCGAGTGAGGTTCGTCGGGTTGCCCAGGTTCATGGGCGGCGCGGTCGCAGCGCGGATCGGCAGATAGACGTACGCGCAGAGCCCTGCCGCGATCATCGCGACGGAGACCGCGAGCGGACGCGCCCCACGAGCTCGGTAGACGCGGGCCAGCGTCGGCGCGAGCGCCGGAAAGCAGAGGAACCCCATGAAGTGGTGGTTCGCGAGCGAGAGCCCGAGCGCGAGCGTCGCCGCGGGCAGAGGCGAGAGATCGCGCGTGGGCCATGCGGCCTCGAGCGCCACGATCCGCTCGATGGCGATCGAGAGCAGCAGCGCCTCGAGCGCATAGACCTCGGGCCGCACCGCTTGGAGCCACCAGCCGTAGGACCCCGCCGCCAGCCAGCTCGCGCCGAGCGCCATCGGGACGACGAGCCGGTCGTGCTTGAGGCCGAGGGCGCGCACGGTCGTGTCGATCGCGGAATAGAGAAACCCGGACGCGAGCGCCGCGCAGAGCGCCTGTGCGAAGGCGGCGCGCATCGCGAGCGGACCGAGCGGTACGAGCGTGGCCGCGTGCGCGATGAGCGAGGCCAGCGGATGCCCGGGTGGATGTGCCACGTCGAGATCGACGGCCGCCGCCGTCAGCTCACCAGCGTCTAGCCAGTAGCTGGACCCGGATGCCGTCGCGAGATACGCGGCGAGCGGAACCCCCACCGCGAGCCCCAGCGCGGCCGTGCGCACGCGCGGGTCGTGATCCTGCGGAGAAACGAGAGCCATGGGGAGTCGGCCATCTTCGCACGCCGCACGAATCCAGCCCGCATTCGCGCGAATTGTCAGGATGTGATCGCGAAGGGGCCGACTCGATATACTCGCGCGCCGTGCTCGCTGCGCTCGCTCTGCTCGCCGGATCTGCGCTGCTCGCGGTCACACGCTTGCTCGCCGACCGCTCGGCGCTCGAGCGCGCCGCGGCGGCCGCACTGATCTTCCCGGCGCTGGTGATCGGACTCGTCGAGGCGCTCTCGCCGCTCGGCCTGATCGCTCCGATTCCTTTCGTGGTCGGCGCGGGTGCCCTCTTGCTCGCCGCGCTCGCGATGGCGGGTGACGCGGGACGGGAGGTGCTCGAAGACGATCTCACCGCGTTGCGCGAGACCCTCGGCGTGCTCGCGCGAAGACCCACCCGTCTCGCCGCAGCGCTGGTCGGCCTCACGTCGGTCGGCCTCGCGATCTTCGCCTCGCTGCTGATGGCGCCTTGGTCGTGGGACGGTCTCGGATACCACCTCCCGTTCGCGTTCGATGCGATCGCCGAGGGCACGATGCGGCCGATCGCGTCGAGCGCGCCCTACGTGAACAGCTACCCGCACCTCGGCGACGTGTTCCTCGTGGGCTTTCGTCTCTCGCTGCTCGACGGGACGTTCATCGAGCTCGCTCAGCTCTGCTTCACGCCGCTGCTCGTGCTGGTGGTCGCGCTCTGGGCACGGCGTGCGGGCGTTCCCACGTCACGCGGCCTCGCGCTCGGGATGCTGCTCCTCGCGATCCCGGCCGTCGCGCTGCAGCTCGCCGCGAACTACGTGGACGTCGTGTACGCCACGCTCGCGGTCGCGACCTTCTTCTATGCGTCCGGGTCCATCGATCCGCGCTCGCTCGCCCTCTTCGCCGTCGCCGCGGGCCTCACGCTCGGCACGAAGCCCTCGGCGCCGCCGCTCGTCGCGCTCGCGTGCGTTCTGGTGCTCGTTCGCGCGTGGAACCGATCGCGCATCGGCGAGGCGGTGCTTGCCGTAGGCGGCGCGCTCGCGATCGGTTCCTGGAAATACGTCGAGAACCTCGCGGTCCACGGCAATCCGATCTGGCCCGTCGAGCTTCGCCTCGGACCGATCTCGATCCGCGGGCTCACCACCATGGACGAGCTCGCGAGCATGGGCCTGCGGCCTCCGATGCGGGACGACGGATGGCTCTCGCGACTCTTCGAGTCGTGGACGACGGTGTTCCCCGATCGCTACGTGTACGACATGCGCGTCGGCGGGCTCGGACCGCTCTTCGTGTTCGTGCTCTTGCCGGCGACGGTCGCGACGATCGTGGCTGCGGCGCGCTCCGAGCGCTTTCTCGCGCGCGCTCGCGTCGTCGCGCTTCCCGTGGCGCTGCTCGCGCTCGCGACACTCGCATCGCCGGGCGCGTACTGGGCCCGCTACACCTTCGCCGTTCCCGCTGCACTGCTCGTGCTGGCGCTGGCCGCGAGCCAGGCGCTTCCCGATCGCATGCGTGCCATCGGCGACGGCGGCGCGGTGATCGCAGCGGCGCTCGGGCTCGTGCTCGCGTTCCCCGGCTACAGCGTCGGCGGGCCTTCGCTCATCGCGCTCGCCTCGATGGACTCGAACGCTCGCGAGCGCGCCTTCGGCCTCGACGAGTACGAGAGCGAGTTCGTGAGCGCGCGCGCACTCGTTCATCGTGGGGAGTCGTTCGCATACGACGCCGGCTTCGGCCTCGCGGGGCGGCTCTACCCGTTCGACGGTCGCGCGCGCGTGGTGTTCCTCGAGCACGACCCCGAGACTGCCGACGAGCTCGTGGGATTCGTCGACGACGCGCACGCGCGCGTGATCGCCGTCACCGAGCCACCTCTGCGCCGCACGGCCGAGCTCGCGCGGAGTCGGCCGGATCGCTTCCGGTGGCTGTTTCGGTATCCGGACGCGGACGGAGCACTGTGCTCTCTGTTCGAGGTGCTTCCGGAACGAGCCGCGAGATCAACAGCGCCGCCGTAGGCAGGAGCTCGAGGCCCATGCGGTCGAGCAGTGTCCCTTCGAAGGCGAAGTCACGCACCTGAGGCGGCCCCAGGACGAGCGCGCCGAGAAGCGCGAGCGCGAACAGACCGAGCACCGCCGCCACACGCCGCGCGCGACCGGCCGTGCCCTTGCGTACGACGACGAGGCAGGCCGCGAGCGCGATGGCCGGCGCCATGCCCCAGGTCTGCAGGTCGCTCGCATCGCGAAGTGCGTCGCCGAGGAGCGGCAAGAGCGCGCCGAGAGCGAGGGCGCCGAGCGTGTGATCGTCGTTGGCACTTCCCGCCAGCGAGAGGCGCAGCCGGAACGCGAAGACCGAGATGGCGAGGCACGCGAACGAGATCCATGCGGCCCGTCGAGCACGCGACGACGCACCGCGCGTTCCGAGAGCGAGCGCAACGGCGAGCGCACCGACGAGCCCCTCGTCCTTGATGCCCAGCAGGAGCGCGGCGGTGATCGCCGCCGGCAGACCCACCCGATCACCCGCGTCCGCGCGCTCGATCGCGAGCACGAGCGCCGCCACGAGCAGTCCCACCGGGAGATCGAGCTGCACGGAGCGCAGATGAACCCACGCGAGCGGCGTGCATGCGAGCACGACGAGCGTCGCGCGCTCCTCGAACGAACTCTGCGCTTCGCGGCCCAGGAGCAGCACGAAGAGCGCGAACGTGGAGAGCACGAGCGCCGTGCCTCCGCCGACGAGCGCGGCGAGCGAGTCATCGCGTAGCGCCAAGCAGGCCTCGATCACCGCCGCGACGACCGGATAGCCGCGCGGGACGAGCTCCGACTGCGGGTCGAGCGCGCGCTCCATCAGCACGGCACCGCCCTCGCATGCGACGCGCGCCTTGCTGAGCCAGACGGACTCGTCCCAGAAGATCGGGGCGGGAGGTCGCAGCAGCGCCGCCACGCTGGCCACGAGGATCGCGGCCAGGCCGGTGCTCGTGCCGAAGGGCGCGCGATCCTCGGTCACTGGCACGCTGCGCCCCTGCCACGTCACCAGGGCGACGATCACGGCAAGCGCGACGCCGAGCGCGGGATGCACCACGAGGGCGGCCAGCATCGCGAGCCCGAGCAGCGCACGAACGAGGATCGCGGTCGCGCTCACTCCGACGCGCGCACGGAAGAGGACCGCGCCACCTCCGATGGCGCCGAGAAAGAGCGCGATGAGCGCGCTGCCGATCGGAACGACGCTCATGGCTCGTCGTCTTGCTGCGGTCGCGCAGCGGGGAGAAGCGGCATGGGAGGCGGCATCGCCTGCTCCGGTAAGCGCGTGTCGTCGTCGATCGTCCCGCAGGCGAGCGAGCCCTGCTCGGTCTCGGTGCAGCCCGACTCGAGTGCGTCGGCGAAGAGATCGATCGGCGCCGGGTTGCTACAGCGAAGCCCGGCGAGCGCGAGCCGCGTGATCGGACCCGCGGCGATCGAGCTCTCGGTGCGGATCCATGCACAGCCATGGGCCTCGGCGAACGCGCGCACCTCGTCGTGCGTGCGCGTGATCCGTCGCGCGCTGCGATCGATGGCCCGAGGCGCGTCGGCGCGCACCGCCAGCATCGCGCAGAACCCGGGCACGGCTGCGAGCGCGAGCGTCGCGAGCAAGAGAGCGCGCCGCAGACGAACCGGCACACCGACGCGCACGAACCACGAGATCGCGCCAAGCATGATCGCGAGCGCGAGCAGCGATTCCGCACCCGGCGGCTGACGCGCATCCAGCCTCGGCTCGTGGCAGACCCCGTTTGCACCATCGACGACGAGCGATTCGGTCGTCATCAGACAGCGCGGATCGAGGATCGGGTCCACGCGTCGGCTCAGGCGAGGTGAGCTTCGATCTCGCGCGCCAAGGCCTCGGGCGCGAGCCAGTGCATCATGTGACCGACACCGGAGATCTCGCGCGTGGTGTGCCTCTCGATGGCGGACAGCCGCGCGCTCTCGTCGCCCGTCTTGAAGCCGGTCTCCCCCGAGACGTAGAGCGTGGGCGCCTCGATCCGCGCGAGTAGCGCACGGAATTGGTCGACACGAAACGGCAGCGGCGAGCGCGTGCGGTGGAGCGGATCGAACGCGAAGAAGAGGCGACCCTCGGCGTCACGACGCGTGCTGCGCTCGGCGACCCAGCGCGCGAGCGTCGCGTCGAGCTCGGTGTGCTGGCTGCGCAGGCGCCGCGCAGCCTCGTCGAGATCAGCGAGCGCTCGCGGCGTCGATGCACGCACCTTGCGCACGCCATGGATCCACTCGTTGATCCGATCCGGCAGGTGCTCGGGCGGCGACTCGGGCGGACCGAGCCCCTCGGCGAGCACGAGCTTGCGCAGCCCCGGTGGCCGGAGCCCCGCGAACATCGCGGACACGGTGCCACCCATCGAGTGACCGACGAGATCGAACCCGTCGGGCGCCACGATCGCCGCGAGGTCGGAGAGATCGAAGACGTAGTCGGCAAAGTGATAGTAGCCGCCCGCCTTCACCCACTCGGTCCCGCCGTGTCCGCGGAAGTCGAACGCGATGACGCGCCGTCCGCCCTTCACCAGGTGCTGCGCGACGAGATGCCAGCTCGCTCCGACGTCGAGGTAGCCGTGGCAACAGATCACCGTTCGCGTCGCGCCGGGGGCGGTCCACTCGAGGACGTGATGCCTGAGCCCGTTCGCGACGATCGTCTGCTCGATCGGATCGATGTCCTTCACGCGGAACCTCCGAGGCGCCGTGGATCGAACGGACGCGGATCGTGCGCGGGAGCGGTCCCCGCGATCATGGACGCGATCATCGTCGCGGTCGCAGGCGCGAGCAGAATCCCGTTGCGAAAGTGGCCCGTCGCGAGCCAGAGCCCATCGAGGCCGGACGGACCGATCAGTGGAAGCCCGTCGATCGAGGCGGGCCGAAAGCTGACGTCCGCCTCCACGAAGCGCGCGCTCGCGAGGCCCGGCATCACCGACACGGCATGCGATGCGAGCGCGGCGACCGCGCCGAGGGTGACCTCCTTCACGAAGCCCGCTTCCTCCATGGTCGCCCCACAGACCACGCGTCCGTCGGGACGCGACACCAGGTATGCATGCTCGGCGAACACGATCCGTCGCGCGATCGGAGCTCGCAGCTCCGCGCGCACGAGCTGTCCGCGCACGGGCCGCACCGCCGTCCCGAGCACGCGAGGCAAGCCGGGCACCAGCGAGGTCCACGCGCCGGCCGCGAGCACCACGTGTTCCGCGTGCACGTCTCCCTGATCGGTCTCGACGCCGACGATGCGATCGCCGCGACGCAAGAGGCCCCGCACCGCCGCACCGCTCGTGACGCGCACGCCCAAGCGCTCGGCGGCCCGCACCAGCGCACTCAACACGCGCGGCGGATCGACGTGTGCCTCGTCGGCCAGGAGCACCGCACCACACACGGCCTCGGCGAGCGCCGGCTCGAGCTCGCGCGCTCGTGCTCCGCTCATGGGCTCGCCAGTCTCGAGGAGCGAGAGCGCTCGGGCCCCGGCCTCGTCCAGCGCGACACGCAGAGCACCCGATCGCACGAAGCCGATGTCGATGCCGGTTTCCTCTCGCAGTACGTCGGCGAGCGTCGCGTAGGCATCGCGGCTCGCGCAACCGAGCACGCGCAAGGCTCCGTCGGCGTGCTCGACCAAGGGCGCGAGGATCCCCGCCGCCACGCTCGAGGCCTCGGCGCCGGGAATGCTCTTCTCGAGCACGCGCACCGAGCGGCCCGCCCGCGCGAGCTCACGCGCGATCGCCGAGCCCATGATCCCCGCCCCGACCACGACGACGTCTTCGCTCATGGAACGTCCGCGTGAACGCGAGCGAGCATCCCGCAAGCGGCATGCTTGTTCTTGCCGCCGGAGTAACGCCGAATGGTCGGGATCCCGGCCGCGTGCAGCAGCGAGACCATCTGCGTCCGCTCCTCGTCGGTCGCGCGCTCGTAGCGCCCATCGGTACCGTTCACATCGATGAGGTTCAGCCGAAAGGGCACGTTCGCGAATCGCTCGCGCAGAGCGGCGATCTCGTCGTCACCATGATTGACGCCGCGCATGAGCACCCAGGCGAGCGTGACGCGCCGCCCGCCGCTCGCCGCGGCCACACGCGAGAGCGCGCCCACGAGATCGTCGAGCGCGAACCGTCCCGCGACAGGCAAGAGCGTTCGCCGCTTCTCTTCGATCGCGCTCGTGAGCGACACGATCAGACGGTAGGGCTGCGCCTCGCGCGCGTAGCGCTCGATCTGCGGCACGAGGCCCACCGTCGAGATCGTGATCGCTTCCTTCGCGATGCGACCGCCGCATGGATCCGAAAGCACGCGCGCGGCCTGGATCACCTCGTCGTAGTTGTGGAAGGGCTCGCCCTGTCCCATGAACACCGCGCCCGAGATGCGACGCCGCGGATCCTCGCGCACGGCCTCGTCGCGCACGGCGCGAAACGCCGCCACCATCTCCCACGCCGCGAGCGATCGCGTGAGGCCGAGCTGACCGGTCGCGCAGAACGTGCATCGCATCGCGCAGCCGACCTGCGAGCTGAGGCAGAGGGTGAAGCGATGCTCCTTCTGCAGAGGAATGCGCACCGCTTCGGTGAGCGCTCCGTCCGGATGCCGGAACAGATACTTCACGAACCCGTCGTGATCGTCGCGCGCGCGCTCCACGATCTCGAGCGGCGTTCGGTCGAGCTTGTCGGCGATCGTGCGAAGCACCTCACGACGCGGCGGCTTGCCGAGCGCGAGATCATCCCTGCCCCACGAGATCACGTGCGCCGCCACGCGACGCGCCTCGGTGATCGTGCACCCCACGCCTTCGCGCTCGAGCGCGAGCGCGAGATCTTCGGGCCGCATGCCGAACACGTGCGGCTTGCCGCGCGCGATCGCTCCGAGCCCGGCCGGTGGCGGGAGGTGGCTCATCCCACTCCGCGGATGCGTGCGAGCCGGTCGTAGTGGCGGTAGCCCAGCTTGTCGATCGCGCTCGGCGGTGCGAGCCCGATGTCGACGAGGGTCTTGATGGCGTACGTCCCCGCGAGCACCGGCGGGCTGTACGCGTCCACGCTCGCGGCGTCACGGAAGCGCGGCAGAGGAAACAGCATCGTGTGGGGATGCAGATGCACGAAGTGCGCAGCCGAGAGCCGAGACCATCCCGGCGTGTGCGGCG
This sequence comes from Deltaproteobacteria bacterium, assembly GCA_043750095.1. Classification (GTDB taxonomy): domain Bacteria; phylum Myxococcota_A; class Polyangia; order Polyangiales; family Sandaracinaceae; genus JBBSAT01. The sequence continues at coordinate 14,925 of JAYVCF010000077.1, forward strand.
GCGTGATCACGTGCGGGGTGGCGAGGAAGGTCCCGCCCGTGAGGATCTCGAGCATCTGGCCCACCTGCGCGACGATGCATCCCTTCGGAGCCGTGCCGCGGATCATCGCGCCTTCGGGCTGCTCCGCGCTCGGACGCGTGCGCAGATAGAGACCGCTCCCTACGTCGGGTGCCGCGCCTGGAGCACCGCTCGGATCGTGAAAGCGCCCACCCGGAAGCAGCGTCAGCAGGTTGAAGTCCGTGTGCTCTTCACCCCACAAGATCTCTCGTGACGTCTGCTCGGCCGTGAGCGGCAGATATCGCAAGAGACGAAACACGTGCGCGCCACCGACGGTCGGCCGCGAGAACGTGTCCTCTGCGAGATCCAGCGCGAGCGCGGCACCACGCAAGAGCGCGAGCCCGGCCCGATGAAGCTCCTGACCGCGCGCGAGGTTCGCCTCGCGGAACGCGTCGTCGTCGACGGGCCACACGTTGTCGGCGCAGATCTCCGGATACTGCGCCTTCACCTCGGCGGGCATGGGCTCGGGCGCCGAGAACCAGCACTCCTTGAAGTCGGGCTGACCACCCGCGACGACGGCACGCTCGGTGTTCGGCGGTGTCCACCCACGCTGGTACCAGATCGACGCGCTGTTCTTCTGCTGCTTCTCTTCGAGCGGCCGTGCGCAGAAGGCCGCCCAGCGATCGTAGAGAGGACCGATGTCGCCCACGCCGTGACCCGCGACGTAGACGAGGCCGTAGGTTCCGAAGCCCTCACGGATGGCCGCCAGTGCCGCAGCACGACGCTCGGGTCGGTCGAGATCGGCGAGATCGGCGAGATCGACGGTCGGAATCACGGGGTCGTTCGTGGTCACGGCTGCTCCGAGGGCGGGAGAATGGGCCCGCGCGGGCCTCCGGGCCAGTGCCGCTGGACCAAGGTTCGCCGCGCATGCAGCATCGAAGCGCCGATGCCCTCCGACGACCCGACACTCGCCTCCGAGGCTGCACCACACTACCTGCGCTTCGCGCGCTCGCTGGCACTCGGCGGCGCTCTCGGCGTCGCGGTCAGCGGCTGCTGCCCGATGATTCCGGACTCGGTGGCATGCGCGCACTGCACGTGCAGCGGGCAGACGCGGACCTCCTCGCAGCCGCTCTCGTGCGACACCATCCATCGCGATGCGGTCTGTTGCGCGCGGGTCATTCCCGTGATCGGACCGCTCTCCCCGCCGAACCTCCGCGCGTGACGGGCTACTGCGCGGCGGCGTCGGCCGCGAGGATGCCGCCCGCAGCGTGAATCCGAACGAGGGCGTCCGAGTCCTCGAGCGCGGGCGCGGCGCGGGCCGGCATCATCGCATCACGCGCCAGCGCGCGGGCCGCGATGCGACGCAGCGAGACGTCGGCGCCATGCATCGCGGCCTCCACTCGATCGACGCCCCCGCTCTCGTGCCGCGTCGCGAGGAGGATCGAGGCCTGAAGCGACGTCATCGACATCTCCGTGGCTGCGATCGCCTGGATCGCCTCGAGCGCATCGGGCTCGCCACCCGGCAGCGGCAAGAGCGCGCGCGCGATGGCCAGCCGGACCGACGCGTCCGTCTCGCGCACGAGCGCCTGCGAGAGCGCCGCGCGCAGATCCGTCTGGCCCCGCAGCGTCGAGAGCGCCACCGCCGCCTGACTGCGCAAAGATGGATCGCCGGCCACGAGCGCCGACGTCAGATACGCCCGCGCCGCGCTCGCGTCCTGATCGGTCGGTGGCTCGTCCCGCTCGACCGTGGTTCCGAGCAGGCGCGCCGCCTCGATTCCCTGCGCGCTCGACGGTGTCGCGAGCAGTGACGCGAGCACCGCGCGCCCCCTCTCGCGGTCGGCATGGAGCAGCGCCGCCACCGCGGCCATCCGAACGCTCGCGATGGGATCCGAGAGACGCTCGCGCAGGAGCTCGATGGCCGCGGTCGCGAACGATCCGAGCGCACGAACCGCCGCCCCGCGCACCATCGGATCGGGATCGATCCTCGCGCGCTCCTCCAGTACGGCGCGCGCGGCGCTGTCTGGCGCGAGCTCACCGAGACGCCCGACGGCCGCGGCACGAACGCGCGCCGACGACTCCGCCGCGAATCCGAGAAGGCGCTCGCGGTCCGAATCGATCGAGAGCCCGAGCACCGCCGCTGCGCGGACCTCCGGGTCTTCGCTGTCGATGTGGTCGCGAAGGGCACGCCTGGCCGAATCGCTCCCGGCCTCGGCGAGAATCGCGAGCGCATGGACCGAGCCGGTCGCCCCGAGTCGCTCGAGCGCCGCATGCCCGCTGGTTCCAGCGAGAGCGAGCTCGTGGAGCGCAGCGCTGCGCCTTTCAGCGTCATCGCCCGAGGCTTCGTTCTCGAGCAGCAGCTCCGAGATGCGCGCGAGGAGCACCGTGTCGTCTCCGTCGCTCGTGCGCACGCGTTCGTACGCGGTGAGCGCGCCGTCGAGATCGCGGTGATCGAGCGCGGTGGAGACGGCCAAGCGCAGCCCTCCGCCGCACGCAGCCAGCCACGAGAAGCACGAAACGAAAACGAGGAACGAGGGCCGCACGAGTCCGACACCGTATCGAATGCCGCGCGAGGTGAGAAGAGAAGTGACGAAACGACTCGTGGTAAACAGCCATGATGGCGGCGAAAAAACGCTTCGACGGTTTGGTGGCATGGATCACCGGTGCCGGCAGCGGCATCGGCAAGGCGCTCGCGATCGAGCTCGCCCGGCAAGGCGCAACGGTCGTCGTGTCGGGGCGGAGGCGCGCGAACCTCGACGACGTGGTGAGGGCCATCGAGGCTGTGCCCGGCAAGGCCCTGCCCGTGCCTTGCGACGTCACCGACGAGGGCTCGCTCGCCAGCGCCGTCAAGACGATCGAGCGAGAGCTCGGACGCATCGACGTGGTCGTCGCGAACGCAGGGTTCTCCGTCGCCGGTCCGATCCGATCGCTCACGGCGGCGGACTGGCGCAGGCAGCTCGACACGAACGTGATCGGCGCCGCGCTCACCGCCACCCACGCGCTCGAGGCGCTCGAGAAGACGAAGGGTCGCATCGTCTTCGTCGGTAGCGTCTCGGCGTTCACCCCCGCGCCGCGCGTGGGCGCGTACAGCGCGAGCAAGGCGGCGCTGCGCTCGCTCGGCCAGACGCTCGACATGGAGCTCCACGGAAGCGGCGTGAGCGTCACGCTCATTCATCCCGGCTACGTCGAGAGCGAGATCGCGCAGGTGGACAACGCCGGCAAGCACGACGCCGCGCGCGTGGACAAGCGCCCCAAGAACCTCATGTGGCCTGCCGATCGCGCGGCGCGCGTCATGGCGAGCGCGATCTGGTCACGCAAGCACGAGTTCGTGTTCACGGGACACGGCCAGGTCGGCGCGTTCATCGGCCAGCACCTGCCGGGCGTGCTCCGCTTCGCGATGACCCGAAGCGGGACGAAGAAGCGCGTCACCCAGCTGACGAAGGACTAGCTCTGCCCGGCGCTGCCGCGCGGCGGAGCGGCCAGAGCGGGAGGTCCGGCCCCAGCGCGATCGCGCCGCATGCGAACGCGAGCACGACGTTGCGCGTGACCGTCAGCCAGCTCACGCGGGTCTCGACGACGTGGCCGAAGCAGCCGCAGTCGATGTCGATGCCGCGCGCGATCGCCTGGACCATGGCGATCGCGAACACGACGAGCATGGAGGCTGCGACGAGCGCCGCGCCGCGCGCATGAACGCCGGTGAGGAGGGCGACCCCGACGAGCAGCTCGAGCAGCGGCATTCCGACTGCCATGGGGCCGATCAGCGCGTCGGGCATCATCCGGTAGTTGTCGATCGCGGTCGCGAACGCGGTCGGATCTTCGATGCTCGTCTTGGACGCCGTGAGGAAGAGCGCAGCGACGACGAAACGCAGCACGAGCACGGCGATCCGACCGCGCGCCGAGGCGAGAAGCGCGCTCACGGGCACACCCGACACGGGCCTGACTCGGCCGGAAAGTCGTTGGAGAGCCACTGCGGAATGCCACCACGAAGCACGCGCACGTCGTGGACGCCGTCCTCGCTGAGCAGGCTCGCGAGACGCCGACTGCTCGCGCACTCCCCGCTCGTGTCGCAATAGGCGACGACGGTGTGCGCGCCGTACACGAGCGCGGCCGTCGACTCGTCGATCGCCCCGGTGTCCATCGGCATCGCGATCGCGTTCGGAATGTGACCCGTCTCGTAGTCCGCGAGCGAGCGCGCGTCGACGAACATCACCGTCGCATCGTCGACCAGCGCCCGCGCGTCCTCTTGCTCGATCCAGCCGATCTCGGGATGGCTCTCGACCGGCGGCGCGCACGACGCGGCCAGCCGAAACTGCGAGACCAGCGGAACGCCGCCCACGATTCCATATCCGATCCCGAGGCACGCCCCGACGACGAGAACGCGCGCCGCTTCGACGACGATCGAAGTCGGCGCACGGGGGCGAAGCGGCGGGGCCGCTACTTCGGACGGGGCTTCGGGCAAATCGGACACGTGCGTCGTGAAGGATGAATCGAACGGGGTCGCTCGTTCAACGTCGCACGAAGGCGGTGATTCCGCGAGCCAATGCGCTCGCGTCGTCGATCGCGCGATCGAGAGGGGGGGCCACGGGGATCGCGCCGTTCGGCAGCGCCCTGACGCGAATGCCCTCGGCAGCGAGAGCCGACACGAGCTCGCCGCTGCGCTGACCCGCACGGATCACGCGGTAGAGACCCAGGCCGCCCGCGTCGATGGCGGCGGCCGTGAGCGGTGCGAGCGCCCGATCGATCGCCGCCGTCGCTGCTCCAACGTCGACGCTTCGCGCCGCCCGGAGCTGATGGTGCGCCTGCACGAGCGAGAGCTCGTCGCCGTCCCAGGTCGACACGAACGTCAGCGGCGTGGCGACCCAGAGCGCGCTCGTCACGTGCACGAAGCCGAGCTGCCCTCCGCTCCACCAGACGAGCGCATCCGGAACGAAGTGCGCGCGCAGCGCCGAGCTCGCGAAGGGACCGCGACCGCTCCGGTAGTAGGCGCTCGCGGTCTCGACGACCACGATCGGCACGGAGGTCTCACGGCGCAGCTCGACCAACGCAGCGAGGAACGCATCGCTCACGACGCGACCGGTCCGCTCTTGCACCATCTCGACCACGACGCCGAGAACGGCCTGCGCACCGACCGAGGCGATCTGCGCACGGAGCGACGCGATCGCAGCCTCATCACCGACCTCGGCGGGATGAGCGACGCGCGGAAAGTCGAAGTGGACCGGGCCACCGCGGTGCACCAGCGGATCGCTGATCGATCGCGCGCAGGCCGTCGTGTGCCCGACGTAGGCGCCCGAGAGCGTGAGCACCACGCGCCCCGTCTTGCGATGGTACCGAAGCATTCGCACCGTCTTGTCGATCGTCTCGTCGCGACCGGACGTGAGAAAGAGGTGCGGATGATCGGGCGCGATCGCGGCGGCCCACTCGGTCGCGCGTACGATCGCCGGCGTCACGTAGTTGCAGAGGGTGATCTTCTGGATCGTCGGCCCAGAGAGGAGGCCCTCGCGCTCGGCTCGAACGAGAGACTCCGGCGCGCGCGCAAAGGGAGCCACGAGCCCCGACGCGAGGTCCGTCTTCACCTCGCTCGCCGGCGCGTCGTGCGCCGCGAGGGGCCGAAGCGGCTGCCGGTAGTAGCGCGCGGTCCCTTCGGCGTCGTAGGCGCGCTCGAACGAGAAGAGAGTGTGGGCACCGAGCGCTTCGTTCAAGCGCACCATCGCGTCTGCCGCGCCCACGCGATTGCGTCCGGAGCAGTAGCGGTACCGAGGGGATCCGTCCGGGTTTCGCTTGGCGATCGCCGCGCGAAGCTGCGCGTGCTTCAGCCGCCGACCGAGCCCGCTTCCGCGCAGCGACGCGTCGACCGTCAAGGCCACCGAGTAGATCGTGTCGCCCGCGCCGCGCGCCGGATCGCGATCGGGCCCTTGGATCTCGGGCACGCGCTCGAGCGCGACGCCGATCACGTAGCCGACGAGCTCTTGGCGGCCGTCGACGGTTCGCTCCGCCACGATCGCCACGCCATCGTCGTCCTCGAGACCCGCTCTGAGGCGCGCCTCGGGATCCCTTCGAGCAGGCTCGTAGGTTCGCGTCTCGAGCGCGAGGATCTGCGGCAAGAGCGCCGCGACATCGCGGGCCCCGACCTCGCGCAGCACCACGCCCGTGTCCCCGTCGGCGGCGCGCGGCGCATCGAGATCCTCCCACTCGGGCGGCTTCTTGCCCGGATGCGCCTCGAGCCAGGCGAGCGATTGTCGGATGGTGACGAAGAGCTGATCGATCTCGCGCTCACCGAACGCCGCGCTGAGCCGGTAGCGCACCGTGCGATCGCCGGCACCGAACACGATGGCCCCGCGCCAGAAGCGCTGTCCGAGGTAGGCGTCGAGTTCTGCGGGCGATGCGAGATCGAGCGCGAGCGCAAAGCCGCGAACGCGCGCATTCGCGATCCGATGAGCCCAGCTCGTGGTCAGCGCCTCGAGGCGCGGGCGCACGAGCGACTCGACCCTGCGCGCATCGTCGCTCTCGGCGATGGCCGTCGCATGGAGCCGTCCACGCACGAGCGACGCCGCGAACGCCTGTGTGGGCTCGACATCGGCGAGCGTGCTCATCACGACGCCGACCTGCGCGCGCTTGGCGAAGATCAGCGCGTCCGGCCGATCGGGCGCGCCTGCACGATCGACGTATCCGAACGTCGAGTGCCAGGCGAAGGGGCCACCGAGCCCGAAGCCGCACTGCACCTCGTCCACGATCAGCGGAACGCCGAGCGCGCGCGTCACGAGCCTGAGCGCACGATGAAACCGCGCCGTCGCGTACCGATCACCGCCCTCGCTCTGCATCGGCTCGACGACGACCGCGAAGTGCGTGCGGGCCGACACCAGCCGCGCGACGTGCGCGAGCGAGGCCACCTCGGTCGCGAGAAGCGCATCGCTCGACGATCCAAACCGCGCCACGAGCTCGTCGATCGCCGCGCGGCCGCAGAGCTCTCGAAATCCATCCGGCTCCGGCGGCTCACCACCCGCGTGCGCGTCCCAGCGCGGGAACGGCGCGAAGTCGACCTCGTACCCAGGGATCTCGAACGGAACGCGCTTGGCGGGCGAGTGACTCGCGTAGAGGGAGAGCAGCGTGCGCCCGTGGAAGCTGCCCTCGAACGCGAGCAGCTTCGTCGCCTTCCATCCGAGCGTGTCCGTGTACACGCGCGCGAGCGCGTAGGCCTTCTCGTTCGCCTCGGCGCCACACGCCGTGAAGCAGACCGTCGGGTAGCCGGGCACCAGAGCGCGGAGCGTGTCTTCGTACGCACGCGCGACACGCGCACCTTCGCCCTCCGAGTCCCCCAGATCGTGCGCCCGAAGCATCGTGTCCGAGAACGCGCCGTCGACGTACGCGCGCGCCATCGTCTCGTGCATGAAGCCGAGCGGGAGCGTCGCGGTCTGGCTCATCGCATCGAGCACCGAGAGCGGCTCGTCATCGACCGACACGTACCAGGGCCCGTAGCTGCGCAGGTGATCGAAGACGGGGGGCTTCTTCTCGCGCGGTGTGCGGTCGCTCGCGTGGAAGCGTTCGAGCAGTGCAGTGGATTGCGGCAGCGAGCCGCCGCGCGGCCGCCGCATCGCCATGGGCCGCGGATGATCGACGAGCGTGCGCGCGGCCTCGGCCTGCTCCTCGCTCGCGTGCCGCACTTCGAGCTCGTCGAGATCGGGCGTGACCAGCGCGGCACGAAGCGCCGGCAGCACGGGAAACGCACCCGTGACGTTCGACTGCACGGCGACCGGGATCGCGAGGTTGCGTGCGGCGAAGCTCCCTGCGGGCCGGAAGTTCCCGCTGCGCCCCGTCCCGCCGAAGGGCAGCCGCGGGCTCGCCTGGTTGGTCGATCGGTTCCTGTTGAGGATCCCGACACGCGTGTCGCGGTAGTAGCGATCGAAGCGCGCGTCGCCCGTCGTGAAGATGCTGTTCGCAAATCCGTAGGGCGACCCGTTGATCAGCGCGATCGCATGCGCGTCGTCGTCGAAGGTCTCGATCCCGAGATCGGGACCGAAGAGCTCCACGTCGGTGTAGCCCGCGATCTCGTGCATGCGGTCCGGGAGCACGTGAAACGACGCCGTTCGGAACACCCCTCCGGCAAGGCGCTTTCCTTCGACGACGGCGTCGGCGCCAGCGTGCTCGGCCGCGGCCATCGCGCGCTCCAACTTGTCGCGCCCTGCTTCGTTCGCGAGTGGCCCGGCGAACGCGCTCGCGTCATCGGGATCGCCGAAGCGCAAGCTCGCGACGAGCGGTCGGAGCGCGTCGATCAGCGCCTTCTTCTTCGAGCGATGGACGAGCACGCGATCGGTGCACGTGCAGCGCTGTCCGGTCGTCAGGTACCCGCCCACGACGATCTCGTGCGCGGCCTGACGCACGTCCGCGTCCTCGCAGACGATCGCGGTGTTCTTTCCGCCCATCTCGAGGGCGACGAGCAGTTCGGGACGATCGAGGGCGGCTTCCGTGATCCGGCGTCCGACCGGCCAGCTCCCCGTGAACGCGAGCCCGTGCACGCCCGGGTTGGCGACCATCGCCGCGCCCGTCGCTCCTCGCCCTTGCACGACGTTGAGCACGCCGGAAGGAAGCCCCGCCGCATGCGCCGCCTCCGCGTAGCGAATGCCCGAGAGCGGCGCGAGCTCACTCGGCTTCATCACGACGGTGTTGCCGAGCAAGAGCGCCGGTACGACGTGCGCATGGCACAGGTGCAGTGGGAAGTTGAACGGCCCGATCACGCCCACCACGCCGTGCGGATGCCAGCGCAGCGACTCGTTCGGAAAGCCCGGGAGCGGGCCGTCGCGCAGGTCGCCGCGGATGACGTTCGCGGTGATGTCGAAGCGACCGAGGAGCGTCTGGATCTCGGTGCGGGCTTCGGTTCGGATCTTCCCGATCTCCTGAACGATCGCGTCCGCGAGCGCCTCCTTCTGCGCTTCGATCGCGCTGCGGAAGCGAACCAGCGCGGCCCAGCGCTCGTCGAACGAGAGCCGAGACCAGGTCGGCTGGGCACCGGCCGCGGCGTTCACCGCAACCTCGACCTGGGATGCGCTCCACGTCGTCTCGACGACGACCGAAGACTCCTTGGAAGGATTTCGAGAGACGAGGCTCTCGCCAGGCGCGGTCAGGAACCTGCCGCCGATGTAGTCACCCGCGATCGCCATCGCGCACGATATTAGTCCGGGGGACGGCGCGCGCACTCATTCGCGTTCCAAGCCGTCAGAACGACGACGTGGACGCGCAGTAAGCGTTCGGCCATCCCACCCTCGCGTCGTGCGGTCGTCGCCGCGCATCCTGCTCGGCGGAGGATCGGGCGATGGGCATCGAGGAGCTGCGCAGCATCGGGTACTGGACGGAGCGCGAGGGTCGTGCGGCGGTCGCGCTCTGGCGGCGCAGCGGCGAGCCGCTCGGGAGCTACGCACGCAGAGTGGGACTCTCGCGAACTCGTCTCACGTACTGGAGCGGACGGCTCGACACCGAGAGCGCGGTCCCGACGATCACGCTCGCTCCCGTGAGGGTGATCGCGTCGCCCGCGCGCGGCGCGATCACGATCGAGCTGCGCTCGGGTCGCTCGGTGCGCGTCGAGGGTGAGTTCGACGACGCGACCCTCGCGCGTGTGATCGTGATCGCAGATCGCGCCGGATGCTGACGCTGCCGTCGTCGCTGCGCGTGTTCGCCGCGGTGCAGCCGGTCGATCTGCGCAAGGGCTTCGATGCGCTCGCGATCGCGGTGCGTTCGCAGCTCGGACACGACCCGCTCTCGGGCTCGCTGTTCGTGTTCTTCAATCGGCGCGCCGACCGAGCGAAGGTGCTCGTGTGGACACCGAGTGGTTGGTGCCTCGTGTTCAACCAACGGTCTTCACACTACACCTCCTTCGATTCGAGACGAGGACCTTCTCCTTCACTCCGCGACGCGTTGCGCGCCGCCCGCTCGCTCAGCCGATC
>JAYVCF010000078.1:0-7171 GCA_043750095.1 Deltaproteobacteria bacterium
TCGATCACACGGTCGGGCATCAGGACGCGGACACCGCCGTGCGCGCGCGCGACGAGTTCATGGCGGGCATCGCCCACTTCCAGGCCGAGCGCTACTCGGATGCGATCCACGCGTTCCAGGTCGCGGCCTCGCTCGTTCCGAGCGCGGACATTTGGTACAACATCGCGCGCTCGTACGAAGAGCTCGCGCGCTCGCGCGGCGAGGCCACCGACTACGAGCAGGCGATCGAGCACTACCGCCGCTACCTCACGGCGCGCGTCGACCCGCCGGATCGTGCCACCGTCGAGCAGCAGATCGCCAACCTCGAAGAGCGTCTCGAGTCGGTGCGCGTGTCTTCGCAAGTGGTACCCACCACGGGCACTTTGCGCCTGCGCTCGGAGCACGACGGCGCGCTCGTGATCATCGACGACCACGACATCGGTCGGACACCGATCGAGAACGACGTGCCCCTCGATCCGGGTTCGCACCGCGTCCGCGTCGAGCTCGATGGCTACGTCCCCTTCGTCGCCGACGTGACGATCACGGCGGGCACCACGACGAGCTCGCGCATCGAGCTGGTGCCTTCGCATCGCTATCGCTCGACGCACGGGGAGCGGATCTTCACGTGGGTGGCGTGGGGCTTGGGCATCGCCGCGCTGGGCGCGAGCGTGGGCATCGGGATCTACGCCGCCGATCAGCAGTCGCATGCGCTGAATCCCACCTACGACGCTGCCGCGCTCGAGAACGCGCGTGGGATTTCGGGCTGGAGCGATGCCGCGCTCGGCGGCGCGATCGGCTTCGGCGTGCTGGGCGTCATCCTCTACTTCGTCGAGGGCAACGCCGTCGGAACCGAGACGCTCGAGGGCCCCGACGAGGCCGCGCCCTAGCTACAGCCGTTCCGGGTCGAAGAGTCCCGGCCAGTGCGGCGCGAGCGCATGTGCGGTGTGCTCGACCGCCGCGACTGCGGCGGCGGCAGCGCGCTCGTGGGACGTCTCCATCGTCTCGCCGAGCGCCGCGCGCGCCGTGGCCGCGACACTGCTCTCGAGCGCGGAGAGATCGTATCCGCCTTCGAGCACGAAGCCCACGCGCCCATGGCCGAGCCGGTCCGCCCCGGCGATCAAGCTCGACGCCATGGCCTGGTAGCTCGCGTCGTCGAGGCGCATCGAGGCGAGAGGATCGCGCGCGTGCGCGTCGTAGCCGGCGCTGACCAGCACGAGATCGGGACCGAAGGCATCGAGGAGTGGTCGCACCACGCGTCGCATCGCATGGGCGTACTCGGCCGGTCCCGAACCGGGAGGCAGCGCGAGGTTCGCCGTCGATCCCAGCCCCGCGCCGATGCCCACCTCACCGGGCGCGCCCGTCCCCGGATAGAGCGGCCATTGGTGCATGCTGATGAAGAGCACGTTGGGATCGCGCTCGAAAACGTCCTGCGTGCCGTTGCCGTGGTGCACGTCCCAGTCGACGATCGCGACCCGCGTCGCGCCCGCTCGCTGCGCCGATCGCGCGGCGATCGCGACGTTGTTCAGCAGACAGAACCCCATCGCACGATCGCGCTCGGCGTGGTGACCCGGGGGACGGAGCAGCGCGAAACCGCGACGTGGCCCGTCCGGCGCCATGAGCGCCGCCCCGAACTCCGCGGCGCCACCCGCCGCACGCCGCATCGCGTCTCGGGTCCCCGGGCCGGCGAACGTGTCCACGTCGAGATCCACGAAGCGATGCTCGCCGATCGCCAGATCGAGAGCGTCGAGGTGCCCGGCGCGATGAACCCCCGCCAGCTCGGCGGCCTCGATGTTCCGGACGGCCACGCGCTCCCACCGGTCCGCAGGCAGCGCCGCCCGCAAGCCTGCGCGAGCCGCGTCCAGGCGCTCGGGACACTCGGGGTGCCGACGCGCCGACCTGTGCAGGTCGAAGCTGGGATCGTCGACCACGGCGACTCGCGGCTCGGCCATCTGCGGCAACGTGCACCGCTTCGCCACATGGCCGCAAGCCGCGCTCGTGGTTGACCCCGTTCTCGCGGCGGTGTTATCCACGCGTTTGCGGGGAGAATTAGATGCGAACGAAGATCATCGCCGGCGGCGCCATCGCAGTCTTGATCGTGGGGCTCGGCTCCTACTTCATGGTGAAGTCGAGCGTGGAGAGCGCGTTCGTGGCCGAGGTCGACTCGCGGATCAGCAGTGATCAAGTGCTGCTCGCCCGCTCGATTCGCCTGACCGCGCGCGATCTCGTGGGCGAGGTCGGCACGCAGGCGGAGGTCAGCGCCACCGCGGAGGTCTTCGGAGCGCTCGACGAGCCGCGCCGGCGCGATCGTGGCTTCGAGGCAGCCGAGCGCGTAGCGCGCTGGTTCGGCGACCCGGCGCGTGGCCACGGCGGCCCGCCCGAGCTGGTCGCGATCACGGACGACCAAGGGCGCGTCGTCGCGCGCAATGCGGATCGCACCCGCATGTACAACGAGGATCTCGCGAGCGAGCTCCCCGCGATCACGCTCGCGCTCCACGGCAATCCGAGCGCCGACGTCTGGCAGAAGCAGGACGAGAACAAGGCGTTGCTCATCGCCGTCGCGCCGATCCGCAACTCGGACGGCAGCGTGGTCGGCACGCTCTTGGTCGGCTACGACCTCTCGAACGGGTTCGCGAGCACCGAGGCCGACCTTCTCGGCCGCGAGGTCGCGTTCGTCTCGAACGACACCGTGTACTCGTCGTCGCTCGACGGGTCGGGGCAGTCGGATGCACTTCGCGAGTACCTCTTCGGGCCTGGGTCGGCGGCGACGATCGCCGCGCGCGACACGGGTACGCCCAGCGATCCGTGGATCGCCTCGCTCGGCGGCAACGAGTACGTGGGCGTGGTCGGACCGCTGGGGTTGCCGACCGGCCACGTCGCGGTCGTCGTCCTCGCGGATCGCACGGCACAGCACGCGAAGGCCAGCGTCGCGAACGTGATCCTCGGGCTCATGCTGGCGGGGCTGCTCATCGCGATTGCGTACGGCTTCGTCCTCGGGACGAGCCTGCTCAAGCCGATCGAACAGATGGAGGAGAGCATCCTGGCGATCATCAACGGTCGCACCGACCTGCGCATCCAGATCGAGAGCGCAGATTTCGGCGGCCTCGCGTACCGGATCAACCAGCTCTTGAACGTCTTCACGGGAACGCCCGAAGCCGACGAGAGCGGCCGCATCTCGCGTCCACCGCCGGCCGCACGCTTCGGCGGCGCCGATCTGGAGAGCGCGGTGGCCGAGTCGCCTGCGAGCGGTGGCGAGGCTGGCGGCGAAGGGGCTACCGATCCGGCCGTCGCCGCGAAGCTCGCCGCCGAGCCCGAGGATGCGTACTACACGCGCGTCTACACCGAGTACGTCGCCGCCAAGCAGGCGGCCGGTGAGAACGTCTCGAACATCACGCAGGACAAGTTCGTCCAGCGGCTGAAGGCCAACGAGAAGGCCCTCATCGCCAAGCACGGCAGCCGCATGGTGCGCTTCCAGGTCGAGGTCGCCGGCACGCAGGTCAACCTGAAGCCCGTCGTCATCAAGTAGCCGACTGCATCGACCCGCCGGCTGCATCAACTAGCCGGATGGGCCGAGGCTGCTAGAAGCCGAGCGCGATGGGTCTGTTCGACTTCTTCAAGAGCTCGCCCGAGGCGACCATCCAAAAGCACGCAGGGCGCGTCGCCGACAAGCGAGCGCAGGCGCCCGATCGCTGGGAGTCGATCCAGGCGCTCGGCGCGCTGAAGAGCGCGGACGCGGTGAAGGCGCTGCTCCCGCGCTTCACGTTCTACGTGGACCCGAGCATCACGGACAACGACGAGAAGGACGAGACCTTCCGGCTCGTCTGCGCCGTCGGTGCGGACGCGATTCCTCCCACGCGCGCGTTCGCCCTCAAGGCCGAGACGCTCAGCTGGGCGCTCAAGATCCTCGAGCGGCTCGCCGACGACGCCGAGATCGTCGAAGTGCTCGTGGGGCTGCTCGCGAAGATGGACGTGGAGTACGCGCGCGATCCGCAGCGCAAGCTCCAGGTGCTGCAGCGGCTCGAGGAGCGCCGCGACCCACGCATCGCCCCCGCGGTGGAGCGCTTCCTCGGGGACGTGAACGAGACGACGCGCTTTCACGCCGTGACCGCGCTGCTTCATCAAGAAGACGCGGCGAGCTACCGGAAGGCACTCGAAGAGACGCTCGGCCGCGAGGACAGCGTCCGCGTGAAGGCGCGCTTGCTCGAGGCGTTCGCGCAGCACGGCTGGAGCGTGTCGTCGGCGGAGGGCACGAGCGCGCGCGACAAGATCGGGAGAGCGCTGCCGCCTGGCTGGTCCCTCGACGGCAAGGGCGTCCCCGTCCGCAAGATCTGAGCGAGGCGCCCGGGCGTCAGCGGTAGCCCTGAGCCTGCAGCGTGAAGAGCCGCGCATAGCGTCCGTTCGCCGCGACGAGCTCCTCGTGGCTCCCGAGCTCGACGATCTTCCCGTCGTGCAGGACCGCGATCCGATCGGCCATGCGTACGGTCGAGAACCGATGCGAGATCAAGACCGCCGTGCGGTCGGTGGTGAGCTGGCGGAAGCGCGAGAAGACCTTCGCCTCTGCCTCGGCGTCCATCGATGCCGTCGGCTCGTCGAGCACGAGGATGTCGGCGCTCGTCCGCATGAACGCCCGGGCGAGCGCGATCTTCTGCCACTGACCGAGCGAGAGCTCGCGTCCGTCGTCGAACCACTTGCCGAGCTGCGTGGCGTAGCCCTTGGGCAGCGCGTCGATGACCTCGCGGGCACCCCCCTTGTCGACGGCCTCGTCGAGGCGCGCCGTGTCCTCGATGGCGTCGGAGTCGCCGACGCCGACGTTCTCACCCACCGTGAGCTGGTACTGGACGAAGTCCTGGAAGATGACGCCGATGCGCTTTCGCAGCGCGTCCTCGTCCCAGTCGGCCAGATCGAGACCGTCGAGCAGCACGCGGCCGCTCGAGGGCCGATAGAGGCGCGTCATCAGCTTGATCAGCGTCGTCTTGCCCGCGCCGTTCTCGCCCACGAGCGCGAGCTTGTGTCGCGGCGGCAGGTGCAGGGTGATCCCATCGAGCACGGGCTTGTCGGCGCCGGGATAGCCGAAGGTCACGTCCTCGAAGCGCAGTCCGTCGCCGGGTGTCGGGCCCACCGTCTCGGCGGCGTGTCCGTTCGCGTGATCGCCGCGCCGGTTGAGGAACGCGAGCAGCGTCGCGAGGTAGAGCCGGTCCTCCATCACCTCCGACACGTGACGCAGCAGCTGCTGCAGCGCGCGCTCGCCTTGTCGGAACGCGACGAGCACCATCGTCATCTCGCCCAGCGAGATTTCGTGACGCGCGGCCCGCAGCGCGACCGCCGCGTAGATCGCGTAGAACGCGAGCGTCCCGATCTCCCCGAGCGCGAGGCCCCAGAGCCCGCGCCGCACGGCGAGATCGCGGTCCTCTTTCCAGAGCTTCCAGAAGATGGCGCGGTACTTCTCGAGAAAGAACGAGCCGAGCCCGAAGAGCTTCGTCTCCTTGGCGTGCTGCGCGTTGGTGATGACGAGCTCGTAGTAGTTCTGTCGGCGCGACTCCTCGCTCTTCCAGCTGAAGAGCTTGAAGGCATCGGCGTCGAACCGAAGCTCGGCCACGAACGCGGGCACCGCCGCGAGCGCGAGCCCGAGCAGTGCCCACCACGAGAGCACCGCGAGCACGGCGCCGAGCCCGAGCATCGCGATCGCATTCTCACCCAGGCCGATCAGATGCTCGACGTGGCCCAGCGGTCGATACGACGCCTCACGCCGCGCGCGCGTGAGCTCGTCATAGACCTTGGGGTTCTCGTAGTCGGCGAGATCGAGCGCGAGCGCCCGCTCGAGGATCCGCTCGTTCACGCGCTCGGCGACGAGCTGGCCGAGCAACGAGGAGCACGTCCGATAGGCACGTTGCGAGACGTGAAGCGCGAGCACGAGCACGAGCTCGAGCGCGACCCACTGGAGGACACCCTGCTGCGCCGCAGGCATGACGATGGCCTTCTCGACGCCATCGACGATCAGCCGTCCGACCCAGGCGATCCCGGCAGGCAGTACACCCGCGAGGACCGCGAGCGACACGATCGCGAGACAGAGCGGACGGCTGGTCTCCCAGACGAGGCGGAAGGTCTGTCGCGAGTGCCGCACGGACTCGAGAAAGGGCGGCGGTGCGGGCTTCGGCTTCGCCATCGGGGCCGATCATGCGCCGAAAGCGGCCATGGGCTCAGCGGATTTCTCCTGCTGCGCCCGTCCGATCGGCGAGGCTTCTCCGAACGCCTCTCAGAAGGTCAAGCGGGCGCCGTTGCCGGTCAGGAACAACGCAGGCGCGTCCGGGCCGTTTCCGAAGGCGTACACCGGCTCGTCCCAGTCGTCGCGGATCACGAGGCCGAGGATGAAGAGCAGGAGCCCGACGTCCTCGACGATCCCGGTCACGTAGCTCAGCGGCTCCCAGTCACGACCGTTGCCGAGCCCGAGCGCGAGCCAGGGCCCGATCACGGGCACCCACTGGAAGCCCGCCCAGTCGGTGTTCGGACAGCCGCTGAAGCTCGTGCAGTTCGACTGCGCGTACGTGGCGACGAGCGCGCCACCCAGCCAGCCGACACCGAGCGCGATGATGCCCGGCACCCAGAGCGCCGAGAGCGAGTCGGAGTGATGGATGTAGCGCGCCGGCTGCGGCGACGCGCCGCTCTGCACGTAGGTCGGACCGTACGCTGGCTGAATCGGCTGAGGCTGCGCGTACCCATAGGGCTGGGGCTGGGCGTAGGGCTGCGACTGTTGGACGGTGACCTCGCCTTGGATGATCACCTGCGCGGAGGCGACGCTCGTGAGCGAGAGCGCGCATCCAAAGACGAGCGTGATCGCGGTGACGAAGCCAGTCGTGTTCTTCATGTTCAACTACCCCGAGGAAAAAACGCCGTGCTTATGACCTCACGCCCGCTTGCGGGCAAGGGTCAGCCCATCGCCGATGGGCAACATGGCCTGGGTTACGCGAGCGTCTTTCTGAATCTTCCCATTCAGCGCGCGAATCGCCCGCGTGTCGGCGTCGGTGATCGCAGGATCCACGACGCGGCCGCTCCAGAGCACGTTGTCGACCATGATCAGCCCGCCGACGCGGAGCAGAAGAAGCGATCGCTCGTAGTACGCGTCGTAGTTCGCCTTGTCGGCATCGAGGAAGGCGAGATCGAACGTCCCTGCTGCACCCTCGGCGAGCAGCGTGTCCAT
>JAYVCF010000079.1:0-18106 GCA_043750095.1 Deltaproteobacteria bacterium
GCTCCGGCTCCGACCTCGCCGGGTCGGGTCTCCGCGTCCCCCGTGGTCCGCAAGATCGCCCGCGAGCGCGCGATCGATCTCCACACGGTGCAAGGCACGGGTCCGCACGGACGCATCATCAAGCGCGACGTCGATGGCGTCGCTGCTGCGCCCGACGCGGTCGCGACCGCCGCCGCCGGTCCTGCGCGCACGCCCGGCGTTCGCCTTCCGCCGACCAGCGTGAAGCTCAGCCAGATGCGCAGGACCATCGCGCGTCGGCTCACCGAGTCCAAGCAGAACGTCCCGCACTTCTATCTGACGATCGACGTCGACGCGGGACCGCTCGTCGAGGCGCGCAAGCTGATCAACGCCGACCTCGAGTCGCAAAAAGAAAAGGTCTCCGTCAACGATCTCTTGATCAAGGCCTGCGCCGTCGCGCTGCGTCGCGTGCCGTCGGTGAACTCGTCGTTCTCGGCCGAGGCCCTCGTGCATCACAACGTCGTCGACATCTCCGTCGCCGTCGCCGTGCCGGATGGCCTCCTCACGCCCGTCGTGCGTGACGCGGACGTGCTCGGCGTGCTCGCGATCAGCAAGATGGTTCGCGACCTCGCGGCGCGCGCGAAAGAGAAGAAGCTCAAGCCCGAGGAGATGAGCGGCGGCACCTTCTCGATCTCGAACCTCGGCATGTTCGGCGTCGAGCAGTTCGCTGCCGTGATCAACCCACCCGAAGGCGCGATCCTCGCGATCGGCGCGGTGCGCGAAGAGCCCGTCGTGAAGAATGGCGCGGTCGTTCCGGGGCAGCGACTGCGCATGACGCTCTCGTGTGATCACCGCGTGGTCGACGGCGCGATGGGCGCAGAATTCCTCGCGGTGCTCAAGCGCCTCGTCGAGGCGCCCGTCACGTTGTTGGTGTGACGTGACGCGTCGCGCAGGCGTCGCGGCGATCCTCGCGCTCGTGTGGTGCACGCCCGTTCGCGCTCAGGAAGGGCCCGCGATCCACGTCGTCTGGCACGCCGAGGGCGGGCCCTCGGAGATCTGGGCGCGGCGTGTCGAGCGACGGCTCACGGACGAGGGGCTCGACGCGCGCACCGACGACGCGTGGGCTCGCGTGCGTGTCGCCGATCAGACGGGCGCCCATGCAGCGCTGGTGCGCGTCGAGTCGGCGCTCGGTGCCGCACGGCTGGCGATGCGCGACTTCGACGAAGGCGCGGCGCTCGCCCGCTTGGCCGCGGCTCGCACCGACGCGACGCGATCGCTCTCGCTCTCGGGTGCCGTCGCCTGGGCCGCCGAGGTCGAGCTGGCGATCGGACGGGTCGCGGCGCAAGCAGGTCAGATCGATCTCGCGCGCGCCTCGTTCGCGCGCGCGTTCGATCTGGTGCCCACGCGGGCGCTCGGTGCCGCGGAGGCCGCGCCCGACGTCGTCGCGCTCGCGGATGAAGTGATGCGCAGTGTTCGCGCGCAGCCGGCCGGGCGCTTCGACGTGAGCGTGGTCTCGGAGCGAGAGTCGGGGGCGCTGCTCTTCTTGGACGATCAGCCGCTCGGAAGCGCGCCGCGCCGCGTCGAGACCCGCGCGGGAGCCCACGTGCTCCGCGTGGAGGCCGAGGGTGCAGAGCCCTACGTCGCGTGGATCGACGTGCTGCCCGGGACACGTCCGCCGCTCGCGATCACGCTCTCGCCCACGGCGCTCGCCGCATCGGTCCGCGCCGCGCACGAAGCGTTCGTCGAGGGCAACATCGATGCGCTGCCTGCGCGCATCCGCGCGATCGATGCGGCGCTCGGCGAGCCGGTCGTCGTCTGGCTGGTCGAGAGCGGAACCGGACCTTTCGATCGCGCGCTCGTGACGCCCTGCGATCGCGAGCGTTGCCACGTGTCCTCTCGGCTCGAGACGGGATCGCGCGAGTCACCGAGCGCGGCGTTGGAGGCGGCAACACTCGCACCGCGCTCTCGTCGCGAGGCGCTCACCTGGCGAGACGAGGCGCTCCCGGTCGATCCGATCGCGCCGCCTGCGACCGATGCGTGGAGCGAGGCGTGGCCCTGGGCGCTGGTCGGGACGGGCGCGGCGCTGGTGCTCGGCGGTGTCGTCGCGGGTGCCCTCGTGGCGACGCAGCCGGGGCCCGAGCATCACCTTCAGGTCGATCCGACGTTCACTCCGTAGCGATCCAGGTTCAAGCTAGGGCGATGCGCGCCACACTCGCCGTCGTCCTCGTCCTGCTCACGACTCCCTCGGCCGCGCTCGCGCAGGCGACGCTCGCGATCGACTCCGTCCACGTCGATCCCCCGACGCTCATCACGCTCGGCGTCCAGGTGCTGACCCACGGTGACGACGATCACGACGCGTCGATCGCCGTTCGCTATCGCGCTTCCGGCGAGAGCGCCTTCCACGACGCGATGCCTCTCTACCGCGTGCGTCCGGAGACGAGCGACATGAGCGTGCCCGAGCAGTTCGCGGGCAGCGTGTTCGAGCTGATGCCGGCGACCACGTACGAGATCGAGCTGCACTCGCTCGATCCCGATGGCTTCGACGACACGCGGATGGTGATGGCCACGACGCGCGCGGTTCCGGGCGATCCCGCCGCGCCGCACCCCGTGAGCGTCACCGATGCCGCCTCTCTCCAGAGCGCGCTGAACGCTGCGAGCGCCGGCGACGTGATCACGCTGGCTGCCGGGACCTACCACGGCGCGTTCGACATCCACGCGAGCGGGACGGCCGCCAATCCCATCGTGATTCGCGGTGCAGATCGCGATGCGGTGATCCTCGATGGCGACGCGGGCGGTGCGAACATCCTCGAGATCTACGGCAGCTACACGCACCTCGAGTCGCTGACGATTCAGAACGCGACGCGTGCCCTTCGCTTCCAGGGCCCGGGCACGATCGGCAACGTCGTGCGCCGGGTCCACATCCGTGACGTCGTGCTCGGCATCGGCTCGCGCGACGGGCAGCAAGACTTCTACTTCGCCGACAACGAGCTCGAGGGGCGCCTGAGCTGGCCCTCGGTCTATCGCGACGACGGCGGCGCGCACGCGAACGACGACGGCATCCACATGGAAGGCACGGGCCACGTCGTCTGCCACAACCGCATCGTCGGCTTCGGCGACGCGATGAAGATCGAGACCGCGATGACGCGCGCGGTCGACTTCTACGGCAACGACGTGCTGTCTGCGTACGACAACGGCATCGAGCTCGACACGACGAGCGGTAACGCGCGCTGCTTTCGCAATCGCTTCACGAACACGTATGCGACGCTCAGCGTGCAGCCCATCTACGGCGGTCCCGCCTACTTGATCCGCAACATCGTCGTGAACGTCGCCGACGAGCAGATCAAGTGGCATGGCCTCGGCACGGGCTCTGGCCCGACGGGCGTGATCGTCATGCACAACACGTTCGTCACGCCGGGGCACGCGATCCAGACGGCCACGAGCGCCACGAGCCACTACATGATCTTGCGCAACAACCTCTGGATCGGCGCGCCGACGGATGGCCGCACGATCGATTGGGACGCGCCCATCGATCACGGTGACCTCGACTACGACGGCTTCTCGCCCGACGGCGTGATGCACTTCCTCGGCACGGGGAACTACGCCTCGTTCGCGGCGATGCAGACGGCGGGCGTGTTCGAGCCGCACGGCGTGCTGCTGACGGGCACCGTCTTCGCGTCGCTCACGACGCCGACCGACTACCACACGATGCTGCCCGCACCGGACGCGACGCTCGCGACGGGCTCGTCGGCGATCGATCGCGGCACGCCCATCACGGGGATGGACTTCATGGGCATCGCGCCCGATCTCGGCGCGCTGGAGTCGGGATGCGCGGTTCCGATCTACGGAATCCGTCCGATGGGGACCGACGAGACCAACGAGCCACGCGGCTGCGGCTCGGTGATCGTGCCGATGAGCGACGCGGGCGCCGGCGTCGACGCTGGCTCGGGCGTGGACGCGGGCGCGCGCACCGACTCGGGCGCGCGCGCGGACGGAGGCACGAGCACGGGCCCGGTGTCGCACGGCTGCGGCTGCCGTCTGGGGGCGCCCGAGTCGTCGTCGGGCATCTCGCTCGCGCTCGCGGTCCTCGGCCTCTCGCTCGCGCGCCGGCTCAGAGCGCGCGTTCTTCGCTCGTGAAGTTGTCGCGCACCCAGCTCTGAAACCCGTTCAGGCCGAAGCGGTCGAGCAGAGGCAAGAACGCACGCTCGACGCGGTCCTCGCGCACGATCTGATCGAAGGGACGCACGCCCACGTCGTGGCCCGCCAGGACGAAGGGCATGATCTGCGTGCGGCCGGCCGCGAACGCATCGAAGAGCAGCGAGACCTTCAGGTACGCGGACGACACATCGGAGAAGCCGGGCCGCACGCCGCGCAGGTAGCGGCTGAACGGCTCGGCGATCAACCGGCGCTTCGGGAGGTCACGGAGGCCGTACTGTTCGAACTGCATCTTCAAGTACGCGCTCGCGGAGAGATCGATCCCCTGGCGCTTGCGTCGCTCTTGCTCGTAGCCCTCCGCGACGACGACCAGTGCATGCTCGGCGCGGCCCAGCGCCTCGGCGGCCTCTCGGATCACCTCGTCGGGGAACTTGAAGAAGGGCAGCACGATCAAGTGTGCGCGCGACGCCACGCCGCAGTGCAGCGCATGCCGGCCGCTGCGGTTGCCCATCATCTCGAGCAAGTAGATCCGCTTGTGCGTGTAGCTGTCTTCGTAGAGGCCGCGCGCGATCGTCGCGCCTGCTTCCACGCCCGAGAGAAACCCGACCGCGCGATCGCCGCCGACGTCGTTGTCGACCGACACGTTCACGAACGCGACCGGCGGCGCGCCTTGCCCCGACGGCAACGCCGCGAAGCTCTCGAGCCAGGCCTTCGTTCCGTCGAGCGTGCCGTTGCCGCCGATGGTGACGAGGTGCGTGAAGCCCTGCGCATGAAAGTTGTGCGCCGCGAACTCGCGCGTCTCCGGATCGAAGAAGCCCGAGTAGCGCTCGCTCCGGAAGTCGCTCCCGGGATCGAGCACGCGCCGGCCCATGGATCGCGTGGGAATGCCTTGCCCGAGGAGCTCGTAGCGCTCGCCGCGCGAGACCACGAGGCGCTCGAAGTGGAGCTCGGTGTTCGCGTCGTTCGTGAGCGAGCGAAATCCTTCCGTCGCCGCCCACACCTCGAACCCGCGCCGCGTCCCTATCTCGGTGAGCGCGACCGCGATCGACGAGTAGCCGGGCGCGTCCCCACCGTCGAACACGCAGAGCATGCGAGGTGCTCCGCTCGTGTGCGGTGCCCGGCTCGGGCGAAAGAACGATCCCGGAGACGTCGTCATCGCTCGCGAGGGTAACGCGAACGGACAGGGCGTTGATCCTCACGTCGCACCTCTGCGACTCTTCGTGCGCGCGCAGGCGCGGAGGCGACGATGGCGGATCTCGACGTGCTCGTGGTGGGGGCGGGGCCAACGGGCTTGATGGCGGCGTGCGAGCTGCGGCGTCACGGGCAATCGGTGCGCATCGTGGACTCGGCTGCGTCGCCCACGACGCTGAGCAAGGCGATCGCGACCAGCGCCTACGCCGGGAGCACCGAGTGCCTCTATCTCTTGCGGTCGGACCTCTACGTCGCGTATCGCAGCCAGCCGGCCGACGAAGGCAAGCTCGTCGCCTACCTCAAGACCATCCTGCGCTGAAGGGTCCAGGTTCGCGTGGCGCCGCGGTCACGTCGCGGCAATAACATGGGCCTCTTGGGAGCAGACGCCGTACTCTCGGCCCCTGTGGATGGGCCCGCCGTAGACGTGATCGCGCACACCTCGACACCCGTCGCGGCGGGGAGCGAGGACGTGGAGCGTCGCGTCGCGGGCGTGGTCGGCGTGGGGCTCGCGCGTGAGGTCGAAGAGTACTTCGAGCACGGCGCCTCCGTTCACGCAGGCGATGTGGTCGTCGACGTGGGCGCGAACATCGGCGCCTTCGCGGTCGACGTAGCGGTGCGCACACGCAGCGACGTCACGCTCCACTGCTTCGAGGCCGCGGCGCCCATCTTCGCGCAGCTCGAGCGTCACTTCAGGGAGCACGCGATCTTGCGCGCGACCCGTCACGAGCTGCACGCCGTCGCGCTCTGCTCCCCGGAGCAGCACGGCCAGGTGCGACCGTTCTATTACTTCCGGCGCTTTCCCACCGACAGCACGTACGACCTCGATCGAAAGCTCGTGGCGTTCCGCGAGTACTTCCGCCGCGTCGCACGCGACATCGAGCTTGGTGTGTCGGAGCGCCGCTGGCCGATCCGCGTCCCGGCACGGACCGTCGCGCACACGCTCGCGTATCTGTCGCGCGACGAGAGCCGCCTCGGGGTCTGGCTGGCGATGCGCGTGACCGGCATGCGCGAGCTGCGCTGCGATCTCGCGTCGCTCGACCGCGTGCTCGCTGCGCGCAACATCACGCGCGTCGATCTGCTGAAGATCGACGTGGAGGGTGCCGAGCTCGACGTGCTTCGTGGCTGCGGCACCGCCTGGCCGATGATCCGCCGCGTCGTCGTGGAGACCGATCGCCGTGCGGGGCGAGCCGACACGGTCGTCGCGCTCCTCGTCGAGCGCGGGCTCCGCATCACCTCGTGTCGGCCGCCGCACGTCGCCGAGGCCGGTGACCGCGAGCTCGTGCTGATCTGCGCCGAACGGCCCTGAGACGCCGCGCTTCGTCGGAGCGCCGACCTGTTCTCCCGCTTTCTTGCCCGTGCTCGCGCGGCTCGTGTATGCGGAATGTCTCTGGAACGTACGGCGATCGAGCGGGCGAGCTCGGCGCGAGGCTGCGTTCCTTCGGGAGGATCCGATGACGGGCAAGCTCGTAGGCGTGGCGGTGTCGATTCTCGTTTGTCTCGTGGGTTGCGGCGCACAAGCGTCGGGGCCCTCCAATCGCCTCGCGACGCACGTCGTGCCCGCGAGCACGGTCACGACCGGTAGCTCGACGGCGGTGGCGAGCGATACCCACAACACACCGGCGATCATGGCGGCCGCTCCGGTCACGGATCTCAGCACGCTTCCTGTCGCGCCCTGGTCGGCACCGCCGATGTCGGCGAACGAGGCGCCGCGGCAGATCTTGGCGGCGTGGGAGAACGCCGAGAACCGCGATACGTGCGCGCCGATCGCCACCCGCACGCTCGGTCGCGCGATGGGCGCGCGTGCGCGACAGAGCGAGCTCTCGGGCGGCTGGCTCGTCGAGTTCGATCATCCGGGCCTTCCCGGGATCGATCGCCAGGGCCACGAGTGCGACACGTGCGGCCGCAGCGTGTTCGGCATCGCCGGCACCGGCATCGCGCCCGACGCGCTGCTCGACGCCGAGAGCGACGTGCTCTCGCCGAGCTACAGCGACGGCAGCCACGCAGAGATCGAAGTGACGGACGCCGATGGCGAGAGCGTGGCGTCGGTCACGTTCACGGTGAACGGCCAGGGATGCGTCTACGAGGTGTGGAGCCTCCTCGGCGCCGAGCACCTCGACGAGCTCGTCGCGGGCCTTCGTTTCGTGGAGCAACCGGCCGTTCGTGGCGGTGCGCTCGCCCGCGCCGAGCGCTGAAGCCAGCGGTGGTGGCCGGACGGGCCACGTGAAGAGGCCACGTGAAGAATCGTTGCCCGTCTTGCTCTTCTCGCCGCGTGCCCGCATGAATCGCTCGGCGTGACCACAGCGGATCGCGAGAAGAGCGGCGGCGCGCGGCGTGAATCGCTGTGGCGCGTCGTCGCGCTCGCCCGCACCGAGACGCGCTCGTTGGTGCTGGGAACCTTCTTTCTCGCCATCGGATCGAGCGCGAGCCTCGCGTACCCGCAGGCCATCCGCATCTTGCTCGACCAGGCGGTATCCGAGCGCTCGGCGCGCATCATCGATCAGACCGCCTTCTTCATGACCGTGGTCCTGGCGATCCAGGCGCTCGCCACCAGCGCTCGATACGTTCTCTTCACCACCGCGGGCGAGCGCATCGTCACGCGCCTGCGCGAGAGCTGCTACCGCGCCATCCTGGATCAAGAGATCGCGTTCTTCGACGAGCGCCGCACGGGCGATCTCTTGAGCCGGCTCTCCGCGGATACGGGCGTCCTGCAGAACGCCGTGTCCGTGAACGTGTCGATGGCGCTCCGGAACGCGGCCACCGCGATCGGCGGCGTCGTGCTCCTCTTCTACACGTCGCCCTCACTCACCCTCTTGATGCTCGTGGTGGTCCCGCCCATCGCGCTCTCCGCGGTCACGTACGGCCGACGACTTCGAGCGCTGTCCCGCGAGGTACAAGAAGCCATCGGAAGCGCGAGCGAGGTCGCGGAAGAGAGCCTCGCCGGCATTCGCACCGTGCGCAGCTTCGCGGCCGAGCCCATCGAGGCCGAGCGATACGGCAAGGCCGTGACCCGCAGCTTCGAGCTCGCGCGGCGTCGCATCCGGCTCGGCGGGATGTTCACGGGTATCGCGTCGTTCTTCGGCCTCTCGGCCGCGTCGCTCGTGCTCTGGCGTGGTGGCCACCTCGTTCTCCAGCACGAGATGAGCGTCGGCGATCTCACCGCGTTTCTCGTCTACACGATCCTCGTCGCGATCTCGCTCGGCGCGATCACCGACATCTACGGCGATCTCACCAAGGCCGGTGGCGCCGCCGATCGCCTCTTCGAGCTGCTCGACCGCAAGCCCGCGATGCCCAAGAAGGGCGACAAGCTCGCGGAGGTGAAAGGTGCGCTCGCGTTCGAGCACGTCGGCTTTCACTACCCTGCGCGGCCCGACGTCCGCGTGCTCGACGACGTGGACCTCACGATCGCGCCTGGTCAGCTCATCGCCATCGTGGGTGCGTCGGGCGCGGGCAAGAGCACGATCGCGGGCCTGCTCTCGCGTCTCTACGATCCGAGCGACGGTGTCGTGTCGCTCGACGGGCACGATCTCCGCACGCTCGATCCCGACTGGCTGCGCGAGCAGGTCGGCGTCGTCTCGCAGGAGCCGATCCTCTTCTCGACCTCCATCGCGGACAACATCCGCTACGGCCGGCGTGGCGCGACGCAGGCCGAGATCGAGGACGCCGCGCGTGTCGCCAACGCGCACGACTTCGTCACGCGCTTCCCCGAAGGCTATTCGACGAACGTCGGCGAGCGGGGTGTTCAGCTCTCCGGGGGTCAGAAGCAGCGCATCGCCATCGCGCGCGCCGTGCTCAAGAATCCGCGCGTGCTCGTTCTCGACGAGGCCACGAGCGCGCTCGACGCCGAGAGCGAGCACCTCGTGAAGGAAGCGCTCGATCGACTGATGGTCGGGCGCACCACGCTGGTGATCGCGCACCGACTCTCGACCGTGCGCGATGCGAACCGCGTCATCGTGCTCGATCGAGGCAAGATCGTGGAGAGCGGGACGCACGACGAGCTCATGCGCAGTGAGGGTGCTTATCGCCGACTCGTCGAGCGACAGCTCGCGGGCTAGGGTCGGCCGTGCACGACGAGATGACGTGACCACGCGCGCAAGTCGCTGAGGTGCGCCGCATGAGCGATCGACGCGCGCTCGCGTCCTGTCTCCTGACGCTGCTCTGCCTCGCGCCGAGGGCGAGCGCCCAAGATCTCGTCGCACCGAACGCGACGCCCGAGCCGACACCGCCCGCGGCGCACACGTCGACGCCGCCGACGCTGCTCGAGTTCATCGAAGCACCGCATCCGGTCGGCCACGAGAGGCAAGCCGCGACCGTCCTGCTCGCGCTCGTGATCGCGGCCGATGGAAGCGTGGAGCTCGCCGAGGTCGAAGAGAGTGGTGGCGCCGAC
Source organism: Deltaproteobacteria bacterium (assembly GCA_043750095.1). GTDB lineage: Bacteria > Myxococcota_A > Polyangia > Polyangiales > Sandaracinaceae > JBBSAT01. The sequence goes on from JAYVCF010000079.1 coordinate 9,686, forward strand.
TTCGATGCCGCTGCGCTCGATGCCGCGCGGCGATTCCATTTCACGCCCGCGACGCGGGATGGCGCGCCGATCCGCGCGCGCATTCGCTACCGCTACGTGTTCACGGTGACGCTCGTCGCCATGCCGCCCGACGATCCCTACGGCGCAGACGACGCGGAGGTGATCGAGCCGAGGCCGGAAGAGGTTGCCGCGACCGTCGCGCCGCCGCCGGTTCGCGAGCTCGCCGATCGCGAGCTGGCGAATTACTCGGCCACCGGCGACGTCGAAGGTCCGATCCGCGACGGTGCGAGCCATCGCGTCGAGGGGCCCGCGCTCACCCAGATGGCCGGCACACGCGGCGACGCGCTCCGTGCCGTCGAGCTCCTGCCAGGCATCGGGCGCCCCGCGTTCGGTCTCGGCGTGCTGATCGTGCGCGGCTCTCCGCCGCAAGACAGCCAGTACTTCCTCGGCAGCGTGCCGGTGCCGCTGGCCTATCACTTCGCAGGCATCACCAGCTTCTTCAGCTCGCGCTTGCTCGGGGGCTTCGACATGATGCTCAGCAACTTCGGTGTGCGCTACGGCCGCGCGACCGGCGGCATCCTCCAGATCGACGTGCGGGATCCACTGGGCGACGGGATTCACGGCCGCGTCGACGTGAACGTCGTGGATGCGTCCGCGAGTGTCGAAGGTCCGATCAGTCGCCAGCTCGCCGTCGCCGTCGCGGTGCGTCGCAGCTACATCGACGCGATCCTCGGGGCGCTGCAGATCCAAGGCCTCGGCGTGGCGCCCGCGTACTACGACTACCAGGCGATCATCGCTTGGCATCCCGATGCAGAGAATCGCTTTCGCTTGCTGATGTACGGATCCGACGACCAGCTCGTTCCGATCGCGCCGCCCGATCCCAACGCACAGGGCGCTCCCTCGTTCGGTCTCGACAGCCAGTTCCACCGCGTGCAGCTCGAGTGGCGGCACCTCTACTCGCCGAGCGTCCGCCACGACCTCACGGCCTCGCTCGGCTACGACTACAACCAGACGCAGTTCGGCTCGAGCTTCCGACAAGACCGCACGCAGTGGCCGCTGATCGCGCGCAGTGAGTGGACGGCGCGCATGAGCGACGCGATCACCCTCGTCGGTGGCTTCGATCTGCAGGTCATTCCTTACTACTTGGACTTCGTCACCCAGTCGTCGGCGGGCCCGACGCAAGATCCGACGCGGCGCACCGACGTGCACCTGCATCGTGACTCGCCGGTCGTGCGCCCCGCGCTCTACTTCGAGAGTCAGCTGACGCTCGCGCCCGTGCTCGACATCGTCATCGGCGGTCGTGTCGACATCTACGGCGAGATCGGCCGCGCCACGGCAGCCCCACGCCTCACGACGCGCTGGCATCTGCTTCCCGGGTTCGACGTCCGCGCGGGTGTGGGTCTCTTCACTCAGCCACCGGACATCCAGCAGTCGCTTCCGGGCAGCGGCAACTCGAGTCTCGGCCCCATGTACGCGCTTCATGCCGACGTCGGTGTGGATCTCCGTTTCCCGAACGAGGAGTTCTCGATCTCGGTCGACGGGTTCTATCGACACAGCGTCGATCGCATCGTGTCGGCGGGCGTGAACAACGGCCTCACCGGCAGCGCGCTGGGTCTGGAAGCCGCGAGCGCAACCGGGATCTCGTTCGGTGGAGGTCAGAGCCTCACCAACCAAGGTCTCGGTCGAGCGTACGGACTCGAGATCGGCGCGCGACTGAACCCCGGCGGTCCGCTTCCGCTGGTCGGCTTCCTCTCGTACACGCTCATGCGCAGCGAGTGGCTCGATCATCCCGGTGAGGGCTGGCACCTTTCGCCCTTCGCCCAGACCCACATCTTCACGCTCGCGCTCACCTGGATGATCGGCGACGGCTGGGAGCTCGGTGGCACGTTCCGTCTCGTGAGCGGCTATCCCTACACGCCGATCACGGGCTCGATCGGGAGTCTCAGCGGCGGTGGCTATCGTCCGATCTACGGCGACGCGTTCAGCGTGCGCAACGCGCTCTTCAACCGGCTCGACGTGCGCCTCTCGAAGCGATTCCAGATCGGCGACTTCGGCTTCACGATCTACATCGACGTACAGAACGTCTACAACCAGAGGAACCAAGAAGGCCTGACGTACAACTACGACTTCACGCAGACGCAATTGATCCCGAGCGTGCCGATCATTCCCTCGCTCGGACTTCGAGGGGACTGGTGATGCGGGGGCATCGAATGGCGCTCGCGGCGTGCGCGCTCGTCGTCGGTACGGCCTGCGGTGGCGGTTTTGCTCCCGCCGATCGGATCGAGCGCACGCGCGTGGTGGCCGCACGATCGCACGCGGCGGGCGACGCGACGCGCGCTTGGTTGCTACCGGGGGAACACGCGTCGATCGAGTACCTCATCGTGAGCCCACCGATGACGTCCGATCCGCTCGGCACCTCGTTCGTCGCGTGCGCGCGCGCGAGCACGGCGGGCGTCAACGGCGTGACTGGCTGCGCGGGCCCCACGTTCGACATGGCGAGCGCGGAGGTGGCCGCGTCGGCGACGCCTACGCTCGCGCACGCGCTCGACGTGCCCAGCGATCTCGTCCCCGGCTTCTCGACCTACGCGCTGACGTATCTCGCCACCTGCGTCGGCGACGCGTTGCCCATGCTCGATGCGGCGACGCCTCGCGTGACGTGCGCGGCGGGCGCGCGCGGCGAACTCTACCAGCTCGCGGTCCAGGTCGTTCCCGACCTCCGTCTCGCCAACCACAACCCGAACATCCACGACGAGCGGTATTTCTTGGGTGACGTCGCGTGGGAGGCGCCGAGCCCCAGCGTTGCGGCGACGGGCTGTGCATCGCTCCCGGCATCGTCGGCACTACCGACGGTGCGCATGTCCGCCCACGACTCACCCCTCTTGATCTTCGGATGCTCTCCAGACGATCGCGAGATGTACCCCGCGTTCGACGCCGACCTGCATCCGATCATGGCGCACGAGAGCATCGACATCGCGCACTACGTCACCCTCGGCACGATCGCCTCCTCGACGCGGATCGACGACGAGGACACGAACCTCACCGAATCGACGCACTGGGGCCGGCCGTCGACGCGCGATCTGAACGACGCCCAGCGCAGCGCGCTGCCCACCGGCCTGCTCGTCCGCTTCTGGTTCGTCGCGCGGGACCGCCGCGGAGGCGCGGACTGGGTGGAGCGCGATCTATGCCTCGTCGAGTGACGGGCCGACGACTCACCGAAAGTTGATCACGTCCCAGCCGCCGAGGCTGCTGAACCCACACGCCGCCTCGGTGAAGAAGCGCGCGCTCATGTTCACGTAGTGGCCGCAGACGTGGCCGGTCGTCGTGCCGAGGAAGTCGCAGTTCGGGCAGCTCGGGTTGTAGGCGTCGGCGCAAGCGTCGCATCCGGCGCACTCGGGCTGATTGCGCTCCGCCCACATCTGATCGAGGCAGCCGACGATTCCGTCCGGGCCCTGGCCGAGGCATTCGTTCTGCCCGTTGCCGTTGCACGAATCGACCATGGAGCGCCACCGCATGTGCGGCATGTGCGAGGTCTCGTCGGACGTCGCTTGACCATCGACGCACATCTCGACGCCCGTCCATGCCGAGTACGCCGGAAGGCCACGCGACGCGCGAAGTCGGTTGATCTCCGCGATGCAAGCGGCGCGCGCCGCCGAGTAAGGGTCGGTGGCTGAGTACGCATCGCTCAACGCGAGCGGGCCGACGTCCGTCGCGGAGGTCCCGCCATCGGCCGGCGCGGGGCTTGCGCCCGAACAGGCCGCGGAAGAGAACGCAGCGAGTAAACAGAGGGCGCGCAAGGCATGTCGGAGCACGCACGCAGCATATCAGCGCCCGCGCGCTACGCTCGCGACCGCATGACCCGCCAGCGCGCCGTCCTCTCGGGCATCGTCGGGCTGCTCGCCGCGCTCACCATGCTCACGGCCTGGGCGCGCTGGGAACTCGGTGAAGTGCCGGGCGACTATCGTCCCTTCGAGCTCGCGGCGACGCGCTTCTGGGCGGGCGATCCGATCTACGCCCTCGGCGACGATCCGTTTCTCAGCCCGCCACCCTTCGTGTTCTTCGTTCTGCCTGCCCACGCGCTCGGCATCGTCGGCGGACACGCGTTCGCGATGATCCTCGGCCTCTCGTGCAGCGCGGCCGCGCTCGCTCTCGTGCGCCGCAGCATGCGCGAGCGCCCCTCGATCGACGCGCTGCTCGCGGCCGCGCTCTATCTTCCGATCTGGCTCTCTGCGGCGATCGGGCAGTGGGGCGGCTTCTTCTTTCTCGTGTTCGCCGCGACCCTGTACTTCGCGCAGCAGAAGCGCGCGCTCGAGGCTGGCGTTCTCGCGTCGCTCCTGTTCGCCAAGCCCACGTTCGCGCCATTCGCGATCGCCATCGTCGCACTCGGCCTCGGTCGTCGCGCGTGGATCGGCCTCGGCATCGGCGCGATCGCGTGGCTCTTGCTCTCCCTCCCGCTCGGCTTGCACGCGTGGAGCGAGTGGCGCGCGGAGCTTCGCTACATCGACGAGGTCGGTGCGCTCGCCGAGCACGCGTGGCAACAGCACACGTTGTTCGGATCGCTGCGCGCGCTCGCTCCGCGCATCGGAGTCGACGACGACGTCGCACGAAACGCATGGCTCGTGATCGCCGTCCCGCTCGCGCTCGCAACGATCGCGCTCGCCTCGCGCGTCTTGAAGAACGGCGACGCCGTCCGCGCGTTCTCGCTGGCGGCGCTCGCGACGGTCGCGCTCAACGTCTACCTTCGCTACTACGACTCGCAGATCATCTTGATCCCTGCGATCGCGCTGTTCTGCACGCCGAAGCGCTCGCCCCTCGTCGGAGCGATCGCGCTCGCCTACTTGGTGCTCGGAAGCCTCGATGCCGCGTACTTTCAGGAGCGCGCGAACGTCCCTGTCGAGGGCCTCTTGCTCACCGCGTGGCTCGTGCTCGATCTGAAAGACGCGCTAGCGTCGGTGCGCGCGCGACGTACCGCGATCGATCCGGATGTTCCTTGACAGCAAGGCCCGCGCCGCTAATCTCCGCGGCCCCAAGGGTCCCAGGGGCCAGAATTCCCTAGAAAACCTCGAATGCCGACCATCAATCAGCTCGTTCGTAAGGGCCGCGAGGCCGTCCGCCACAAGACGGCTTCGCCCGCGCTCGAAGACTGCCCGCAGCGCCGCGGCGTCTGCACGCGCGTGTACACGACCACTCCGAAGAAGCCCAACTCGGCTCTCCGCAAGGTCGCCCGCGTACGCCTCTCGAACGGCATCGAGGTCACGACGTACATCCCCGGGGAGGGACACAACCTCCAGGAGCACTCCGTCGTCCTCATCCGCGGTGGCCGCGTGAAGGATCTCCCGGGCGTTCGCTACCACGTCGTCCGCGGAACACTCGACGCGTCGGGCGCGGCGGGTCCCTCGAACACGAACAAGGCCTCGCGCACGCAGGGTCGCAGCAAGTACGGCGTCAAGCGCCCGAAGTCCTGATTAGGAGCTCCTGATGCCGCGTCGCCGCGAAGTACCCAAGCGCCGAATCCTTCCCGATCCGAAGTACCACGATCGGATGGTCGCCAAGTTCTGCAACGTCATCATGAAGGGTGGCAAGAAGAGCACGGCCGAGCACATCGTGTACGGCGCGTTCGACGTCATCCAGAACCGCTTCAAGGAAGACGCGATCGAGACGTTCCGCAAGGCGCTCGACACCGTGAAGCCCAAGGTCGAGGTCAAGAGCCGCCGTGTCGGTGGCGCGACCTATCAGGTTCCGGTCGAGGTTCGCCCCGAGCGCCGTGTCGCGCTCGCGATGCGCTGGCTCGCCGAGTACTCGCGCGATCGCGGCGAGAAGACGATGGTCGAGCGCCTCGCCGCCGAGCTTCGTGAAGCCGCCGAGGGCCGTGGCAACGCGGTCAAGAAGCGCGAAGACGTCCACAAGATGGCCGACGCCAACAAGGCGTTCGCGCATTACCGCTGGTAATCCGAGTACTAGTAATCCGAGTAATTGAACGAGTGACGACGAATACATAGGCGAATGGCCGAAGCAGCGCTCCCTCGTCGGAACGCATTCATGCTGACCCCATTCGAGCCCTCTCAGGAGAATGCCAGTCCGAAGGTGACTGGAAGGCCTGGGGGGGCTTTCGTGTCTCTACCGAGTTTTGTCCTACAAGCCCCTACGACCTTGCTGAGGAGCTGAACGTGGCCCGCGACTTCCCGCTCGAAAAAACCCGCAACATCGGCATCATGGCCCACATCGATGCGGGCAAGACCACGACTACGGAGCGCATCCTTTATTACACGGGTGTCAACTACAAGATCGGCGAAGTCCACGACGGCGCTGCGACCACCGACTGGATGGAGCAGGAGCAGGAGCGCGGCATCACCATCACGTCGGCTGCGATCACGTGCTCGTGGAAGCCGGCGGCGGGTCTCTACGAAGGCCAGCGCTTTCGCATCAACCTGATCGACACGCCTGGCCACGTCGACTTCACCATCGAGGTCGAGCGCTCGCTGCGCGTCCTCGACGGCGCGGTCTGCGTGTTCGACGGCGTCGCGGGCGTGGAGCCCCAGTCCGAGACCGTGTGGCGCCAGGCGGACCGCTACAAGGTCCCGCGCATGTGCTTCGTCAACAAGATGGACCGCGCGGGCGCGAACTTCGAGCGCGCGATGCTTTCCATCAAGGACCGCCTCACCAAGACGGCGGTGGCGATTCATCTCCCGCTCGGGGTCGAAGAGAACCACCGCGGCATCATCGACGTCGTCCGCATGAAGGCCTACGTCTTCGACGACTCGTCGAAGGGCCAGAAGTTCGACACCATCGAGATCCCCGCCGAGCTGAAGGCTGCGGCCGACGACGCGCACGCCAAGCTCATGGAGGCCGTGGCCGAGGTCGACGACGCGCTCATGGAGCGCTTCCTCGAGGGCGACACGAACTTCTCGGTCGAGCAGGTCCTCGCCGCGCTTCGCAAGGGCACGCTGACGTTCAAGCTCGTTCCGGTCCTCTGTGGATCGGCCTTCAAGAACAAGGGCGTTCAGCAGCTGCTCGATGCCGTCATCGACTTCCTCCCGTCGCCGGTGGACATCCGCGACGTCGAGGGGACCGACCCCGACGACTTCGACAAGAAGCTCACCCGCAAGGCCGCCGACGACGCGCCCTTCGCCGCGCTCGCGTTCAAGATCATGACCGACCCGCACGTCGGCACGCTGACCTTCATCCGCGTGTACTCGGGCCAGGTCGCCACGGGCGCGCAGGTGCTCAACGCCACGAAGAACAAGCGCGAGCGCATCGGTCGCCTCGTGCAGATGCACGCCAACAAGCGCGAGCCGCTCGAAGACGTGCAGGCCGGCAACATCTGCGCGGTCGCGGGCCTCAAGGACGTGCGCACGGGCGACACGCTCTGCGACGAGAAGCACCCGATCATGCTCGAGCGCATGATCTTCCCGCAGCCGGTCATCTCGCAGGCGATCGAGCCGAAGACGAAGGCCGATCAGGCGCGTCTCGGTGAGGGCCTCAGCCGTCTCGCGGCGGAAGATCCCTCGTTCCGCACGCACACCGACGAAGAGACCGGCCAGACGATCATCGAAGGCATGGGCGAGCTCCACCTCGAGATCATCGTCGACCGCCTCAAGCGCGAGCACAAAGTCGAGTGCAACGTCGGCGCGCCCGAGGTTGCTTATCGCGAGTCGATCACCAAGCCGGTCCGCGTCGAAGGTCGCTGGATCAAGCAGTCCGGCGGTCGCGGCCAGTACGGTCACGTGTGGATCGAGATGGAGCCGAGCGAAAAGGGCGCGGGCTACGTCTTCGAGAACAACATCGTGGGCGGCACCATCCCGAAGGAGTTCATCGGCTCGGTCGAGAAGGGCATCCGCGACGCCATGGGCCGCGGCGTCCTCGCCGGATACCCGGTCATCGACGTGAAGGCCTCGCTCGTCGACGGCAGCTATCACGACGTCGACTCGCAGGCGCAGCACTTCGAGCTCGCGGCCTCGGTCGCGTTCCAAGAGGGCGCGCGCAAGTCGGGCCTGCAGCTGCAGGAGCCGATGATGGGTGTCGAGGTCGTCTGCCCGGAGGACTTCATGGGCGACGTCATCGGCGACCTCAACAGCCGCCGCGGTCAGGTCAAGAACATGGACCAGCGCGGCAACCTCAAGGTCGTCACCGCCGACGTTCCGCTCGCGAACATGTTCGGTTACTCGACCGACCTCCGCAGCAAGACGCAGGGCCGCGCCACGTACACGATGGAGTTCGCCCACTACGCCATCGTTCCCAACACCATCGCCGAAGCGATCGTCGCCAAGGTCAAGGGCACTAAGTAGCTGGGTCGAAGATTCGCTCGAGCAGGCAGGAGACGAGAACATGTCGAAAGAGAAATTCAACCGCACCAAGCCGCACGTGAACGTCGGGACGATCGGTCACATCGATCACGGCAAGACGACGACGACGGCAGCGATCACC
>JAYVCF010000080.1:0-10472 GCA_043750095.1 Deltaproteobacteria bacterium
CGGGACCTGCGGCCCCGCACCCCGCGGTGCACGATGCCGAGCGTTCGACGATGCGGCGGGGTCTGGGGCGCGCGCCCCAGCTCACGCGCGAATCGCGGAGCGATTCACGCAATGGACGGGTCGCAGACGCCTTGGACTCAATAAAGTGGCCGACCCCTACCTGAGCGCCGGAGGTGTGAGGCTTCGAACGCGATGAGGGCGAGCCGTCGTTTGCTCGTTCCCGACCGCGGTCGAAGGGTCACACCTCCGACGCGACCTGGTGAAGAGATCAGACCGCGTCGTCGATCAAGCGGGCGGCCGCCTGCCGCTCCATGAACGCGTGGATCGACGGGATCGCCTCGAAGCGCGTCATGAACCCGCGCAGCGCGTCGCTCTTCGCGAGCAGGCCCGCGGCCACCTCGTTGCGCCGCACGCACCAGGCGATCGCTTGGTGCGTGATGCAGTCCGCGAACGTCGGCACCTCGCCCGCTGCGTACTTGCGCGTCGCGTAGATCTCGCCGAGCGCGCCGAAGAACTGCGGCGCGCGCTTCTCTTCGAACTTCGCGCGCGCGACGGCGTCGTCGGCGCTGAAGCCGCCGAACGCCTGATAGAGATCGTAGGCGCCTTGGGCGACCATCAGCGCCTGGGTGAGCTCCGCCGCGTCCTTCGGCCACGCCGACGTCCCGTGCGCAGCGTGGTGCATGATCGCGATCGACTGGTAGACGCTCGCGCCTGCCGCGGTCACCACGAAGGGGAACTGCTTGAAGGGGTTCTTGCTCGCCACCGTCTGTGCGGCATCCGCGAAGCCGACGAGGTGATCGACGTAGGGACGGCCGGCAAGCACGTACGCCATGCGCACCATCTCGGCGCGGGCTCCCATCGCCTTGGGAAGGCGGACGTAGTGGATGGTATCGACGGTGGGCGTGGTCATGGCGCGGAGCTTAGCGTGCCTTCGAGCTGAAGGATCGTCATCCCGGCGCTCATCGGCACTTCGGTCAAAAGTGTGAGGTGATCGCCCGTGCGCGTGAACGTGACGCGCCCGGGATCGGCATAGGCCGCCTGCGTGTACCCCGCGCACACCAGGCCCGTGGGCTCGATCTGCTCTCGATCGAGGCGCCAGCGTGCGCGCACGCGCGTCGAGGTCTCTTGCACGATGGTGCCGGCCTCGGTGCCCGCGAGCGTGGTCACGAAGTCGTACTCGAGCCGGAACTCGGTGGCGTCGACGGCGATCCAGGCCGTGCCCGCGACCGACGACGCGTAGCGGTTGAACATCGCGTTGGCGCCGAGGTCGACCCAGAACGTGCCGTGATCGAAGACCCAGACGCCGACGGGATTGCCGCCGCTCATGACGGGGACCGATCTGCCGAACGCGGCGTCGTTCAGCTGGAAGTCGGCGGTGAACGCGGGGAGCGAGGCGGGCGTGGGCGAGATGTCGCAGCTCGCGTCGGGCGCGTTCACGTCGATCCCGACGTCGGCGGTCCGAGCGTCGGAGCCTGCATCGGCGGGCGTGCTCGACACGGCGCAGCCCGAGAGCCACGCGAGCGTCAAGAGGAGCCGGAGCGTCGTCGCCTTCGAGGTCACGAACCTCAGGATAGCGCGTGTCGCGATCGACGCGCGCACGACACGCGCGTACGATGCACCCCGAGAATGGACGATCGGATCTACGACGGTGTGCTCGACCTGGTCGGCAAGACCCCGCTGGTGCGCTTGCCGCGCCTCTCACCACCGAAAGGCGCGGAGGTCTGCGTGAAGCTCGAGCGCCAGAACCCGGCCGGCAGCGTGAAGGATCGCCCGGCGCTCGAGATGATCCTCACCGCGGAGCGCGAGGGGAAGATCAAAGAGGGCGCCACGATCGTCGAGGCGACGAGCGGCAACACCGGGATCAGCCTCGCCATGATCGCGGCCGTGCGCGGCTATCGCTGCGTGCTCGTGATGCCGGAGGACATGAGCCAGTCGCGGCGGCAGATTCTTCGCGCCTACGGGGCGGAGGTGGTGCTCACGCCTGCGCAAGAAGGCATGGCGGGCGCGGTCGAGCGTGCAGAGCGCTTGCTCGCCGAGACGCCCAACTCGATGATGCCGCAGCAGTTCGCGAACCCAGCGAACCCGCTCGCGCACGAGAAGACCACCGCCGAAGAGATCTGGCGGGCGACCGGCGGAAAGATCGACGCCTTCGTGACGGGCATCGGCACCGGCGGGACCATCACCGGCGTCGGACGCGTGCTGAAGAAGCGATCGCCCGAGACGCGGATCGTGGGCGTCGAGCCGCGCGCGTCGGCCGTGCTCACGGGCGGCAAGCCCGGCCTGCATGGGATCCAGGGGCTCGGCGCGGGCTTCATTCCAGCCGTGCTCGATCGCTCGCTGCTCGACGAGGTGCTGACGGTCACCGATCTCGCGGCGGATCGCATGACGCGACGCCTCGCGCGCGAGGAGGGCCTACTGGTCGGACCGAGCTCGGGAGCGAACGTGCACGCGGCGATCGAGGTCGCGCGTGGCATGGCGGCCGGCACCCGCGTGGTGACGATCGTCTGCGACGGCGGCGAACGCTATCTCTGCTGACGACACAAAAGCGTCGCGCCGAACGAGCCGCTGCGCGCTACACTCGAGCGATGGCCGGCGGTTCGACCAGCGAAGAGATGGACGCGTTCGACGACGTCACTCCGCCGAAGCCGGTCTCCATCTACGATCTCGACGAGGATCTGCCGACGCGGACCCAGAGCTCGGACGAGATCGCGGAGTTCCAGAAGCTGGCGCGTGAGAAGCGGGCTGCCGTCGCGTTCCGTTCGTTCGGGCCGCCGAAGCGCGATGTCGTCTCGACCCCGCCCGACGAGTCGTCCGTTTCGGGCCGACCGATCCCGAGGGAGAGCGGCCCGGTGCGGATCCACGCCGCGACGAATGCCCCGATGGCGTCGCTCCCCGCGCTGATCTCGCCGCCGTCTGCCGAAGAGGCCGATCTCGACGCCATGCTCAACGACGTCGCCGCCGGCCTCGAGCGGCTGCCTCCCGCGCCGCGCCTTCCTCGCTTCGAAGAGATGCGCGGGACGCTCGAGACGATTCACGGAGTCGAGCCCGCCGCAGTCCCCCGCCGACGCGGACGTCGCTCGGTCCGAGCGCTCGGCGCGATGCTCGTCCTGGCCGCGGTGATGCTCGCGGCCGCGATCTTCTACCTCTTCTTCCAGTCCTGAATCGCGCTCCTGAATTGGCGGCCTTCGTCGCGGCCGATCTCATCGGCGTTGACACCGTCGTCGCCCGAACGGTACCAATCTCGGCGTGATCCGCGCGCGCGCCTCCCTCTTGGCCCTGGCGCTGACGCTGCTGTCGGCGGCCCTGCCGGGGCTCCACGAGGGTGCTCGTTCCGACACCAGCTTGGCGACGTCGCTCGGGCCCTCGACGGCGTCCGCGCAGTGCATCGACGAGGCGATCCGTGACGAGCTCAACGCGCGTCGTCGCTACCGCGGCGTGCGCGAGCGCCTTTTCCAGAAGGCGGGCCGCTTCGAGCTCTCGATCTTCGGCGGCGTGTATGCGGCCGACCTCTTGAGCGCGAGCTACCTCGTCGGCGGCAGCCTCACCTATCACGTCACCGAGGACATCGGCCTCGAAGCCGGCTTCGGCTACGCGCGCGCAGACAGCCAGCTCGTCCGCATCATCGAGCAGAGCCGCGGCATCACGCTCGTCCGCATCGATGCACCGATCTACATCTACACGGCGCACCTCATCTGGACGATCGCGTACGGCAAGCTCCGCTGGTTCGGGGCCGACATCGGCCGTTTCGACTTCAACCTCGCCATCGGCGGCGGCATCACCGACAACACGACCTCGCGCGGCCTGACCGGGAGCTTCGGCTTCGGCGTGAAGTTCTTCTTCGCCGAGTGGTTCGAGATCCGCATCGACGTGCGCGATCAGATCCTCGAGCAAGAGCTGCTCGGCGCCCAGAACATCGTCAACAACCTCACCGCGACGCTCGGCCTCGCGGTGTACCTGCCCTTCGAGTTCTGAAGAAAGAAGGAGGGACCATGCCTTCCATGCTGTTCCGATGCGTGCTCGGCGGACTTCTCGTGCTCGCGCTGCTGAGCAGCGGGACGGCCGAGGCGCAGCGCCGTCGCCGAGCGCGTCGCACACCGCGCGCGACCACCACGACCACGCCGACCGAAGCGCCGGCGCCGCCTCCGGATCCGTTCGCGGACACGCCGGCTCCGGTCGCGACGCCGACCCCGGCTCCGACGCCCGCTCCGACGCCCGCTCCGACCCCTCTGGCCACGCCCACTCCGCCCGCAGCGCCTCCGCCTCCCGCGGCGAGCACGACGGCGACGAGCGCCGACGTCGGACCGACGCCGCCGGATCTCTCGCCGCTGCGTGCCGAGTACTCCTCGCTCATGGACGACATGGTCGCCGCGCGCGAGCTCGTCGCAACGCTCGGCGAAGATCTGTTCCGCACGCGCGTGGCCGTGACCGTGCAGGACCGTGCGGGGGATGATCAGAGCCTGGCGTCGTTCGCGCTCGAGCTGGACGGGACGCCGGTGTTCCACACCGAAGGCGAGATCGAGGGCGGCGGCGACGGACGACAGGTGTACGAGGGCGCGCTCGCGCCGGGCCCTCACGTGCTCACCATCGCGATGGAGCAGCGCGCGTCGGAGGACACCGAGTACCGCTACGTGCAGCGCGACACCTACCGCTTCATCGTCACGCGCGACCGCCGCACCGAGATCGGCATCGTGCTCGAGGACGACTCGGACATCGCGCGTCAGTTCGCGCACGACGGAGAAGGCCGCTACGACGTGCACACGCGCGTCCGCGTGGCGACGCGGGCCCTGGAGCCCTGATCGATGGCGGGCCGCACGCAGAGGGCGTTCGCGCGTGTGGGGCTCGTCCTCTCGCTCGCGATCACGCCTTCGCTCGCGCTCGCGCAGCCCACGGCGCAGAGCACCGGTGATCTCGGCACGTACTACACGGCGCTCTCCGAGCGGCGGCTGATCGCGGCCGAGACCGGATCGATCGAGGAGCTGCGCACCGCCCTGGCGCGTGCCGAGGATCTCGCCCTCGATGGCGAGCACGACGCCGCCGCGCTCATTCTCTACGAGCTGACGGAGAGCCCGCGCTTCACGGACTTCGAGGACTCCGAAGAGCTTCGGAACGCGCAGTACCTGCTGGCCGGCGAGCTGGCGGAGCTCGGGGCGCATCGATCGGCCTTCCGCGTGGACGAGCGCGTGCTCGCGCATGGCACGGACGATCCCTACTTCGGTCCCGCCTACCGCCGTGCCATCGACATCGCGCTCGCCGGCGCGGATCTTCCCGCGGTCCTCGATGCGCTCGAGGGCGTGGGCGAGGAGGGCCTCTCGCCCGACGCGCTCAACGAGCTGCGCTATCTGCGCGGCCGCGCCCGCTACGACGCCAACGACGATGCCGAGGCCGACGCGGAGTTCTCGCAGGTCTCGCGGCGCTCACGCTTCTATGCGAACGCGCAGTATCTCCGCGGTGTGATCGCGACGCGCCGTGGCGCGCTCCACGATGCCGAGACGCTCTTCTGCTCGATCGCGACCACGAGCGACACCGATCGCTTCACGTTCTACGTCGACCATCGCTACTTCGCGCTGCGCGATCTGACCTGGCTCGCGCTCGGTCGCGTGGCGCACGAGGGTCAGCGCGCCGAGGACGCGTTCTACTATTACTTCCAGGTTCCGGCGGACTCGGACCGCGTGTCCGAGGCGCTCTTCGAGGCCTCGTGGGCCATGTACGAGGGACACGACGCCGACACGGCCGTGGATCTCCTCGATCAGCTCGGCGCGCGCTTTCCGAGCTCGCCCTACGTGCTCGAGGCCTCGCTGCTGCGCGGCTACGTGCACCTCGATCGCTGCGAGTTCGAGGAAGCCGATCGCCTCTTCGTGCGCTTCGCGGAGGTGTTCGAGCCGCTGCGCGACGAGATCGAGCGCATCCTGGCCAGCGAGTCGCGACGCGAGGGCGTGTTCGAAGAGCTTCTGCGCATCGACGCCACGCCTCCGCCGCCGCCGCCCGCCGAAGGGCAGACGCAGGCCGCGCCCGACCTGCACACGATCCTGCTCGGGCTCTTGCGCGTGGATCCGACGTTCTTCCGGCTCTACTCGGATGTGCGCACGCTCGACGCCGAGGCCGCGCGGGCGGCGCGCGTGTCGGACCAGCTCGGTGCGATCGCCGTCCGGATGCACGGGACCGACGCGCCCGAAGAAGCGGTCGTGCAAGCGGACAGCGAGCCCGACCAGATCGCGGCGCTGACGAACGATCTCGCCAGCGCGCGTCAGGCGCTCCGCGCGCTCACCGAGCAGCTCGATGCGATGCGCAACGCGGGCGCCGCGGCCGACCGCATCGCGCCGATCGAGCAGACGCTCCGCTCGCTCGGTGATCGCGAGCACGCCATGGAGGTCTCGCTGCGCGATGCGCAGGCCGGCATGGCGGCGTACACGAGCGCGACCACCGGCACCGACATCGACGCGCTGCTCGACCACGATCGCGCGTTCACCTCGCGCTTCCCGGCGCGCGTCGCCGACGTTCGAGGGCGCATCGTCGCTGCGGCGAACACGGCCGCCATCCGCGCGCTCGAGGAGCTTCGCGATCGACTGGGCTCGAGCCTGCGTCGCGCGCGCATCGGCCGCATCGACGCGGTCATGGGCAGCAAGCGCCGCATCGAGATCCAGATCGAGAGCCTCGCCGCGGGCCGATTCCCCGCCGAGCTCATGGATCCGCTGCGCATCCAGGGCCTGCTTCGCGACGACGAGGAGTACTGGCCCTTCGAGGGCGAGTACTGGCGCGACGAGTACGAAGAGGACGAGGACGACGATCACCAGGTCGAGGACCTCGAGGACGCGGCCGGCGAGACGACCGATCCCGACGCCGACCTCGACCCGGATGCGCCCGATGCGCCGGCGACGGGGAGCGCAACGTGAGCCCGCGTCGTCTGCGCGTCGCGGCCGCTCTTCTCGCGATCGCAGTCGTTCCGTCCTCGGCGCTTGCGCAGCGCCACGATCGCCCAGGCGCGTCGCCGACCACGCCGGTGGGCTTTCAAGATCCGACCGCCGAGCACACCGTCACCACCGACGACGAGCTCGACACGAGCACGAGCCGAAGCGCGCGCGACGCCTCCGACGAGGGCGACGCCACCGAGAGCCTCGAAGACACGCTCTATCTCCGCGAGCGGCCCGATGCGATCGGCGAGGCTGCGCACGCGTGGCAGAACGAAGAGATCGATCGGCTCCTGCACGAGCGTGAGGGCCTCGTGGTCGAGCGCCGCACCCAGGCGATCCAGCTGCTCGAAGAGTTCGTGCGTGAGGAGCCCGAGGCAGCCGCCGAGATGCCCGACGCGCTCCTGCGCCTCGCCGAGCTGCGCTGGGAGCTCGCGCGCTCCGAGTACCTCACGTCGTTCGCAGCGTGGCAGGCCGTGCCGGAGGCCAACCGCGGCGTCGAGCCCGTGGTGAGATACGGCCCCGCGATCGAGCTCTACGATCGCATCCTCACTCGCCATCGCGACTTCGATCGCTACGACTTCGTCCTCTACATGAAGGCGTACGCGCTCACCGAGACCGACAACCTCCCGGGCGCGCTCGAGCTCTATCGGCAGATCCTGCGCGAGTTTCCCCAGAGTCGATTCGTCCCCGATGCGCACATGGCGCTCGCCGAGTCGGACTTCGGAAACATGGCGTACGAGGCGGCGCTGCCCGAGTTCGAGGCGGTGATGCAGTACCGCGACTCCGACCTCTTCGACATGGCGCTCTTCAAGAGCGCCTGGTGCCTCTGGCGCATGGGGCAGACGCAGGGCGCGGCGCTGCGCTTTCGGCAGGTGCTCGACCTCGGGCGCGATCGCGGGCACCTCAGCGCGGCGCAGCGTCGGCGGCTGCGCGATCTCCAGAGCGAAGCGCTCGACTATCTGATCCAGGTCTTCACCGAGGACGAGTCGAACACGCCGCGCGATGTGTTCCGGTTCCTGCAGGAGATCGGCGGCGAACAATACGCGGAGCGCGTGCTGACGCGGCTCGCGCTCACGTACATGGACCAGGCGCGCTACGACTTCGGCATCCAGGCGTACGAGCTCCTGCTCGAGATGAGCCCCGCCGATCCGCGCGCGCCCACCTGGCAGCAGCAGATCGCCGCCGGCTACGCCGCGGTCGACGACGGGCCGCACACGCTCGAAGCGCTCACGGCACTGGCCGACAACTACTTGCCGGGCGGTCGCTGGGCGACGCAGCAGACGGATCCCGATGCGGTCGCCGATGCCGCGACGCGCGTCGAGCGCGCGATCCGCGTGCGTGCCATGCGATGGCACGAGCTCGGTCAGCGCAACAACCTCGCGTCGCGCTTCCAGCAGGCGTCGGACGGCTACGCGCTCTACCTCGCGCACTTTCCGGACGGCGAGCACAGCTACGATCTGCACTTCTTCCGCGCGGAGATCCTGTTTCATCGGCTCGAGCAGTATCCGGAGGTGGGCGCGGAGTACCTCGCGGCCGCGCGCCTGCGTCCCGACGGTCAGTACACGCGCGACTCGCTCTACAACGCCATCGGCGCCTTCGAGCACGTGCGCGAGGCGCAGCTCGCGACTTGCACCGCATCACGCGGCGCGACGCCCACACCGACGCCACCGCCGCGCGCGCCCGCGTCGACGACCGCTGCGGCCACGGTGGTGTGCACGGCGAGCGCGAGCGCGACTGCGACTGCGAGCGCGAGCGCGACCGACGCTGCGACGCCCGCGGCCGAAGATCCTTGCGCCGAGACCGACAACGATCGCCATTTCTCGGAGGCGATCGAGCTCTACGTCCAGTACTTCCCCAACGACCCGGACATCCCGGAGATCCTCTTCCGACAGGGCCACCTCTACTACGACCGCGGGATCTATGACCCGGCCGTGCGCCTCTTCGGTCAGCTCCTCGAGCGCTATCCGCAGAGCGACTACGCGCACGACGCGGGCGAGCTGATCCTCGACTCGTTCAACCGCGCCGCGGACTTCAGCAACATCGAGACCTGGGCACGTCGGCTCAAGAACGCGCCCGCGTTCCAGACCGCGGAGTCGCAGGCGCGCCTCGACACGCTCATCCTCCAAGCCGCCTTCGCGCGCGGTGAGCAGCTCGCGTGTCAGAACGATCACCACGGCGCGGCCGAGGCGTACCAGCACGCGGCCGACGAGTTCCCCAACGATCCGCGCGCGCGTCAGGCGCTCTTCAACGCCGGGAGCGAGCTACAGCGCGCGGGCGATCTGAACGGCGCATCGGGCGTGTACGACCACCTCGTCGATCGCTATCCGGGCTCCACCGAGGGCGCGCTCGGTGCGTGGAACGCCGCGCAGATGTACGAGTCGATCGCGCAGTTCCGCGATGCGGCGCGCTTCTACGAGGCCTACGGCACGCGCTTTCCCGAGGGTGAGCACGGCGCGGATGCGCTCTACAACGCCGTGGTGTTGCGCCTCGCCGCCGAGGACTGGGACGCCGCGGTCAGCGCGGCCACGCAATTCCTCCAGCGCTTTCCGCACCACGACTCGGCCGGTGAAGTCACCTTCATGCAGGCCCGCGCCCACGCGAGCGCGCATCGCTGGCAAGACGCGGCGCGCATCTACACCGAGTACGCGCGCGCGAGCCGCAATCCCGATCGCGACGTGGAAGCACAGACGCGCCTCGCCGAGGTGCTCATCCAGGCCGGCGATCGCGAGGGCGCCGATCGCGCGCTCACGGCAGCCGTGCGTGGTGGTCAGGCGGCGCTGCGTCGTCTCACGGCGCCGGGCCACTATTTCCTGGCGCAAGCGCGCTACATGCAGGGCGAGGCGATCCTCGCGCGCTTCGAGGCCGTGCAGATCGCGGGCGACATCGACGGACTCTCGGCGCGCCTGCAGCAGAAGAGCCGCTTGCTGCGCGACGCATCGGAGGCGTTCGCTGACGTGGTCTCCTTCCACGTCGCCGAGTGGGTCACGGCCGCGCTCTTTCAGATCGGCCGGAGCTACGAGGTGTTCGCGACGCAGCTACGCGACTTCCCGATCCCGCCCGGCCTGAGTGAGGACGAGGACCAGGCGTACCGCGATCAGCTCGGTACCTTCATCGTGCCCATCGAGGAGCAAGCGCTCGAGGCCTATCAAGGTGGCTATCAGACCGCGATCGATCTGCACATCTTCAACCGGTGGACGGCGCAGCTGCACGAGGGCCTCACGCGCCTGAACGACGTCGAGTTCCCGCCGCTGCGCGAGGCGGGGGCCGAGCTCGACGAAGGCGCCGCGCTCCCGCTGCCGCTGCCTCTCGATGGGCTGCGCCGCGGCGCCGCCGCCGAGTCCGCGCCCGCGCCCCTAGTGTCGCGACCGTAGCGTATGGATCAGAGCGTCGGACGCAGTGGGTGAGCAGGCCGCGTCGCGTGGCGGGTGCCCCCGTTGCTTCGCTCCGTCGGACACGAACTACGGTGTCCTAGGACGCTCCTCAACGGGCGCCCCCGCCCCGCGCCGCTACCGTTGATGTACTCGGCGAGCTTGTTTTGTCCGGGGCGTCTTCGACACCTCCACA